>JBOHCG010000090.1:0-18202 GCA_050698735.1 Streptosporangiaceae bacterium | reverse complement strand
GGCTATACTGTAGGTTGATTGAGCAACGCCTTGTGACGAATTGCCGCAGAAGATCCGAGCAGGTCTCATCGGTAATTTCTTGACTAGGTTTACCTTGTGACACCGGGTTGGCAGGCGGGTAGTGGGTGTCAGTTTGAATCGCCGTTTGGATCGGCGTGCTGCCTGCCAGAGGCATGGCCGATTGCGGTCGCAGCGGGCAGGCCAATCTGTCCGGCATGCGCGGCGGCGATCGACAGAGTCGGCGCGATCATCGCGAGCGAGGTGAGGCCAGGGTGACGTTTTGGCGGCTGTCAACTGTGCCGTTGTAGATATCACGGCAATACGGGGTGCGGTGGACGCCGCGCTGAATGGTGGATGAGTTCGACTGGCCTTCCCCATCCGCCACAGCCGCCGTCCTGGCGATTGTGCTGCCGCTCGGTTCCGCGTCGCCGGGTGAAGCAGGACTCGACGGACTCCCGTTCAACACCCGGCACCACATAGCCGCCCCGCCAGCACGCCAGTTACGATGCGGCGCCGCGATGACAGCCCCGCCGGTTACCGTAGCCTCATGCCATCACGTCCAGCGCGCCCTCAGCTGGGCCTGTTCGATAACCCGGCCGGCGCCTTCAGACTTGAAGAACTCACTCAGACCGTGCGCGCACTGGAACGCCAGCGGCCCGGCCGGACCGTCGAAGAGCTTTCCCGAGCCGTCTTCGCCGAACTGGCCATGAAGCGGACCCGGCGTTCCGCCGAGCTGGTCGCCGAAGCGATCCGGCTGGCCAGGGCCGGGAAGCCACACGCCGAGATCAGCGGCTCGCGGTGGCAGGCCAGCACGGCGGAAGTCCGGGACTGGGCGCTGGACGCCGGCTTCGAGATCGGCGCCGACGGCGGCATCCCGGAGCAGGCGGTCACGGCATACAACCAGACACATCCCGGCCACCCGTACTGAACCGCACGCGCACGAAGACACGAGCACGTAGCGGGCCGTTGACTGGACTCGGCCCGGGATGACAGATGACCTGGCCAGTGTCGTTCAAAAGGCCGTGGCACCCGCCCACATGTCGGCGATCCACGGTGTGGATCAGTCCGCGCTACTGAGGCTGGCTTCCGGCTCTGCGCCACCGTATCGTGGCGGGCGACCGGGACGAGCACCACCGTTCGTTCGGAATAAAAAATAATGTCAATTTCCCGAACGGCAGTGGTATTACGGCCTGAGCCCGCGCTTGTGCGCAAAGGCGTGCTCGCGGACCGCGACGTTCAGTAGCCCAGGTCGACGGCGATGAGGCTTGCCGCGCCGCTTGAGGACCGGCGAGCTTGGCCCGGTGGACATCGACAGCACCGGATGGGATGCCCTGAAGGTCTACGTCGAGCCGACCGAGATCCCCAGTCGGGTAGATGTCCTGCTCGGGTAGCCGGCTGGTTCTGCCGTTCTGCCCGATCGAACACGCTGCCCGAACTACCGTATCCAGCATGGAAGACAGCGAGGTGGTTGCCGCCATCGTGGCCGGTGACCCGGGCGGGCTCGCTGAGGCGTACGACAAGTATGCGGTGCCATTGCACGCCTACTGCCGGTCCATGCTCCGCGAGCCTGCCGACGCCGCCGACGCCGTGCAGGACACGTTCGTCATCGCGTCCGTCAAACTCGGCGGGCTCCGCGACCCGGGCAAGCTCCGTGCCTGGCTGTACGCGGTGGCCCGCAACATCTGCCACAGGAGGCTGCGGGCCGCCGAGGCCACCTCCGCGCTTGACGAGGCGGCCGAGGTGCCAAGCGAGACCTCCGACCTCGGCCGCGCCGCCGAACGCGCCGAGCTCTCCGGCCTGGTCCGGGCCGCGATGCGCGGCCTGAACCCGGCCGACAGGGACATCCTCGAGCTGAGCATGGGCCAGGAGCTGGACGGCGGCGACCTCGCGGACATCCTCGGCGTGTCCCGCAACCACGCGCACGCCCGCCTGTCCCGGGCTCGCGAGCAGATGGAACGATCGCTGGCCGCGCTGCTCGTGGCGCGCAGCGGCCGGGAAGCCTGCCCGGCGCTTGACGACCTGCTGGCCGGCTGGGACGGCCAGCTGACCGTGCTGATCCGCAAGCGCATCAGCAGGCACATCGACGGCTGCGAGATCTGCGGCGAACGCAAGCGCCGCGAGCTGACCCCGGCGCTGCTCGCCGGGGCGGTCCCGCTGGTCGCGGTCCTGCCCGGGTTCCGTGATCGGGTCCTGGCAGCCTGCGCCGACGGTACCCCAGAGGGCGTGGTACGCCGAGCCGGCGTGATCGGCCGGGCCGGCCCGTTCGGCAAGTCCGGCTTTCCCAAGCCGGCCGGCCCGCCGGGAGCACCGCCGCCCTGGCACCGGGCCGTGCCGCATGCCAGGACCTTCGTGGCCGGCGCCGCGGCGGCGGTCGTGGCGGCCGGGGTCATCACGGCCGTCACGCTTGGTGGCGGCTCTCCGCACGGTCATCTGGCCGCCTCGGGCGCGGGCGGCATGCTCGGCGGACCGCGTCCCGCCGCCACCGTTGCCGCGAGCCCGTCGCCCGACCCGACAGGCTCGCCCCTCCGTAGCGGCGGCGGTCCGGCGTCGCCGGTCGGGTCACCGGGAACCACGCCGACGCAGGGCCGCCCAGGGACGCCGGGAACGCCGCGTGCCACCTCGCCAGGATCTTCGTCCTCCGCGTCCCAGGCCGCCTCCCCGACCTCGCCGACGTCCGCGCGGCCGTCCGCATCGGCATCCCCGTCGCCGTCGGTGGCCCAGGGCACCCTGTCGATCGCCCCG
This sequence comes from Streptosporangiaceae bacterium, assembly GCA_050698735.1. Lineage (GTDB taxonomy): Bacteria > Actinomycetota > Actinomycetes > Streptosporangiales > Streptosporangiaceae > Palsa-504. The sequence goes on along the minus strand of JBOHCG010000090.1, from coordinate 15,460 downwards.
TCCCGGCTGGTGCTCGCGGTCGTCAACGGCAAGCCCACCGGCACGATCACGCTCACCGCCGTGGGCGGCCCGGTCACCGGTTATACGGTCACGGTCGGCTCCGCGGCCGTCGGCAAGCTGACCGTCTCGCCCGCCTCCGGCTCGCTCGCATCCGGCGCCAGCGTGGCGATTACCGTGACCGCGTCGAGCCTGATCACCCTGGCCGCAACGGTCACCATCAACCCCGGCGGCCACGCCGTCACGGTCGTCCTCGCCCTCACCACATAGCCGCCGCTCACCGGCATCAATCCCTGCGACGTAGCGCTGCCGGGCCTGGCCATCGGCAAACCGCGCATCGACACCGCCAGCACCTGCGTAGACTCCAAACGCCAGTGGCGCAACACGAGCAACATCTGGCACAACTCGATGGTGCGCAGCGTGCTGCAGATCATCGCCGCCCCGGTGACCGCCCTCGCCCGCCTGCTGCGGCGCCCCCAGATGGCAAGCTGACCTCATGTCATCGAACCCGGACGCGGTCATCGTCGGCAGCGGCCCCAACGGCCTGGCCGCCGCCGTCACGCTGGCCGCGGCCGGGCTCGCGGTGCACGTGATCGAGGGTGCGCCCACGATCGGCGGCGGCTGCCGCACCGAGGAACTGACCCTGCCCGGCTTCCGCCACGACGTCTGCTCCGCGGCGCACCCGCTGGCCCTGGCCTCCCCGTTCTTCAAGCGCTTCGACCTGCAGGCGCGCGGCGTCGCCTTCGCCCGCCCGGAGGTCGAGTTCGCCCAGCCGCTAGATGGCGGCCGCGCCGCGGTCCTCACCCGCGACGTGGCCCAGACCGCCGCCCGCCTGGGCGCTGACCGCCGCTCCTACCAGCGTCTCCTCGGTCCGTTGACCGAAAACGCCGACGATATCGTCACGGCAGTGTTCGCCCCGCTGCGCCGCCCGCCCGCGCACCCGCTGGCGGTGGCCGGCTACGCGACCCGCGGCGTGCTGCCCGCCTCCGCGATCGTCCGCCGCTGGCGCACCGAGGAGTCCCGCGCGCTGCTGGCCGGCGCCGCCGCGCACGCCATGATGCCGCTGACCTCGGTCCCCACCGGGGGCATCGGCCTGATGTTGGTGCTGCTCGCCCACGCCGTCGGCTGGCCGGTCGTGCGGGGCGGCAGCGCACGGATCACCGACGCGATGGCCGACGCCGTCACCGCGTCGGGCGGCACCGTCGAGACCGGCCGCTGGGTCCGCTCGCTGTCCGAACTCCCGCCCGCCCGCGTCGTCCTGCTCGACGTCTCCACGCGCTCGCTGGCCCAGCTTGCCGGCCACCGGCTGCCGCACCGCTACCGCGCCGCGCTGCGCAGATTCCGCTACGGCCCCGGCGTCTGCAAGGTCGACTTCGCCCTGTCCGCCCCCGTCCCGTGGGCCAACGAGGACTGCCGCCGTGCCGGCACCCTGCACCTGGGCGGCCGGTACGAGGAGATCGCCGCCGCCGAGGCCGAGGTAGCCGCCGGCAAGCACCCAGAGCGTCCCTACGTCCTCGTCGTCCAGCCCGGCGTCGCCGACCCCACCCGCGCCCCGGCAGGCCAGCACACCCTGTGGACCTACTGCCACGTCCCCGCGGCCTCCGACCAGGACATGACCCCCCAGATCGAGGCGCAGATCGAGCGCTTCGCCCCCGGCTTCCGTGACCTGATCCTGGCCAGGTCGGTCAGTACCGCCGCCGCCGAGGAGTCCCGCAACCCCAACTACGTGGGCGGCGACATCGCCGTCGGCCTGCAGTCCCTCCGCCAGACCGCCTTCCGCCCCACCATCAGCTGGAACCCCTACAGAACCCCGATCCGCGGCGTCTACCTCTGCTCCTCCGCCACCCCGCCAACCCCGGGCGTCCACGGCCGCTGCGGCGAGCTAGCCGCCCGAACCGCGCTCCGCGAAGAGTTCGGCCTCCGCGAGCCTCCCGACATAACCCCGTCCCGCTTCCCGCCGCCCGGATCCTGACCGGCCCGCCCCAGCTAAAAATCAATTTTCAGCCGAACGAGCGGTGGTACCAGTCCAGCGCACCCTCACGTCATCCATGCCTCACCCCGCGGTTGGCCGGGTCGCGGCCTACTGATCCGTGCCCTTGATCGAGCGGGTGAGGGTCGCCCCGGCCGGGTGCGCGGACGTGGAGTAGTAGGCGACGCAGTGCAGCGCCCTGTCGCCGCCCGGGTTCGGCCATGTGCTGGCATCCGGGATGATGTTGGTCCAGGTGTACTGCGACTTCGAATACGCGATCCCGACGTAAGCCTGGAACGCGTTATCGCATGCCGTCGTGGCGGCCTTGCTGATGGCCTTGTCGCCGGGGTATGCCCCGTTCTTCGGCCAGAAATTGTTGTTCGCGTAGAACACTTCCGCGGTGTGCCCCTGGCTGCACGGCACCGCCTGGCTCAGCTTCGGCCACGGGTTATCGGTGTTGAGATCCAGGTCAGACCCCTTCAGGCAGTCCCCGACCTGAAGCTGATACAGCGTCAGGTTTCCCGTCGTCGGCGTGGCGCTGACGGTGGGCCTGGCCGTGGTCGCGCTCGCGCTCGGGCCTGTCGTGGGGTGCGTCACCGCTGCGCTGTGGCTCCCGTCCGTGGAGACGATGACCGCGGCGATGATCGCGGCCACTACCGCGGAGATCCCGGCGACCAGCAGCCACCGCGGTCCCCGCCGCCGCCCGCTCGACCCCGCGTACGGCTGCCACACCTGCCCGCCCGCCGACCCGCCGTACACCGGGGTGGAGCCGCCGTAGCCCGGCGTCGGTGTCTGCTGAGCACCGTACAGCGGGGGAGGAGTCTGCGCCCCGCCGTATCCCGAGCCCGGCGCCTGCGGGGCGCCGTATCCTCCTGCGGCATAATCAGGACTCGGCGGCTGCGGAGTGCCATACCCGCTGGGCGCCTGCTGAGCGCCGTATCCACCTGCGCCGTAACCAGAGGGCGGCGCCTGCGCGGAACCGTACGACGGAGACGGTGTCTGCGCTCCGCTGTAGGGCGGCGTCGGCGGTGTCTGCGGTGTCTGCGCTCCGCTGTATCCCTGGCTCGACGCCTGCTGCGCACCCCACGACGGAGGCGACGGCTGCGGAGAAGCGGACGGAAAATCCCACGACGGAGGCGACGGCTGCGAGGAAGGAGAACTCCACGGCGGAGGAGACGGCTGCGAAGCAGGAGACGGCTGCGAAGAATCCCACGGCAACGGAGGGGCCGCCGGTGTAGCAGGTGCCTGTGGTGTCGCAGGCGTCAGCGGGGTCGCCGACGCAGGGGTCATGGAATCCTGAGACGCCGCAGATGCCGCCGCGGCAGCAGCGGCCGCCGCCCACCACGTATTGCCCTGCGACCCAGAACCCCCAGTACTGCCGGAGTTCCCAGCGCCACCCGGACTCCCGGTGCCAGCTGAAGCCCCGACACCGCCGGAACTCCCGGCGCCAGCGGCCGCCCCCGGGAACCCCTGAGGCGCGGGCGACCCCTGGGCAGCGATCGGCGCGGGAGCCGGCGTCCGCGATATCTCGGTCCGGGGCGGCGGGCTGGGGTAGCTGCCCATCCCGGGCAGCGGCGGCGGGCTCGTGGCGGCGGCCGGCCAGGCCCCGCCGGCGCTGGCCGCGGCGGTGGGCGGATGCTGGGTGATGCCGAGCGCGTGGTCGCGCTGCGCTGACGCGGTGACGAGCCAGGGCGGCAGCCAGTCGGTCAGGTCCGCGGCCGACGGGTACGCGGCGGTGAGCTCGGCGAGGAACTGGTGCGCCGTAGGCCGCCGTTTCGGGTCCCGGCCCAGGCTCCTCCTGATCAGCGGCTTGATCTTCTCCGGCACGCTGTCGCAGTTCGGCTTGGTGTGCACCACCCGGTAGAGCAGCGCCGCGGTCTCGCCGGTGCCGAACGGCCCCTCGCCCCTCGACGCGAACGTGAGCACGGCGGCCAGGCTGAAGATGTCGCTCGCAGGCCCGACCATCTGGCCCTCTGCCTGCTCAGGTGACATGAACCCGGGGGAGCCGATCATCAGCCCGGTCCCGGTCAGCGAGGTGGCCTCGGCGGCGGAGGAGATGCCGAAGTCGATGATCCGCGGCCCGTCCGGGGCCAGCAGCACGTTCGAGGGCTTCAGGTCGCGGTGGATGACGCCCGCCGCGTGGATGGCGATCAGCCCCTCGGCGAGCCCCGCGGCCAGCGCCAGCACCGACCGCTCGGTCAGCGGCCCGTGCTGCTCCACCGCCTCGGACAGCGGGACGCCCTGGACGTAGGCGGTGACCAGCCAGGGAATCGGGTCGTCCAGGTTGGCGTCGACCACCTGCGCGGTGAACAGGCCGCCCACCTTGCGCGCCGAGACGACCTCACGGGCGAACCTGGCCCGGAAACCGGGATCCTCGGCCAGCTGCGCCCGGATAACCTTCACCGCCACCATCCGGCCGCCCGGGGAGCGAGCGAGGTAGACGCGCCCCATCCCCCCGCTACCTAGCCGCGCAAGTATCACATAGGGCCCTATCCGCTGAGGATCGCCCGCCTGCAGTGCAGCCAAACTGGTCACCCCCCTACACGGTCATACATCGTGCCAGCTTGTGCTGTTTCGCCGAATTCAGACATACCACAGATCCGTTCTAGGGTCAGGACCCCAGGGTAACGATCCCGCCGCCTCCGCCACGGCATGACGGAGCACGCCCCGCACCTCGGCATCGCCGCCGCCGATGGCCGTCCGGTGAGCCTATTGTTTGCTTGTCGAGTCCTTTCCGAATGCTCCGCTGGGGAAACGATAGCCCGCACCGTGGAGGCGACATGCCGACCAGCGCGTCATTAATAGCCGAGCTTGACGAGCGCCTGCGGACCTTCGTCAGGACAAGGGATGCGGGCGCCGTGCTCGATCCGCAGGCCATGGTCAGCGCGGCCGTCTTGCTCACCCAAGCCGTCCCGCTCCCGCCGTACCCAGGTGCGCCCGTCCCTGTCGACGTTGATGCCGTGGACCTGGTGGCAAGCCTGTACGGGGCGCGCCATGAGGTCTCCGGGTCCCGGCCCGAGCAGGGCCTGGCCAATGTGCTGTTCATGCTGGTCGACCAGCTGCTGCCGGAGGGCATACCGGAACCCATTCGTTCCGTCGTCGCACGCCTGCGGGAGCGAGGCGTCCCCCCTCCTTCCGCTATGGAGGCGTGGAACGCCCAGGCCGAGGTTCTCTTCCACGCCTGCTCCAGGACCATGCAACCGGAACTCATCCGGATGGCGGTCAGCATGGGGCGCCAGGTCCTCGCGGCCACCCCTGTCGGCGACCCTCGCCGGCCCGTGTACCTGACCTCGCTTGGCGCCTTCCTCGCGACCGCATTCGAGCATGACCAGGATCCGGCCGATCTTGCGGAAGCGACGCAGATCCTGCAGGCCGCGGTGGATGCCACGGCGCCCCGCGATCCTCATCGCGGTGCGCTCCTTGCGGTCCTCGCCGGGGTCTTGCAGCAGCGGGCACTGCGGCTGCGATCACGGCCCGGCCTCGACGAGGCGATCGGCTATGCGCAGGCCGCCGTGGACCTGCTTCCCGACGGCCACCCGGCCCTGGCCACCTCCCTGTCCGGCCTGTGCGTCGCGTTCGAGGCCAGGTTCGGGTTCAGCGGGGCGCCGGAGGATCTCGACCGCGCGATCGCGGCCGGACGTTCCGCGGTCGCGACTACGTCCGCGGAAACCCCGGATGAAGTGGAATGCCTTGCGAACCTGGCCATGGCTCTGACCAGTCGTTTCGAGCAGGCGGGAGATCTCGCTGACCTCGACGAGGCGATGGAGCTTGACCGGGCGGCGCTGAGCGCGACCCTCGACGATGATCCGTACCGGCGCCGGATCGAGTCCAGCCTCTGCGGCGTCTTGCTGGCGCGCTATGAGAACAGCGATGCGCCCGAGGACCTGGAGCAGGCCATCCAGGCCGGCCGGGCCGCCGTTGCCGGGATGCCCGCCGACGGCCCCAGCCGCGCGGGGGCGCTCGGCAACCTGTGCGGCGCGCTGCGGGTCCGGTATGAGGCGCTCGGCGCGCAGGCCGACGTCGACGAGGCGGTCGCGGTGGGCCGGGAGGCCGTCGAGTCGGCGCCTGCCGACGATCCGCAGCGCTGGGTGTTCCTGTCCAACCTGGGGCTGGCGCTGTGGGCGAGGTCCGGACGGACCAGCCCGCTGTCCGACCTAGATGGGGCGATCGCCTGCCTGCAGGCCGCCGTCCACGCCATGCACGACGGCCACCCGGCCCGGCCCGGGAACCTGTCCAATCTCAGTGCCGCCCTGCGCGAGCGGTTCGTGCGCACCGCAGACAGCCGTGACATGGAGGACGCGGTCGAGGTTGGCCGGGCGGCCGTGGCGGCTACCCCACACGGACATCCCGGCCTCGGCATGCATCAGTCCAACCTCAGCCTGGCCTTCCGGGTCCGGTTTGGTCGCACCGCCGACCCGGCCGACCTGGAGGCGGCGTTCCAGGCCGCGCTCGCGGCCGAGACAATGGTCCCAGCGGTCCATCCGGGTCGCGCCCTGGTGCTGCTCAACCTCGGCCTTATCTGTAATGACCGCTCCTGCCAGGAGGGCCTGCCCGCGGCCGAGCGAGCCGACCGCGCCCGGCAGGCCCGAGAAGGCCTGCGGCAGGCGGCAATCTCGCCGGCCGCGATGCTCTCCACCCGCCTGCACGCCGCGGCGGCATGGGGGGAGGCGGCAGGCGAACTCGGCGACTGGCCGGACGCCGTCCGCGGCTACGCCATGGCGGTCGAACTGCTGGTCAGGCTTGCCTGGCCAGGCCTGCAGCGCGACGACCGGCTGCGCATCCTGGCGGACTACATAACCCTTGGCGCGGACGCCTTCGCGGCCTCGCTTCGCGCCGCCGATCCGGCCACGGCGATAGAACTGCTCGAGCGAGCTCGCGGCGTCCTGCTCGCCGAGGCCATCGAGGCCCGCACCGACCGCGGTGCCCTAGCCGAGATCGCGCCCGATCTCGCCGACCGGATGGATGCCATCAGGGCCGAACTTGACCGTCCTGGCATCGGCGAGCAGCCGCTGACCAAGGCGGCCACCGGCCACGCCGAGCGACGTCGTGACCTGGCCAGGGAGTGGGACGATCTCGTCGCCCAGGCCCGCCGGCTCCCGGGACTCGGCGGTTTCCTAGGCGTCAGGTCAGCGGCCGACCTCCGCCGCTGTGCCGCCGAAGGCCCGGTCGCGATCGTGAACATCAGCCGTCACGGTTCCCACGCGCTGATCCTCACCACGGACGAGCTGACCGCAGTGAGGCTCGACCGGGTCGCCTTCACCGAAGCCCTGCAGCGGATAGACACGCTGCATGCGGCGCTGGCCGACTCCCAGGCCAGGCAGCAGCACGCCCAGCAGATCCTGGACCAAACCCTGGACTGGCTCGACAAGTCCATCACCACCCCGGTCGCCCAGGCCCTCGCGGCCCTACCCGACCCCGCGCCCGACCCCGCGACCCCGCCGCACCCCGCGACCCCGCCGCACCCCGCGACCCCGCCCCGCCGCCTGTGGTGGTGTCCCGTCGGCCCGGCCGCGTTCCTGCCCCTGCACGCCGCGTCGGATCAGTGGGCCTGCTCCTACACGCCGACGCTCGGGGCCTTGATCGAGGCGCGCGCCAGGGCGGCCAGAACCGGTCCAGCGCCCGGCCGGATGCTGGCCGTGGCCCTGCCCGAGACCCCGGGACTATCCGAGCTGCCGCAGGCTGGGATGGAAGTGGAGCAGGTCGCGCGGTTTGCCCCGGGCGCCACCGTGCTGACCGACGGGCTCGCCACCCGGGCCAGGCTCCTGGCGGACCTGCCCGGCCACTGCTTCCTGCACTTCGCCGGGCACGGCAAACAAGATCCCAACGACCTGGCCAGCGGCGCCCTGTACACCTATGACCATCAGGAGGAAGGCCCGGTCACCGTGTCCGACCTGGCTCAGCTCCGCCTGACCGACGCGCGGCTCGCCTTCCTGTCCGCCTGCGAGGCCGCCGTCGGTTCATACGATGCGCCCGATGAGGCCATCCACCTCGCCGGGTCCTTGCTGGCGGCCGGGTTTACCCACGTCATCGCCACCCAGTGGACCGTCTTCGACACCATCGCCCCGCAGGTCGCGGAGGGTTTCTACGCTCGGCTGTCCTCTCATGACGACCAAGGCGTGGCTCACCTGGACCCGGCATTCTCGGCGCGCGGCCTGCACGACGCCATCGGCCGTCTGCGTGATCGCTATCCGTCGCTGCTCTGGGCTCCGTATCTCCACATCGGCCCGTAGCCAGCAAACCCGCGCATGCCGCTGGCCCGGCCTTCTCGCAGTGGCCGGGCCAGCGTGACCAGCGTTATCGGGAGTTAGTTGCTGCGCAGCCAGGTTGCGCTGAAGCTCTCCCCGCCGCTGAGCGCGGAGATCGTGTCCTTGTCGCGTCCTTCGTTGTCGATCATGATGATCTCGGTCAGCCCGCCCGCGCTGCCGATGGCGGCTCCATTTGCCATCGAGCCGCTGAAGCTCATCGTGCCGAAGTCGGTCAGCGGCAGGATGCCGCCGCTGTTGGTGCAGCACGGGGCCTCGACGATGACCTCAGCCGAGGACCGCGCCGGGGTCGAGGTCAGGCTGGCGTCGGTGGTGTGGCTCCAGCCCTGCGTGGTGTCCGCGATGTAGAGGCTGAACTTCTTGCCGCTCAGCCACGTCACCGTTGCGGTGAAGTGGTCGCCGGCCTTGACCGTGTTGCTGTAGTTCTCAGAGGGCCCCGGGTACATCTCGTACCAGGCGTAATACTCGGCGGTGCGCCCGACGCAGTCGACCTCGCTGCCGGTCTGCTCGACCGTGCTGCTGGTGTACCCGTCGATTCCGACCCAGAAGGCGGCGTACTGGTCGCCCCTCGAGCACGTGCCGGCCGGCTGGGTCCAGCTGGCCGAAACGCTCGTGTACGTGCCGGTCGTCCCCGCGTAACCGGACCAGTTGGTGCTTTCTGCCTCGTTGCTTAGGCCGCCATGGGCCGCCGGGCTGGCTCCTACCAGGTGGATGGGCCCGCCGGGGTTGAACCCCGCCGAACCGCTCGTGGCCGCTGACGCGCTGCTCGCGGCGAGCGCGGTGCCGACGGTCAGCGCGAGCATGGCGAATAGGATGCACCATCGTCTTAGCATTCAGACTCCTCGTGTCGATTGCTAAGCCCGACCCGGGGAAAGGCCATGGGGTCGCAGGTCTCTGCCCATTGCAGAAGTTTGTGTCCTTTTGTCGGGCTAGCGGGGGTGGCTGCGGTGAGTCGACTCTCGGTGAGCGTAACGCAACAGAACGATTAAGAAAAGATCTGATTAAGATCTTTGTTGACGAGAGTTCGCGGTTGTGACGGATGGTAATGTTCTGCGGCGCCGGACTGTGCCCGTTCCATGGCGATATAGTCGCGAAATTGTGCATCCGCGCCCCGAACGGCGGCCGGATGGCTTCACGCCAGGCGATCACCCCGGTGGCGGTCGTGTTGGTCGGCGTCCGTGTCAGGTGGACCATGGGCGCCCAGGCTGCACGAGGTAACAGCCGGATCCTCAGCGAGGAGCCCGGCCAAGGGAACACCAGCGACAGGCTACGAGCCTGAGCCGCCACCGCTGGTCAGCTCCGGCGTCGAGCTGCCCGGCCCGATCTGGGCCTTGAGCGCGGCAAGCTCACGGTCCACGTCGGCGGACCCCCCGGCCTCGTCGAGCTCCTTCTGGATGTCGTCACCGCCGCCCCCGACGTCCTCAAGCACGCCGGACTGCAGCAGTTCGTCCAGCGCCCCGGCGCGCGCCTGCATGTTGGCGATCTTGTCCTGCGCGCGCTGCAGCGCCGCGCCAGAATCGCCGAGCGTGCTCGAGATCCCGGCCACGCTCTCGTTCACGGAGGCGGAAGCGCTCGCCGCCGCGTACTGGGCCTTGAGCGTTTCCTTCTGCGTCCGGAACTGGTTGACCCGCTGCTGCAGTGCCTGCAGCGTCTGGGTGAGCTTGTCCTCTTGCTCGGTGAGCTGCTGATGCTGCGTCTCCATGCCGTCGATCTGGGCCTGGGCCGCGGCCTTGCGTGACAGCGCCTCCCGCGCCAGGTCCTCCTTGCCGAGCGACAGCGCCGACTTGGCCTGATCCTGCAGGTGGTCCACCGAGTGCTGGAGCTGCGCCTCTTGCAGCTCGATCCGCTTGCGCGAGGCGGCGATGGTGACCAGCGCCTGCCGGACCTTGGTGATCTGATCGAGCATCTGCTCATAAGAGAGGTCGAGCATCTCGTCGGGCTTCTCCGCGGCGTCGAGCGCCTTGTTGGCCTTGGCCGAGAGTATGTCGTGCGCTCTTTGGAAGAGGGTCATGGCGATCTGCTCCTAATCGACGGTGAGCGGAGCTTGCCCCGCGCGCGAGCTTCCCCGCAGGCAGGCCCGAACGAACAGATGCTACCGCGTCCCGCCCACCCCCGACCGGGCCCGCACCGCGACACAACATGCAGCCACATCCGGCACGCCAGCCTCTTGTCAATCTCGGCAGAACGGACGGTGGTGCCCCGCCAAGTAAGTCCGTGATATGAACGGCAAATGCTGAGTGGAGAGCTGATCGGGCTGCGCGCCCGCACCGCCGCCGACATCGAGGTCTTCGAGGACGAGATGCTCAACGACGTGGAGATGCGGATACGCGCGGACGGCCGCCCGTGGCGGCCGATCGCCCCGGGCTCCGCCGCCTCGCCCTACCGGACCGTCGATGAGCGCGCCGACACGGTCCCGTTCTCCGTGGTCGAGCTGGCGACCGCCGAACTGGCGGGCGAGGCCGTCGTGTTCGGCATCGACGCCCACCACAGGAACGCCCATCTCGGCCTGGGCCTGCGACCGTCCTTCCGCGGCCGCCACCTGGGCACCGACATCGTCCGCGTGCTGTGCCGCTACGGCTTCGCCATCCGCGGCCTGCACCGCCTCCAGGTAGAAACCCTGGCCGACAATCGCCCGATGATCAGCGCCGCCACCCGGGCCGGCTTCACCCTGGAAGGCACCCTCCGCGACTACGCCTGGGTAGACGGTCACTTCGCCGACGCCGTATTCCTGGGCCAGCTAGCCACCGACTGGTCCCCAGCCCGCGCATAGCCACCCCCAGACGCGCTCGATGCGCCGTCGGGTACCCGGACCCTCACGCCATTGTGTGGGGCGTTTCCGCGATTTTGCCTGGTCGGCCGGAGATCCTTACCGGCGCCACGCGTAGGGCGTGGTAGTAGAGACCTTGACCAGCCCTGCCCGCTCCAGGATTGGCCGGGAGAACTCGGTCGAGTCGCTGTGCATCAGCCGCTTGCCCTGCGCGAGCGCCGAGCGTGCCCGGGCCGCCGTGAGAGCCCGGTAGATCCCCCGGCCCCGCCACTCCGGCCGCGTGGCCCCGCCCCAGATTCCGGCGAACTCGGTCCCGGCGACCGGCTCGAGCCGGCCGGCGCTGACGATCTGCCCGCCAGCCTCCGCCACCCACAACTGCATGCCGTCCCCGGTCGCCAGCCTCCGCAGCACCGCGTTCGCCCTGTCCTCGGTATCCGGATCGCGGAAAACCTCGGCCTGCATCGCGCACATCGCCCGGACATCCGGTTCCGATGTGACCACCCGTAGTCCGACCTCATCCGGCAGTGCGACGTCGACGGCCAGCCGCCGCGCCTCGCCGATCATGATCGACTCGGCCTCGTCCGGCACAAAGCCGCTGGACACCAGCGCGTCGTGCAGCCCTGGCGCCCGGTCATGCCCCCGCGTCTTCCACTCCACCCGCGTGATAGCCGCATCCGCACGGTAGTGCGCCAGGGACTCCCCGACCCACCCGGCGATCCTCACCGCGTCGGCCCCGCCCAGGTCCTGGTAGGTCACGAACCCCCGCCCGCCCGCGAAGGTCACCAGCCGCAGCGGGCCAAGCCGCTGCACCGCTATCGCGCCGGGCGTCTCGGCGTCCGTCCGCAGCTGCCGGTCGTAAGCCTCGAGGTACCCCTGCGAAGTAGTCATCGGCGGCATACTCGCAGACCCGGCGCCTCAAGGCCACCCAATATCGATCGGACCCTCCGGCAGGGGTCGCCCCGGTGTGATGAGGGATCGCGAGGCTCAGAAGAAGGGAGCATGTCGACTTTGCAAACGCCCAGCCAAAGATTGTTCATTTTTAATGTCCCGTCCGTCTCACCCGCCACCACCGGGCCGGCCAGACCTGGACGCGGCGATCAGCGCCGGACCATCGCTTCGAGGGTCAGCCGGCAGGGAGGGGAGCGGCTGCACAGTTGGGCACGGTCCCTCTGGCGTTCCCGTAGTGCCATCGACCGCGTAACCTCGTCCCTCCGTAGCCCCGCTGCCGGGGCACCCTGACATCAACCGCCAGGTTCTCACCGCCAGGCGCTCCCACCTGCCGCGTTCCGAACAGCCGGCGGGCGACCAGGACGATGACGACGGCGAGCGCCGTGGAGAACCCGAGCAGCGCGCCCCGGGTGCTGAACGCCTCGGTGGCCAGGCCGAGACCGAGCACCGGCACCGCAAGGCCGAGGTACGCGGCCAGGAACAGCCCGGCGAGGACCTCGCCCCTGGCGTAGGCGGGCGCGATGTCCATCACGACCGAGATGCTTCCCTTGAACACCGCGCCCGACCCGGCCCCGGCGACCCCGCCGCCGGCCAGCAGCAGCCTCAGGTTCGGATCCCAGATCGCCATCGTCACCCCGATCAGCCCGAGTGCCAGCAAGCCCAGTCCCAGGCCAAGCTGCCGGCGTGGCGCGGTCCGGCTGGTGGCGATCTGCGCGAGCGCCGCGGCGCCGAACACGACGAAGGTGGCCAGCCCGGCCAGTGCGTGCGAGCGGTCGTGCAGGGTGCCCGCGATGAGACCGGGTGCCAGCGAAGTGAACAGGCCGAACAGGGCGAAGGCCGCAGCCACGGCGGCTCCGGCCGCGTACAACGTGGGGCGGGCCGCCGGCGGGACCGAAATTCGCTGCGGATGATAGCTGCGCCATGGTTCTGGCCGGACCGTCTCCGGCGTCCTCGTCAGAGCCGCCAGCGCGACCAGCATGAGCGCTTCGAGGACGAAGTAAGGAAGTTGCAGCGGCGCGCCGGCGTACTGGGCAAGGAACCCGGCGATGAGCGGTCCCAGGCCGAGACCACCCAGGCTGGCCGCGGCCGCCACCATTTCCGCTCGCCTCAGCGACGCCCCCGGCCGCGCGGCGGCGTGCAGTTCGCTCAGGTACGCGGTAGCGGTCGCGGTAAGCATGCCGACGCTGATGCCGGACAAGATCCGGCCGATAAGCAGGCCGAACATCCCAGGCCAGCGAAGAAACACCAGGCCAGCCGCCATGTTGACGGCGATCGGGACGGCCAGGATCCGCCGCCTGCCCAGCCAGTCCGACACGTGGCCGACCAGGAACAGGCTAGCGACCACGCCGAAGGCGTAGGCAGAGAAGATGATCGTCACAAGCAGCGCGCCGAAATGATCCCGCACCTGGTACAGGACGTAAAGCGGCGCGGGCGCGGTCGAGAACGCAATGGTGATGGCGAATACGTAGCCTGCCAGCCAGAAGCCGATGGCGTGCCGTCGACTCGGCCGTGGCTGAGTATAGGGGTTCGGTTTCCAGAAAGCCGCGGGCAATGTGCTTACCGGACGGGTGCTCTCCGCCGGTGCCGTTGTCATGTCAAACCTCCGCGATAGGGGATTGCTCCCCGCAAGAATGGAGGCCCTCGGTCATCTGTGCAAACGAAGATTTCCGCTCATCATCGTCTAAATATGCGACAATAGGCCAACGGGATTCCGCTACCTAGAAGTATTCGTCGCGGTTCCTGATAAATTGTCCGATAACCGCCAGTGAAACGGAGCGAAGGTCCTAATGGGCATTTTCAGCCGACCTTGCGGTAGACGAGCGCGAAGTCGTGCTCCCAGCCGGAACCGTGGATGTCTTTCTCCCATGCGCCGCTGATAACGTTCCCGTCGTCGCTGAACGTGCCGGTGAAGCGCTGCCGGAAATCCAGCGGCGTGAAGTCGGACGACTCCCGCGTCAGCGTCCACACCCCGTCGAAGAGGCTCATCGAGTACAGGCGCACCACGCCGCGGGAGTCGTAGTAATGCTGCTTGTACGCGGCGGTCTCCGGGTCAACGGTGACGATGGTCAGGCTGTCGGGTGCCTCGGGCACCGGAACCTCGGTGCGCTGCAGCAGGAACTGCCGGTCCAGTGCCCACTCGAACCGGCTGAGCACCGTCGGGCCGTCCACGGCCGGGCCGGACCGCGCTGCTGGGTCGCCGGGGAAGCTGGCCTCCAGGATCCAATCACCGACGAAGACGTCGAGGCGTGCCAGCGCATCCACCCTGTTCCCAGCCACAACGATCACTCCGCTTTCACGTATCGTCTTAGTTCCCCTCACGGGTATAACGGCAGCGGCCGGGTGAACTCATCGGTGACCGGCCATCTCAGATCTGGCACGGGGGGCCTGGGCGCGTGACGCTGTGGCGGCTGAACGGCAACTAGATACGTGACCGAAAAAACAGCAGCAGCCGGTCCGGAGGCCGCGGCCAGGGAGCGGCCCGCCGGCGAGGGCGCGATCGCCGAGTTCGAGCGGCTCTACCGGGCGAACGTCGAGGCGGTGATGGCGTACTTCGCCCGGCGCAGCGGTGATCCGCACGTGGTCGCCGACCTCACCGCGGACACCTTCGTCGCGGCGATCACGTCCTTCGGGGCCTTCGATCCCCGCAAGGGCACCGCACGGGCCTGGATGTTCGGGATCGCCCGGCGAATCTACGCCTCGTACTGCGAGGCCTACGGTCAGCAGCAGGACAAGCTGCATCGGCTGTCCGGCCGGCGCGACCTGGAACCGGACCAGGTCGAGGAACTGCTCGACCGGATCGATGCCGAACGAGCCGGCCGGGACCTGCTCACCGGACTGGCCACGCTTCCCGAACGGGACCGCGCGGTCATCGAGCTTGTGGACATCGCCGGCCTGGCGCCGAAGGAGGCGGCGGCCGCGCTCGGGATCACCCCCGGCGCGGTCCGGATGCGGCTGATGCGCACCCGCGCGCTCCTGCGCAGGCATGCCGTGGCCGGCTCCGGAGCCGGGCTGCCCACGGCGGAGAGCACCACACCCACCTACCAGATCAGGGGCAACAGCAATGACTAAGTTCGCAGATCAGCTATTCGACGATCTAGTCCGGGAGCACGGATCAACGCTGGCACACACCAGGCCGTCGGCACCGAGGCGGCACATCGCGTCGCGCCGGACGCTGCTAGCCACGGGCACTGGCCTCGCCGCCGTCGCGGCCACCGTCGGCGGCCTCATGGCCGGCGGCGGAACACCGGCCTACGCTCTGACCACGCATTCCAACGGCACGGTGACGCTCGATGTCTACCAGGTATCCGGGATAGCCGGGATCAACACGAAGCTGCACCAGGTCGGCGACGACCAGGTGGTCGTGGTGCCGGTTGGGCCCGGCTGCCCGGCCATGAGCTCGCTGCCAGCGCCCGTCGTTCCCCCGAGCGGGCACATCTCCGTTCAGACAGGCGGGTCAGTGACAGGCGGTTCCGTAACCGTGAACGCGAAGGGTATCCCGGCCGGAGACATCCTCGT
>JBOHCG010000089.1:0-18252 GCA_050698735.1 Streptosporangiaceae bacterium | reverse complement strand
CCTCTCGGCTGGTCACCTGGATTGCGCCGAGCGCGGAGCGGGCGTCGGCGGGCTGGGTGTCGATGACGTACTGACCGTAGCCGGCCTGGACGGCGATGACGCTCATGCTGTGCGCCACCACATCATGCAGTTCCCTGGCGATGCGCAGGCGTTCTTCCGCGACGGCCTTGCTCGCCGCCTCCTCCTGCAGCCTGACCGCGTACCTGCGGCGCTGCCGCGTGGCGTAGCCGGCCGTCCAGCCGATGATCACGAGCAGGATGACCAGCAGCGGGCCGGCCTTGTTGAGGCTGCCGTAGGCGAGCGTCGACAGTTCGGTGTCGAGCGCGATGGTGGCGAACACGGCCGCAAGCACCCACACCGCGTCCCTGCGGCGCTCATAGTTCGCCGCGATCAGGTACAGCACGTAGGCGACGGGGACGAAGAACGTCAGCGAGCTGAAGTCACGGAAGGTCAGCACGGTCGCCAGCAAGGAGCCGATCAGCAGCACGCCGAGCATGAGCATCGGGCGGCGCCGGCGCAGCGCGGTAGCGAAGCCCGCCGCCGCAACGAGGAACAGCACGACCGGCGCGGCAACTGCCGGACGGTAGTAGTGGACGATCGGCGACGGCCCGACCGCGGACACCGCCACGGACCGCAGGGTCGGCCTGACGGCGGAGAAAAGTACCACGACGATCAGCACGGCCACCAGGCAGTCAAGCGCCGTCCACTGCCAGGACCGCACTCGCATCGTCAGCGGCGGCCTGGGGCCTGCGGGGGGCCGCCCGCCCGGGCTAGCACTACGCACGTAACTAAGGTAACCGTCCTGGCTGACCTCGGCGTCATCCCGCAGGCGTAGGCCGGCACGGTGACCCGCGCGGCCCGCCGGCGGTAACTTCACCCTGAGGGGGGATGACGGTCCAGGCCGCCCGCTGGCACGGTAGCACCATGCCATCAACGCAGGCCCCTGCCGTCATCGAGACGAGGGCGCTGACCAAGGTATACCCGGGGAACATCACCGCGCTGGACGGGCTCACCGTGACCGTGGGCCCCGGCGTCACCGGGCTGGTCGGTGCGAACGGCGCGGGCAAGTCGACCCTGATAAAGATCCTGCTCGGCCTCATCCCGCCGACCAAGGGCCAGGCCGAGGTGCTCGGCCACGACTGCACGACCAGCGGCGAGACGATCAGGACCCTGCTCGGCTACATGCCGGAGCACGACTGCCTGCCGCCCGACGTGACCGCCACCGAGTTCGTTACCCACCTCGGCCGGATGTCCGGGCTGCCGCCCACCGTGGCCAAGGAGCGCGCCGCCGAATCGCTGCGCCACGTCGGGCTGCACGAAGAGCGGTACCGCCTGATCGGCACGTACTCCACCGGCATGAAGCAGCGGGTGAAGCTGGCCCAGGCGCTGGTCGGCGACCCGCGGCTGCTGCTGCTCGACGAGCCGACCAATGGCCTTGACCCGGTAGGCCGCACCGCCATGCTCGAGCTCATCGAACGGATCGGCGCCGAGTTCGGCATCTCGATCGTGGTCGCATCGCACCTGCTCGGCGAGATCGAGCGGATCTGCGACCAGCTTGTCGCGATCGAGGCCGGGCGGCTGCTGCGCGCCGACACGATCACCAGCTTCACCCGGGCCAGCGAGGTCCTCGCGGTCGAGGTCGAGGAAGGGCTTGCCCAGCTGCAGGCGGAGCTTGCCGTCCGCGGCCTGACCGCCACCGCCACGCAGCGGGTCCTGCTCGTCCCGCTCGGCGGCGACGACACCTACGACGTGGTGCGCGACGCCGTGGCGGACCTGGCCCTGCCGCTGTGCCGGCTGGAGCAGCGCCGCCACCAGGTCGAGGAGCTGTTCCGCGACGAGGAGGCCGCTCATGCCTGAAACCGTGAGCCCAGCGAGCCCAGCGAGCCCAGCGGGCCCCGCGAGCCCAGCAGGCACTGCTGGCGTCATCCATGATCTCGGGTACCGCGGCTACGACGGCCCCCGGCTGGGCCGGGCGCAGATCGTCCGAGCCCTGATCTGGCACAGCTTCCGGTCCGCGTGGGGCATCGGCCGGGGCATGAAGGCCAAGATCGTCCCGATACTCGCCTGCGTGGCCATTTGCCTGCCCGCGATCGCGAACGCGGTCTCGGTGGCGCAGGGAGGCACGCGGCTGTTCGGCTACGACGTCTACGTCCCCCAGTTGCGGGACGTCGTGCTGATCATCTTCATTGCGGCCCAGGCGCCGGAGCTGGTCTCCAGGGATCTGCGCAGCCACGTGCTGCCGCTGTACTTCTCTAGGCCGCTGCGCCGCGGCGACTACCCGCTAGCCAAGTACATCGCGCTGACCCTGGCGTGCCTGCTGCTGGTCGAGGTGCCGCTGCTCCTGCTGTACGTGGGCACGATCGCCGCGGCGAAGAGCGGCGGCGGCGTCTGGAGCCAGACCAGGGCGCTCATTCCTGGCCTCGGCGTCGGCCTGATGTTCGCCGTGCTTGTCGCGGCGATCGGCCTGGTCCTAGCGTCCCTGACCGGCCGCCGCGCGTACGCGACCGGGATCGTCGCGATCTCCTGCTTCCTGACCTGGACGGTCTCCCTGGTGCTGATCCAGGCGGAGGGAGGCATCACCGCGACGACGACCGGAGCCAAGATCGCGGGCCTGTTCAGCCCGTTCACCATCCTGGACGGGGTGCGGATCTGGCTCGGCGGCACCTCGCAGGGAGAAGATCCTAACCCGGGCCACTTCGGCCCGCTCTACGGTGTGGCTGCCGTCGCGCTCCTCGCGGCCTGTCTCGGGGGCCTGGCCGCGAGGTACCGGAAGGTGAGCCGGTCATGACCATCGAACTGCGCAACGTCTCCCGCTGGTACGGCAACGTGGTCGCGGTCAACGACATCACGATGTCGATCGGGCCCGGGGTGACCGGCCTGCTCGGGCCCAACGGCGCGGGCAAGTCGACGATCATGCACATGATCGCGGGCTTCCTGCCCCCGTCCCGCGGCGAGATCACCATTGCCGGCGAGCGCAGCTGGCACAACCCCGCCATCTACCGCCGCATCGGCCTGGTGCCCGAGCGGGACTCGGTGTACGCGTTCCTGACCGGCGAGGCGTTCGTCCTCGCCACCGCGAAGCTGCAGAAGCTGCCCGACCCGGCAGCGGCGGCCGCCAGGGCCATCGCGATGCTCGACATGGCCGACGCGGCGGGCCGGAAGATCTCCACCTACTCCAAGGGCATGCGGCAGCGGATCAAGGTGGCCGCCTCGCTGGTGCACGATCCGGAGATCCTGCTGCTCGACGAGCCGTTCAACGGGATGGACCCGCGGCAGCGGCTGCACATGATGGACCTGCTCGACAAGCTCGGCACCGAGGGCCGGACGATCCTGTTCAGCTCGCACATCCTGGAAGAGGTCGAGCGGCTGTCCGGCACCATCCAGGTGGTGGTGGCCGGCCGCCTGGCCGCTTCTGGCGACTTCCGAGCGATCCGGCGGCTGATGACCAGCCGGCCGCACGTCTTCACGGTGCGTTCTTCCGACGACCGCCTGCTTGCGGGCAGCATGATCGGCAGGCCGACGGTGACGGCGGTGGAACTGACCGGCAAGGGCCTGCAGGTGCGCACCTCGGATTACGGCGCGTTCTGCCGTGACATCGCGGTGCTCGCCCGCGACCACGGCATCCGCCTGCGCGAGGTGCTGCCGACCGACGAATCCCTGGAAAGCGTCTTCGCCTACCTCGTTGCCGACTAAGGAGCAGCTGTGCCCGAAGTGTTCAACCCCACGATCGCGTGGATCACGCTGCGCGCCACCGTGGGCCGCAAGCGGGCGCTGCTGTTCGCGCTCCCCGCGGTGGTCCTGATCGTGCTGACCCTGCTGCTGCGGATCTCCCGCCCGCCGTCGCGGCCGTGGCCCTCGCACGTGCTCGGCACGTTCGGCTTCTCCGTGCTGCTGCCGCTCACCGCGCTGATCATCGGCACCAGCGTGCTCGGCGCCGAGATCGACGACGGCAGCGCCATCCACCTGCTGGCCACGCCGGTGCGCCGGTCGGCGGTGATCCTGACGAAGTTCTCCGTCGCGACCGTGCTGACCATGCTCTTCGCTGCGGTGCCCGAGCTCATCGCGGCGCTGATATCGGGCGGCGGCCAGGCCCCGGGCACGGTCCTCGGCGCGAAGAACGGCTCGGGCCCTATCGCGTTCATCCCCGGCGCCACGATCAGCGATACCAGGTTCGCCATCGGCCTGTTCGTCGGGGCGCTGGTCGGCGCGGTGATCTACAACGCGATCTTCGTCATGGTCTCGGTGGCGACCACCCGCGCGATCGCGGTCGGCCTGCTCTACGTGCTGATCTGGGAGGTGGTGCTCGCCAACTTCGTCAGCGGCGCACGGCTGCTCTCGGTCAGCCACTACGCGCTGGGCATCGCCAACGGGTTCGTGAACGACTCCGCGCTGAACGCGGGCCTGAACGTCGCGACATCGGTGATCATGGGGGCCATCGTCACCGTGCTGGCACTGGTCATTGCCGTCAGGCTGCTGTCGTCCTTCACCCTCAAGGGCGAGCCCGCCTAGCGGTGGGTTTTTTGACTTTGGCGAATTAACAAACTATCGCTAGCCAGGCGCGTTATGGCGTCCGGCAGACGGCGAGCACGCACATGTCGTCCTGCTGCGGCTGGGTGGCGAGGGAGCCGACCAGCCGGTCACACAGGTCGCCGAGCGGCGGGCCCGGCCGCCAGGCCGACGTCAAGACCCGGAACCACCCGGGGCATGGCGGGGCCTGACCGCGCCGAATGGCCCGAATGGGAGTAGCGTCGGACGTATGCTGCTCACCGCCGAGGGCGCCGTGCTGCTCCTGATCGACCTGCAGCAGCGGCTCATGCCCGTGATCCACGATCACGAGACCGTCCTGGCCCGCGCCGTGCGCCTTGCCGAGGCGGCACGCCTCATGGACGTGCCGGTCATCGCGACCGAGCAGAATCCCGCCGGCCTGGGTGCCACGGTGCCGCCGCTCTCGGCCTACCCGTACAAGGTCCTGGCCAAGACCGCGTTCTCGGCCGCCGCGGATCCTGGCCTGGCCGCCCTGCTGTCTCCTGGGCTGCCTCCCGGCGCGGGCGGAACCGCCGGTGAAGGCGGAGCGGCCGGCGGCCAGCCTGGTACCCGCAGGGATATCCTCGTCGCCGGCGTCGAGGCGCACGTCTGCGTCCTGCAGACCGTTCTGGACCTGCTGGCCCGCGGGGACCGCGTCGCGGTGGCGGCGGACGCGGTAGGCTCCCGCCACCCGGCGGACAGGGCCGTCGCACTCGACCGCGCGAGGCAGCACGGCGCGGAGATCGTCACCTCCGAGATGGTGCTGTTCGAATGGCTCCGTGACTCACGGCACCCGAGGTTCCGCGAGGTGCAGAAACTCCTCAAGTGAGGTGAGGGGCGACCTGCGTGAGCCAACCGACCTATGGAAGCTACGAGCCGTCCGCCCCGTCGCCGGAAGCCGATCCGGAGCCGTGCTCGCCTGCCGATCCGATCCCGGCGTGCTCCTCCCCGGCACCGTCGCCGTGTCCATTACCGTGCCCGTTCGTTTCCACGACGACGGTCTCGGCGAAGGCGCGGTTGGACACGCCCCTAGCCCAGCCCATAGCCCCCTCCGACCGCGGTGACGGCACTCCGTTCTCGTCCTCGGAGCCCGGCGCCGGCATCAGCGCGGGCACCTTCTTCGCCTCGAGCACGCCGAGTTCTTCCTCCGTCATCGGCCGGTGCACCTCGATGAACTCGCCGTCGGGCAACTGCCTGATGATGCCGGTCTCCAGGCCGTGCTCGATGAGCTCCGCGTCCTTCCGCTGCAGGCCGAGACAGACACGCCTGGTGACGAAGAACGCGATCAAGGGCCCGATGATGACGAGCACACGCGCGATCCAGGTGATCGTGTACAGCGGTATCTGCAGCTTGTCGGCGAGCACGTCGTTGGCGCCCTCGGCCCACAGGACCCCGTAGAACGTCACAGCGGCAACGCCGGTGCCTGTGCGGACGGGTGCGTTCCGGGGCCGGTCGTTAACGTTGTGGTAGGACTTGTCCCCGGTGGCCCACCGCTCGAAGAACGGCCAGAACGCCGCGCCGCCCAGGATCAAGCCGAACGGTACCGCCGCCGGGATCAGCACGCTCAGCGAGAGCGTATGCCCGAGGAAGTTCCACTCCCAGGCGGGCATCACCCGCAGCGCGCCCTCCAGGATGCCCATGTAGAAGTCCGGCTGCGAGGCGGACGATATTGCCACCGGCGTGTAGGGGCCGTACAGCCAGATCGGGTTGATCTCGGCGAAGGTGGCGAGGATGGCCAGCGCCGCGAAGATGAAGAAGAACCAGGCACCGCCCTTGGCCATGAAATACGGAAAGAACGGCTGGCCGACGACGTTCTTCTCGGTGTTCCCCTTGGCCGGCATCTGGGTGTGCTTCTGGTGCACCATGATGAACAGGTGCGCGGAGATCAGCGCCAGGATCAGGCCCGGGATCAGCAGCACGTGCAGGATGTACATCCTCGGCACGATGACGTTGCCGGGGAATGCGCCGCCGAACAGGAAGTACGCCAGGTACGTGCCGACGATCGGGATGCCCTGCAGCACGCCCTCGAAGATCCGCAGGCCGGCCCCGGACAGCTGGTCGTCGGGAAGTGAGTAGCCGAACAGCCCCTCGAGGAGCCCAAGCGTGAACAGCCCGATGCCGATCAGCCAGTTGATCTCGCGCGGCTTGCGGTAGGCGCCGGTGAAGAACACCCGCAGCATGTGGATGGTGAGCGAGGCCATGAACAGGTCCGCGGCCCAGTGGTGGATCTGCCGCATCAGCAGCCCGCCGCGTATGTCGAAGCTGATGTTCAGCGTGGACTGGTACGCCTCGCTCATCCGGATGCCGTCGAGCTTGACGTAGGAGCCGTGGTAGACGACGTCGGACATGGACGGGACGAAGAACAGCGACAGGAAGGTCCCGCTCAGCAGCAGGATGATGAACGACCACAGCGCGATCTCGCCGAGCATGAACGACCAGTGGTCGGGGAACACCTTCCGCATGAACACGCGCAGCCCGCGTGCCCCGTGGAACCTGTCGTCCAGCCACCCGCCGACACCGGTCAGTGCGGGGGGGACGTTCACATCGTCGCTCATCCGCGCTCCCAGAAACTCGGGCCGACGGGCTGGGTGAAGTCGCTCTTGGACACCAGGTAACCCTGCGAGTCGACGGTCATCGGCAGCTGCGGCAGCGGCCGCGGTGCAGGGCCGAAGATCACCCGCGCGCCTTCCGCCGCCTGGAAGGTCGACTGGTGGCAGGGACACAGCAGATGGTGCGTAGTCTGCTCGTACAGGCCGACCGGGCAGCCAACGTGCGTGCAGATCCTGGAGTAGGCCACGATGTTGTCGACCGTCCAGTTCATCGTGCCGATCAGCGTGCCGCCGTTGTACACCGTCGGGATTCGCAGCTCGCCCGGCCGGAACTTGATCAAGGTGACGGTGGCCTTGGCCAGCGCGTCCGGGTCGTCCTGATAGCCGTCGGGCACGATCGTGATGCTCTGGCCGGGCTCGCTGAACTCCGCCGGAGTCAGCGGCTGGTTGGTCCCGTACACAAGCAGCCGCCGACCCGGACTCCACACGGTGTGCCGCAGGCTGGTGCCAGGCAGCGGGCCCATGTCGCGGAGCAGCACGATCGGGATGGCGGCCAGCGGCAGCGTGGCGAGCATCAGCGTACGCCGCACCATCGGTCGCCTGACGAACTGGCTGGTCGCCGCGCCCTCCTCGAAGTACTCCTCGAATGCGGCCCGCTCGGCATCGGTCGAGCGCATCTCGTGCCGTTCCTCGGTCACCTCCGCGTCCGGCATCAGGTGCCGGACCCAGATCAGCGCGCCGAGGCCCAGGGCGAGGAGCGCGACGGAAAGCGACAGGCCGAGGGCCAGGTTGGAACGGAAGACCTTGTCCACGGAGTGCACGCCGAGACCCACGTAGGCGGCGATGAACCCGCAGCCTGCGATGAACGCGAGCAGGAAGCAGAACACCACGATCTTCTCGGCGTTCTTGGCGTGCTGGGGGTAGTCGGCCTCGACCGGCAGCTTTTCCTCGTCGTGCTCGGCGACCGCGACGCCACCGCCGCCGTGGGGCATGGCTTCCGCGCCGACGTTCCCTTCGCCCTGCCCGCCGAGCAGCCGGGGCGCCGGCAGGGGAGTGCCGATCACCCGCCGCGTAGTCGTCCCGTGGCCCTCAGCGGCATCGGCGCTCTCACTAGCCTCGGAAGCCCCAGGCGTCTCTTCCATATCGCTCATCAGTGCTCCGTCTCGGAGGTACCCGAGGTGCCCGCCGCGTCCGACTGAGCCGCGTCCCAGGGTTCGCGCCGCTTGGCGGTGATCCACATCGCGATCAGCACCAGGAAGCCCATCCCGCCGAGGAAGACGACCGCGCCCTCGGTGATGGGCCCGGTCCGGCCGAGCGACAGCCCGCCGGGGTTGGGCTCGGTCCGGGTGTCGAGGACGTAGGCGATGATGTCGCGCTTGGCCTGGGGGCTGATCGCCCCGTCGGAGAACACCGGCATCGCCTCGGGTCCGGTCAGCATCGCCTCGTAGATCTCGGTCGCGGTGGCCTGGGTCAGCGGCGGCGCATCCTTGCCGTAGGTCAGCGCGCCGCCCGCGCCCGCGAAGCCGTGGCACTGCGCGCAGTTGGCGCTAAACAGCTGCGATCCGAGCCCGGTGTTCGCGCCGGACGTGGAGACCTGCGCCGCGTCCGGGATCGGCGGCCCGCCGCCGAGGGAGGCCACGTAGTCGGCGATCTCGTAGATCTGCTGCTGCTTGAACAGCGTCGGCTTGGCCTCGTTTTCCGCGCCGACCTCCTTGGCCGGCATCCGGCCGGTGGCCATCTGGAAGTCGACCGCCGCCGCCCCCGCGCCGATCAGGCTGGGTCCGTTCGCCGTGCCCTGCGCGTCCAGCCCGTGGCAGCTCGAGCAGGTCGCGTCGAACAGGGCCTTGCCTGCGGCGACGTCCGACGGCGAGGCCGATGCCTGCGCGGTGCCGCCCTGCCAGGTCAAGGCGCCGTAGGTCAGCGCGACCAGGACGAGCCCGAGCAGCAGGGCCGCGTAGCCGGCGGCCGGGCGCCTGCGCCTGGCGTTGATCCAGCCCACTGAGGTCCCCTTGACTAGTGAATGAGGTAGATGGTGGTGAACAGGCCGATCCACACGACGTCGACGAAATGCCAGTAGTACGACACGACGATCGCGCTGACCTGCTGTTCATGGGTAAAGGTCTTGGCCGCGTAGGTGCGACCGAGAAGGAAGATGAACGCGACGAGACCGCCGGTCACGTGCAGTCCGTGGAATCCGGTGGTCAGGTAGAAGACCGAGCCGTAGGCGCTGGAGGACAGCGTTAGGCCCTGGTGCCTGATCAGGTCCAGGTACTCGTAGCCCTGCCCGCAGATGAAGTACAGCCCCATCAGGAACGACAGCACGTACCACTCGCGCAGGCCCCAGCTCATCGGGTGAAAGATCGACCTGGCGCGCTTGATCTGGCCGCGCTCGACCGCGAAAACGCCCATCTGGCAGGTCACGCTGGACAGCAGCAGCACGGTGGTGTTCACCGAGCCGAGCGCGATGTCCAGGTGCGCTCCCGGCCATGCCAGCCCCTGGCCCTTGTCCACGGACCTGATCGTGAAGTACATCGCGAACAGGGCCGCGAAGAACATCAGCTCGGAGGAGAGCCAGATGATGGTGCCGACGCTGACCAGGTTGGGTCTGCTGGCCGGAGAGCGCGGGCTCGTCTGCACGGTTGCTGTCGCCACGAGGCCATTATTACGACACCCTGTAGGCGATCGCCACGCGACCCCCCGCGTTGGTACCAGTCTCGATAACATCTCCATCATGAAGGTCGTTGTGTACAGTCACGATTCGGATGTCCGGGCCCAGATCAGGCTCGCCATCGGACGTCGTCCCGCGATGGATGTGCCGGACGCCGAGATCATCGAGGTCGCCACGCAGGCCGCGCTGCTCCGGCTGCTCGACGCCGGCGGCGCCGATGTGATGGTCCTCGACGGAGAGGCCCAGCCGGCCGGCGGCATGGGCGTGTGCCGCCAGGCCAAGGACGAGATCTATAACTGCCCGCCGGTGCTGCTGGTCATCGGCCGCGCCGACGACGGCTGGCTCGCCACCTGGTCCCGTGCGGACGCCGTGATCAGCCACCCGATCGACCCGATCGCGCTCGCCCACGAACTGGCCGGCCTGATGCGCGAGCGCACCGCCGTAACCGGCTGACCCGCCATGGATGCGCGAACCACCTGGCCCGCTCTGCTTGGCGCCCTGACTCGCGGCGATTCGCTCACCGCGGACGAGAGCGAATGGGCGATGAACGAGATCATGGACGGTGCTGGCTCGCCCGCCAGGATCGCCGCATTCGCGATCGCGCTACGGATCAAGGGCACGACGGTGGCCGAGATGACCGGGCTGGCCCGCGCGATGCTCGCCCACGCGACCCCGATCGACCTGCCCGGCCAGTTCACCGACCTGGTGGGCACCGGCGGCGACGGTGCCCACACGGTCAACGTGTCCACGATGGGCACGATCGTGGCAGCCGCTGCCGGCGTGCGGATGATCAAGCACGGCAACCGGGCGGCGTCCTCCGCGTGCGGCGCCGCCGATGTGCTCGAGGCGCTCGGCGTGGTGATCGACCTGCCGCCCGCCGCTACCGCCGAACTCGCCGCCGCAGTAGGGGTGGCGTTCCTGTTCGCGCCGCTGTATCACCCGGCGCTCCGGCACGCGGGCCCGACCCGCAGCGAACTCGGCGTGCCCACGGTATTCAATTTCCTCGGCCCGGTGGCCAACCCGGCGCGTCCCTCGGCCCAAGCGGTCGGGGTCTTCGACCCCAGGATGGGTGAGATCATCGCCGGCGTGCTGGCCGGCCGAGGTTGCTCCGCCCTGGTGTTCCACGGCTCGGACGGCCTGGACGAGCTGACCACGACGGGCGCGTCCTCGGTGTGGGTGGTGCACGACGGCGAGGTGGCCAAGACGGAGTTCTCTCCGTCGGACCTTGGCTTGCCGCAGGCGTCGGTTGCCGACCTGCGCGGCGGCGACGCCGCGCACAATGCCGCCGTGGTCCGCGCGGTGCTGGCCGGCGAGCAAGGCCCGATACGTGATATCGTGCTGCTCAACGCCGCGGCCGCGATGGCCGTCACGGCCGGGGTGCCCGGCCCGGAGGCCCTGACCGCCGCGCTGGCCGACGGCTATGCCCGCGCCGCGCAGGCCGTCGACTCCGGTGCCGCCAGCGCCCTGCTTGACCGCTGGATAGCGGAAAGCCGCCGCCTGGATCTCAGGCAGTCCCAGCCTGAAGACCGCTGAGGCCTCAGCCTTCGTCGGCCTCAGCCTTCGTCGGCCTCAGCCTTCGTCGGCCTCAGCCCTGGTCGGCCTCAGCCCTGGTCGTCCAGGCCGAGCGAGAACGCGGCCTCCAGGTCGTGCCTGGAGTAGGTGCGGAACGCGATGTGGGTCTCGGTATGCGTGACCCCGGGAGTCTTGTTCAGGCCGCCAGGAATCACGTCGGCAAGTTCTTCGTGGCTGCGGACCCGGACCATCGCCACCAGGTCGAACTCGCCGGTGACCGAGTACACCTCGCTGACCTCGGGGATCTGGGCGATGGTCTCGGCGACCTCGGGAATGCGCTGGATTTCTGCCCTCACCAGAACGATCGCGGTGACCACTGAATGCCTCCCAGGATGTCTGTGGTGGCGCTTACGCTACTACCTCTGGCCACCCGCTGAGCTGCCCGAGGGTATGCACGCCCCGGTGGGCCAGCCGCCTGATCAGCCAGCCGAGCACGTCCGCGGTCGCGCGCGCGTCGGCGAGCGCCCGATGACACGGCGAGGTCCCGGCCCTGAAGAACCCGGCGAGCGTCCCCAGCTTGACGTCTGGCACCTGGTCCGGATCCATGACGTACCTGGCGAGCATGACCGTGTCCAGCACGGTGAAGCCGGGCCAGCCGAGCCCGCAGGCCTCGCAGCCTGCCTTGAGGAAGCCGAGGTCGAACGGCGCGTTGTGCGCGACGAGCACGCACCCGTCGGCGAACCTCAGCAGCCCCGGCAGGACCGCGGCCAGCCGTGGCGCCGCGGCCAGCATCCCGTCGGTGATCCCGGTAAGGTCCGCGATGCCCGGCGGCACCGGAATGCCCGGATTAGTCAACGACGCGAACTCTCCCCGCCGCGCCCCGCCGCGTACCCTGACCGCCCCGATCTCGGTGATCGCCGCCTCCGCCGGCGACCACCCCGTGGTCTCGATGTCGACCACGGCGAACTCCAACTCCGCCAGCGGCACGCCTTTATCTCCGCCAGCCACACCCCGGTACTCCCGAGCCGCGCTGCTTGATTCGTCGGCCATGTCTGCGTGCCCGTGAGCCGTGCCCCCGCGTGCGCTCGGCACCAGCGTGCTCACGGTCGGATTTATCACGCCCACAACGGTAGAGTCGCCCACCGACATTTTCCGGCCGCCTCGCCGTAACGCCGTAACCGCCCGGCGATGGGCGGGCTGCTGCTATGCCGCTCCACGCTTATCGACCCGCACGGGGACAGGATGGCGGCCACACGGCCTTCGGTACTTCAAGCAGGCCGGGGGTGTTACCCGGTACTGGCGGGTCGGCGCAACCCGGTGCATTCCGGGTACAGCCCGCAGTTCTACGTCCGCACCACGGATGTGCCCGGCGTGCTGGACTTCGGCGGCATGAGCGGCAGCGGCGATACCGTGGCCTCGGCCATGCCAGGGGAGACCGTGCAGGTCGCCGTCGCGCTCGGCAAGCCAGTCGCGCTCGATGCCGGCCAGACTTTCGCGATCCGCGAGGGCGGCCGCACTGTCGGCGCTGGCACGGTCACCGCCTTGCTCGACTGAGTCGGCGGCGCGCGGGACTCCCGGGTCCCGCGCCCCGCCATTCCTCCGCCCCGCCCCGACTTGACGCAACCAAATGGTTGCCATAAAATAGCAACCGTTCAGTTGCTACTAGCTCCGGAGGTCGTCGTGGTTTTTCCTGACCGCATCGAGCGGACCGTGGAGATCGCCCACCCGCCGGCCAAGGTATGGGCGGCGCTCACCACCGCCGAGGGCCTGGCCGCCTGGTTCGGCCAGGAGGCGGGAATCGACCTGCGCCCTGGCGGGTCGGCCTGGATGAAGTGGGACGGCGGACACACGGCCGACATGCGCGTGGAACGGGTCGAGGAGCCTAGGGTATTCGGCTTCACCTGGCACGTCTTCGGGCTGCCCGACGACGATCCGCGCCGCACCTACGTCGAGTTCACGCTCGAACCTGCCGGTACGGGCACTCGGCTGACGGTGGTCGAGACCGGATTCGCGCAGCTGCCCGAGGAGGCCTACCACACGGCGTACGACGGCAACACCGACGGCTGGGCGAAGGAGCTTGGCGAACTGGTCGACTACCTCGATGCCGCCTGATATCGAGGCAATCGCCGAGCAGGTCTTCACGGCCCTGGCCGACCCCAGCCGGCGCGCCATCCTGGCCGAGCTCGCGGCGACGGGTCCGGCCACGGCCACGGACCTGGCCGGTCGCCTGCCGATCACACGGCAGGCGATCGCCAAGCACCTGGCCCTGCTTGCCGACGCGGGCCTGGTAACGGCGGAACCGGGGGAGCGGCGCCGGGTGCGCTACCGGCTCCGCTCAGCCCCGATGCGGGTGGCGCAGCAGTTCCTGGCCGCGCTGGCCCGCGACTGGGACGGCTCGCTCGACGCACTGCAGGACCACCTTGACTCGCGGGCCGGCTGAGCCGGCCCGCCGACAGGAGAGAGGAACGGACATGGACAAGGCAAAGACCCCGCCGGTCGTCACCCCGCAGGAGTGGGAGGTGGCGCGGCAGCGGCTGCTTGTGCAGGAGAAGGAACTGACCCGCGCCAGGGACGCGCTGGCCGCCCAGCGCCGGCGGATGCCGTGGCTGGCGGTGCAGAAGGCCTATGAGTTCGACGGACCTGGCGGCAAGGCGAGCCTGGCCAACCTGTTCGAGGGACGCCGGCAGCTGGTCATCTACCGTGCCTTCTTCGAGCCCGGCGTGATCGGCTGGCCGGATCACGCGTGCCACGGCTGTTCCATGATGGCCGATCAGGTCGCCCACCTGACCCACCTGAACGCCCGCGACACCAGCTTCGCCTACGCCTCGCGCGCCCCGCAGCCGGACATCACGCGGCTCAAGGCGCGGATGGGCTGGACGATGCCCTGGTACACCATCACCGATGATTGGGACGCCGACTTCGGCGTGGACCAGTGGCACGGCACGAACGCGTTCCTCCGCGACGGCGGCCAGGTGTACCGGACCTACTTCGTCGACAACCGCGGCGACGAGGCGCTGGGCAGCACCTGGAGCTACCTCGACATGACCGCGCTCGGCCGCCAGGAGCTGTGGGAGGACTCGCCGGAGGGCTATCCCCAGACGGCTCCCTACGACTGGTGGAACTGGCACGACGAGTACGACCACCCCGAGCTGGCCCAGGGACCGATGCGCCGCGCCGCGGGCGGCTGATCCGATCCCAGCGCCGCGGAAATGTCACCGGGCGCCGCTACCGTGTATCCGGCCATGTACGGAATGCCATAGGAGGCGTCATGACGATTGATTGCCGTCGCTGCGGGATGCGCGGCATCGGATGCGGCGATTGTGCCATTGCTTCCATCGAAACACGAAACGTGACCGGCCGCCTTCCGGCGGCGCAGGCACGGGCGCTCCGCGTTCTCGCCGATGCCGGCCCGGTGCCTCCGCTGCGTTTTACGATTACGGACACACAGGCTCAGACCTGGGCTTCTAGGCCTTTTCCAGACACAAAGGCATCGTGATAGTAGCGTGCTAACATCCTTCCCCGCAGCAAAAACGTGCCATCGTAATCCAGAAGTTGGAATTGCGGGAATCGGTTGAATCGCCCCAATGCCTTCACTACGCTTGCCCAAAGGTTGGGCGGCCGGCAAGCGAGCCACGGACCTGGGCGAACACGCTCGGGATTCGCGTGGTTGACAAGGAGTGTGGTACTTACGTGGGCACGCGGCTGGGGGTCAGCAAGTCCCGGATCCGCCGCGCCATCGCGATCGCGACCGGGCTAGTTGCCGTCGCGGGACTGGCCGTCTTCGCCTCCGGTGCCGGTGCCTCTCCCCAGCCGACCGTGGCCCAGGTCCAGGCGCGGATCAACAAGCTCACCTCGCAGTTCGACCACGTCACGGAGCAGTTCGACCAGGCCAGCCAGCAGCTCTCCGCCGCCAAGTCGAGGCTGTCCCAGGTACGCGTGGAGCTTTCGCACGCCAACGCCCAGTTCCACGCCACCCAGATGATCGTGGCGCAGACCGCGGCGGCCGCCTTTGAGGACACTGGGGCGACCTCCATCGCCGGCGTCCTAACCTCCGGCGATCCCAGCGCCATCCTGCAGGAGGGGGCGCTCCTGATGGAGCTGTCGAGCAGCAGGAACGCCGAGACGCAGCAGCTTCTCGCCGACGCCAGCCAGCTGGCCGCCATCGAGCAGACGATGGAGCGGACCGAGTACGGGGTCTCCCAGCTCAGGTCCCAGCTCGCCGCCCACAAGAAGTCCCTGGGCGAACTCATCGCCACCGAGCAGGCCACGCTGGACAGCCTGACCGTGCCGGAGCGGCAGACGGTAAAGAACAACACGATCGGCGCGAACGGCACCACGACCGTGACCTATAGCGGGCCGACCTCCAGTCAGGCGGACAAGGCCGTCGCCTTCGCCTACGCGCAGCTCGGCTGCCCCTACGTGTACGGCGGCACCGGACCCTGCCATCTGGGCTTCGACTGCTCCGGGCTGGCCCAGGCCGCCTGGGCGGCCGCGGGCGTGGCCATCCCGCGCGACAGCTACGAGCAGTGGGCCGAGCTGCCGCACATCGACCTGTCCGCGATCGAGCCCGGTGACCTGCTGATCTATAACGGCGAGGGACACGTGGCCATGTACGTCGGCGGCGGCTACATCATCGACGCCCCGCAGACAGGGATGGACGTGGAGCGGATCCCGATGAGCACCCCCTGGTACGCCGACAACGTCGACGGCGCGGTCCGTCCGTAGCGGAAGCCGCCGGTAAACTCACCGGCCGGTGGCGGCGTCCTCACCGTTTCGGCAGCGGCGCCAGGTCGCAGCGCGCAGACAGCAAGAGCCCGGCCGATCGTGGCGACGACGTCGACCGGGATCGCCCTGGTCTTCTCCAAGACGGTGCCGTACGTCTTCGCCGTGACCCTGTCCGCCTGGACGCTCGGCTACGGCGAGCACGAGAAGAGGAAGGCCGAACGCACCGCCAAGCCCAGCGGCTGAGGAGGGCACGACGGGCGCTATAAACTCGTCCGGTGCCCCGCACGCTGATCGTCACCAACGACTTCCCGCCCCGCCGGGGCGGCATCCAGTCGTTCGTGCACGCGCTGGCCACCCGGCTGCCGGCCGATACGGTCACCGTCTACGCGCCGGCCTGGGAAGGCGCCGCCGCCTTCGACGCGGGGCAGCCCTTTCCTGTTATCCGCCACCCCACCTCGTTGATGCTGCCGGTGCCCGCGGTGGCCAGGCGGGCCGCGGCCGTTGCCCGCGAGCACGGGTGCGAGTCGGTCCTCTTCGGCGCCGCCGCGCCGCTCGGCCTGATTACCCCCGCGCTGCGCAGGGCAGGCGTGACACGGGCCGTCGCGTGCACCCACGGCCACGAGGCGGGCTGGGCAGCCTTGCCGGGCGCCCGCGCCCTGCTCCGCAAGATCGGCGACGAGGTGGACGTGGTGACCTACCTGGGCGAGTACTTCCGCGTCCGGCTCTCCCGCGTGCTGTCGCCGGCGGCGGCCGAGCGGATGGTCCGGCTGGCGCCCGGCGTCGACATGTCGTTCTTCCGCCCTGGTTCCGGCGGCGCTGAGGTGCGCGAACGGCTTGGCCTCGGCGACCGGCCAGTCGTGACTTGCGTGTCAAGGATGGTCCCGCGCAAGGGCCAGGACACGCTGATCACTGCCTGGTCCAAGGTGCGCGCGGAGGTCCCGGGAGCGGTGCTGCTGCTGGTCGGCGACGGCCCTTACGCCCCGGCCCTCAAGCGCCAGGCGCACCGGCTCGGAGTCACCGGCGACGTCGTCTTCACCGGTCCGGTGCCGTTGGCCGAGCTTCCCGGCTACTACGACGCGGCCAACGTGTTCGCCATGCCGTGCCGGACCAGGCGTGCCGGACTCGACGTCGAGGGTCTCGGCCTGGTCTACCTGGAGGCCTCGGCCACCGGCCTGCCGGTGATCGGCGGCGACTCCGGCGGTGCCCCGGACGCCATCCTCGAGGGCGAATCCGGGTACGTCGTCCGCGGCGCCTCCGCACTGGCCGCGCGCATCGCGGAGTTGCTGAACGATCCCGCCAAGGCACGGACGATGGGAGAGAAGGGGCTGGCCTGGGTGCACCGCGAGTGGCGCTGGGACATCACCGCCGCCCGCCTGACCGCGCTACTGCACCCATTACCTATCCCCCGCCTCTCGCCTAAGGCATGCGCAGGCCCGTCTAAGGCGCTCCTGAGCAGCCAGAATAGGGATTTCCTCCGATGCCGAGAGGCAGGCCTTACGGCGAGACTCGATGGTGGAGGCCGAATCGGTCGGCCGGAACATCGGGGAAACGATGAACACGAACATAAGTCAGAGCCTGGTCGTCGACCACATCAGGGAAGCGCGCCAGCAGGCGGCGGCGGCCCGGCGGGCTGGCCAGGCACGGCACGACAGGCGCAGGGCCGGGCGCCGGATCGGGCACCGGCTAAGCAGGGAGGTGTAAGGGATGACCCGGCGAACCGCAGCCCGGATCACGAGGCGCGTGGCGGACGTCATCGCCGAGTGCCGTTACGCCCAGCGCCGGATGATGATCCTGAACTCCACGCCCGACAGGTACCTGACCGACCCGGACCAGGCGCCCGACACCTACTCCGAGTTCCTGTTCCGGACCTCGGCACTCCTGCCGCATGAGCCTGCCGCCGCGGGACGTGCCCGCGGCCGCCCAATCAGCTAGCCGGGTCAGCTAGCCGGGTCAGCTAGCCGGGCCTCATGCGTACAGCGCCTCGATTTCGTCGGCGAAGTCCTTGGCCAGCACGCTTCTGCGGATACCGAGCTTGGCGCTGAGCTGTCCGTTCTCCTGCGTGAAGTCCACGTCAAGGACCCGGAACTTCCTGATGGACTCGGCCCGCGACACCGCCTTGTTGGCGTCGTCTACGGCGGCCTGTACCACGGCGACGATGTCCGGGTTGTCGCGCAGCGCCGCGACCGGCGTGTCGTCGGGCAGGCCGTGCCGCTTCTTCCACGGCCCGAGCATCTCGGTGTCCAGGGTGATCAGCGCCGCGATGTAGGACTTGCC
>JBOHCG010000088.1:0-18261 GCA_050698735.1 Streptosporangiaceae bacterium | reverse complement strand
GCCGTGGACCGACCGGGGTGAGCCGCCCCTGGCCCGCCGGCTGTCGGCGGATTCGCTGGCCGGGCTCGACACGCTTGCCCGTTCGCTTCCCGGTCGTTGACTCCGATGCCCGTTCACGGCACTCTCTTGTGTGATGAATACACACAAGAACGATCTCGGCGCGACGATCTCGTACCGGGCGCCGGATTCCGGGGTTTTGCGGATGTACCGGTAGCCGAACGGGGCGCCGCCGAGCACGTTGACCGACCCGGTGCGGGCCCGGTAGGCCTTGCCGCGCCGGCACCGCTCCATCAGCTGGGCCTTCTCGTACTCGGCGAGCATGCCCTGGAACTGGATCAGCAGCTGGTCTTCCGGGGTGTCGCCGCGCGGGCCCTTGACGAACTCGGCCCGGACCCCGGCCCGGGCGAACTCCTCCAGCAGCAGCGCCTGGTAGGCGAACTTGCGGGCCAGCCGGTCCGGGGAATACACCAGCACCACGTCCACGCACCCCTGCGCGGCCAGGTCCCGCAGCGCTTCCAGCGCCGGGCGGACCAGCGTGGCACCGGAATGCCCCTCGTCCTGGAACACCCACTCCTCCGGCACCTCAAGCCGGCGGGGGTAGATACCCCGATTAGTGTCAACACTTAGAGTTGTCCTACGCCCGAGTCAGGGTGAGGTGGAGCGGGCCTTGGCAGTGCATGCTGGAGCGGACGCGAGCGGCGGACGAGTTGTTCGCTGCAGGTGAGAGGTAGTAGTGGTGGCCGTGCCGACGCGCGTTCCGCTTGATGATGCCGCAGATACGGCATTGGTGCAGGTGGAGACCGACAATGGGGATATTCCTGGCTCAGTCCGGTTGCCCGGAGATGTAACCGCAGAATTGTATGGTTCTGTGCTCGTCTTGGCTCCTCACGCACGGGTCGGCAGCCGCGACGGGATCCACGCGGGGCGCGCTGGTGCTACGAGGCGCCATGATGGTGCTGGTGGAAAGCGGCGCTGGAGTTCTCCGGGAGCGTCTGCCTGTGCGACCCTGCTTGCGAGTTCTCGCCGCCTCGATGAGGCAACGCACGTCCACCAAGTCCTCGTCCGGGAAAGTCAGCGCCCGCCCCGGCCGACTCGGGAGCTGACCTCATGACAGCGGAACCATCCGGTCGGGCGCTGAGGCTTCGCGTATGGCTCGCCGATGTATCGATGCTCCGGCCGACGCACCTGTTGCTACTCAGCAGCGTCGAGAAGGCGAGACAGAGCGCCTACAAACGCGCGAAGGACAGTGCCCGGTTCACGGTTGCTGCAGCGTTGCTGCGGCTCGCCGCGGCAACCGAGATAGGAGCAACTCCTACCTCGATTCTCATCGATAGAGCGTGCGCGTGCTGCGGAGCTCCGCACGGTAAGCCTCGCATAACAGGGACTGATCTGCATGTATCGGTCTCGCACTCGGGAAGAAAGGTTGCTGTGGGACTCACCCGAGCAGCGCCTATTGGAATAGATGTAGAGGCGATTTCCCATGCCGACCTCGATGAGCTGCGGCGGTTTTTCCTTACCGCCGATGAGCCGGTGAATCGGCTTGCTGAGTTCTATTGCTATTGGTGTCGCAAGGAATCGGTCGTGAAGGCAACTGGAGATGGCCTACGGGTGCCGCTCACCGAGGTACTCGTGAGCCCTGCGGAGGAACCCGCGCGCCTCGTCTCCTACTGCGGTGGGCCAATGGCAGCCACAATGGTGGACCTGCCCGTCGGTCCTTGCTACGCCGGTGCCGCCACCGTTCTCGCCAGCGGAGATACTGACCTGGAGATGCTCGACGCGTGGGCGTTGCTGGGCTGACACATCCCACTGCAAGGCTAAGACGTCATGTCCTAGCCAGTAGCCCAAGGTCGGTGGCTTGATGACTCGAACAAACCTGCAGCCCTGCCGGTTCCGCCTAATCTCGTCGTCAGGAAGGGCGACGACCCGCCTTGGCACCGCACCCTAGTTAGCCTGAGCGGCCGGCGCTACGGTCCTTGTCCCGGGCGCAGGAGACCTTGGTCGGCGCGTCCGGGTCAAATGCCGCCTCCACGGCGACGTCCTCCACGCTGCGCAGGAGCGCCTCGACCTGCCCATCGGTCAGGCAGGACAGGTCCCACATCATGTGCAGCGACACCACATCCGGCCGGTTCTCGACCAGGATGAGCACCTGCTCGTGCATGTTCTCCCTGGGACCGAGCCAGGTCAGTGAGGTCTCCACCAGCCTCCGCCGGACCTGCTCAGGTGTCAGCTCCAGGTCGGCCGCCGCACCCGAGCGCATGATCATCGCGCGCTGGTCGTTAATCCGGCACGTGACGCTAGCCGGGTAGCCGCGTTCGGCGTCCAGTCGGGCGGTGACCTCCTTGAGGTCCTCCGGGTCGTAGTACGCGCGCATGCCGGCGGTCAGCGTGGTGGCACGGGCCCGTGCTACCACCTCGTCGACTGAGGCGTCGGTGACATCGATGGTGACCACTGAGTTCTGCGCAACCGGAGCGATGGCGTCAGCCATGCCCGGCCTGAACCGGTTGTTCACCATGACCTTTGCCGTCAGTGGATGTATGCCCGTGGCGCGGCCGATGGCCGTCGCGATAACGGCGAGCGTCACCCGTGAAGCATCGGTGCCGGTGCGCTTGGAGATGGCCAGCATGGCCATGTGGGCCGCAGTCGAACTGAACCGGGCCTGCCAGTACCGCTGCCCCGCCTGACCAGGCGGCCCGGCGGGGCCGCTGAAGGTCTGCGGCGGGATGTGCGAGAGCTGCGATTCCCAGTACCGCATCGTGCGGCTGCTGAGATGCCGAAGCTGCGACGTCTGCTCGCTCCGGGCAATGTCGAGCACGTTCGGGTGCCGGGGTTCCTTGGCCCTGCCCGTCTCGTCTGCCAGCAAGTCTGCCAGCAGCAGGAGGAGCCCTCCGCCGTCGGCAGCCAGATGGGACAGTACGAAGACCAGGTGCAGGCAGACGCCGCGATGCCTTAGCACCGCCGCACGCAACGGCCAGTCGTGATGGAAATCGAACCGCTCGAGCGGCCAGTTGGCGTACAGATGATCTCTGTATCGCGTGACGTCGGCCCGATCGGCGTCCTCGGGGAACGTCAGGATGTCCAGGCCGAACTGTCCCGACCCGGCAACCTCCTGACACGGGCGGCCCGCCTGGTCGGCACCGAGACGCATCCGCAGGGCGGCATGCCGGACCAGGAGGCCGTTCACTCGCGCCGCGGCATCCGCTACCGTGCCGCCCTCGGGCAGGTCGATCCGCCCTCGCATGCTGAACTGGCTGCCGCTCTCTCGCATGTCCTGCAAGAACGCCTTCTGGCCCCAAGTCAAGGGCTCAGTGCCGGCCTGCGCCCCGGCGAACTGAACGACCTTCCTATCCTTATCGATCCCGTCGGACATGAACGATTATGGGCAACCACCGACTGCCTGTGTCAATCGATCAGGTGGCCGCCGTTGCCGGACTTCTGCGCGGCCAGGCAGGGAACATCCCGCCAGATATTTATTCACGTAGCGTGGCCAGCAGCATCCGGGGATCGGCCGGAGCAGGGCGGACATCACCGCCATCGTCGGCGGCTACTGTCACTGAAAGTAATCGCAATCCCTTTGCGGGGTGCGGCACACAGGGTCCGACCGGTCTTCAGCATGCCGTTGGTCTTAACGTACAGTGCCCTTACGGGACTGTTGCCTAACTATGCACAGCTATCCCGTGGAATCGGCGGCCTTCTAGTAACAGAGGACAGTTCGTGACGGTGCTCGACCACGTTCGATCCTGCGTTGCGCGGGCGCCCGATGCGATAGCTGTGCAGGACGGCGAGCTGCGGCTGACCTACCTGGAGCTGGCCAGGTACGCCGCTGGTCTGGCGGCCACGCTCTCACGGCGCGGAATCGGACCAGACGACGTGGTTGCCGTCTACGCCGACAGATCCGCCGAACTCGTCGTGGCCGAGCTTTCCGTGCTACTGGCCGGCGCCGCTTACCTGCCGCTCGATCCCGCCCACCCAACCGCGCGGATCAGCGAATTGCTCGCGCTGTCCGGCGCAGCCGCCGTGATCACTACCGGCCCGCTGTCGTCAGATGACGCGCTGCGTGGCCATGATCTCGAGGTCGTGGGCCTGACGGAAGCACCCCCGGAGCCGCTGGCGGTGTCGGCCAGGCTGGACGATGCCTCGCTGGCCTACGTGATCTACACGTCGGGCTCGACCGGCCGGCCCAAGGGCGTCGCGGTCAGCCACGGCAGCCTCACGAACCTGATGCGCTGGCATCAGAAGACCTACCAGCTGAGTCCGCAGGACCGGACGACGCTGCTGAGCAGCCCCGGGTTCGACGTGTCGGTCTGGGATACCTGGCCCACCATTTCCGCAGGGG
Source organism: Streptosporangiaceae bacterium (assembly GCA_050698735.1). Lineage (GTDB taxonomy): Bacteria > Actinomycetota > Actinomycetes > Streptosporangiales > Streptosporangiaceae > Palsa-504. Next base: position 13,928 of record JBOHCG010000088.1, on the reverse strand, counting down.
GGACGCTGGTGGTGCCGCCCGCCCAGGTGCGCACCTCGTCGCCGGACCTCGTCGCCTGGCTCGCTGACGAGCAGATCACCGTGACGCACCTGCCCACCCCGCTGGCCGAGGCGGTTCTCGACGAGCGGTGGCCGTCCCACGCCGTACTGAGGCTGGTGCACGCAGGCGGCTCGGCGTTCCAGCGCGGCGTGCCGCCCGGCCTGCCGTTCAGCCTGGTCAACGTCTACGGGCCGGCCGAGTGTACGGTAGCCGTGACGACGGCTACCCTGCTGCCGGACAGCCCGGTGCCGCCGCCCATCGGGTTTCCCATCGATGGCGTGCGCTGCTACGTGCTCGACGGTCTCGAGGCGGTGCCTGACGGCGAGCCCGGCGAGATGTGCCTGGCCGGCGCGTGCGTAGCACGCGGCTACCTGGGTGACCCGGTGGCCACGGCGAGGTCCTTCGTCCCGGATATCACGGTTCCTGGCCAGCGGATGTACCGGACCGGGGACAAGGTCCGCCGGCAGGCCGATGGATCCTTCGAGTACCTCGGGCGGCTCGACGATCAGGTCAAGATCCGCGGGTTTCGGATCGAGCCGGGTGAGGTGGCCGCCGTGCTGCGGCAGCATCCGGCGGTCAGGGAGTCCTTCGTGGCCGCCGAGCGGTCCGGTTCCGCTGACCCACGGCTGATCGGCTACGTCGCCACCGAGACGGCCCCCGCCGAACTGATCGCCTTCGTCGCGTCACGGCTGCCGAGCTATATGGTGCCCGCCGCGATCGTCGTGCTGCCGGTGCTGCCGATGACTCCCAACGGCAAGGTGGACCGCGCCGCGTTGCCGGCGCCGGACCGGGCAGCCGCTGGCCTGGGCGAGGCGGCCGCCGCGTTGCATACGCCGACTGAGCGTGCGCTGGCCAAGATTGTGGCGAGGTTGCTGGGGGGTGTGCAGGTCGGTGCCGCAGATGACTTTTTTGCTCTGGGGGGTAATTCGCTGCTTGCCGGCCGGCTGGCGACGGAGATCACCGCTCAGCTGGCCGTGACGCTGAGCCTGGTAGATGTGTACCGCGCTCCGGCGGTGTCGGCGATCGCCGCCCTGATTGATGAGCGGGCCGGGCAACGTACCCTGGCGCCAGGCGTGCAGCTGGATGCGCCGCCGCGGATGCCGTCCAGGCTGCCGGTGCGCCCGGCTCGGCGGGGCAGCCTGATACCGCTGTCGCTGCAGCAGCGGCGGGTGTGGTTTTTCGAGCAGCTGGCGCCGGGAAACTTGGCCTACACCATTGCGGCCACCGTGTCGCTGCGCGGCGACGTGGATACCGGGGTGCTGCGCGCGGCGCTCGATGAGATCGTCCGCAGGCACGAGATCTTGCGGACCGCGTTCGTCGCCGTCGACGGGGTGGCGATGCAGCAGCTGGTCGCGGGCGCGACCGCGCCGCTGCGAGTGCTCGACGTCCCGGCCGGGCAGGCCGAGGAGGTTATCGCCGCCGAGTTCCGCAAGCCATTCGACCTGACCAGGCCACCGCTCGCGCGCTGGGTGCTGGTGCGGCACGGGGATGGCGAGAACACGCTGGTTTACTCGGAGCACCACATCGTGCACGACGGCTGGTCGCAGGGCGTGCTGCTGTCCGAGCTAGGCGTCCTTTACCAGGCCTTCGCGGCCGGTGAGCCGTCGCCATTGCCTGAGCCCGCCGCCCAGTACGCGGATTACGCGCTGTGGCAGCGGGAGTGGATGCAAGGTGAGGTCCTGAAGGCGCATGCGGACCACGGGGCCGCCATGCTGGCCGACGCACCCCACGTCCTGGAGCTGCCGGCCGATCACCCTCGGCCGCCGGTCATGAGCTTTCGCGGCGCGGCGCCACGGTTCGAGGTTCCGGCCGGGCTGTCCCGCACGCTGCGCTCGTTCAGCCAGCAGTACCGGGTGTCGCTGTTCGCGACCATGTATGCCGGGTTCGCGGCACTGCTATACCGGTATACCGGTCAGGAGGACATGCTCGTGGGCACAGGCGCGGCGAACCGCAGCCTGCCTGAGCTCCAACAGATGCTTGGCATGATCGTCAATACCCTGGTGCTGCGGACCAGGGTTCGCGGCCAGATGTCGTTCGCGGACCTGCTCGACCAGGTGCAGCAGACCGTCGTCGACACGCTGGCCTGGCCAGATATGCCGGTAGACGCTGTTATCGACGCCATCGGCCCGGCCCGCGATGCCTCCCGGACCCCGCTGTTCCAGGTGATCTTCACCTTCCACGACTCCATCGTGCCCGACCTGGACTTCGGCGGGCTCGCCGGCGCTGTCACCGAGCGCGAGAACGGCGCGGCCATGTGCGACCTCACCGTGATGGTGGTGCCGCGGGCTGCGCAGCGACTCGGCCGCGAGCCCCGCCCCGAGGATGACGACCTGACTCTCGTCTGGGAGTACTCGACCGACCTGTTCGACGAGCCCACCATGACCCGGATGGCCGCGCACTACCTGAACCTGCTCACCAGCGCTCTGGCCATGCCATCGACCCAGATCGGCGACCTGCGCCTGGTCGCCGACTCCGATCTGGCCATGCTCGACTCCTGGAGCCGCGGCCCGGCGGCCACCGACGGCTACCCGGCCGACGCGACGATTCCGGCGCGGTTCGCCGCCCAGGTCCTCGCGAACCCGGACGCGGCCGCGGTGGTCTGCGGCAGCACCGCGGTCAGCTACGCCGAGCTGGACCGGCGCAGCAATGCGCTGGCCTGGCTGCTGCGCCGCCGCGGCGTGGACACGGACACACCCGTCGCGGTGGCGATGGAGCGCGGCCCCGACCTCATCACCGCGCTGCTGGCCGTGCTCAAAGCCGGCGGCGCCTACCTCCCGGTCGATCCCGCCAGTCCTCCGCCCCGCGTCGCCGCCATGATCGACGCCGCCGGCGCCCGGCTCGTGCTGGCCGCCGGCACCACCGCCACCACGATGACGCAGCTCCCCGAGGTGGACGTGGTCCGCGCCGACGGGATCGGCTTGACCGAACCCGCGCTGGCCGCAGACGGCTTGGCCGCACCGCCGGATACGGCGCATCCGCTGAGCCTGGCGTACATCAGCTTCACGTCAGGCTCGACCGGGGTTCCCAAAGGGGTCGCCGTACCACAACGTGGTGTCATCCGGCTGATCAGCAAGCCGGCGTTCGCGTCGCTCAGCCCCCGCGAGCGGGTGCTGCACCTGGCCCCGGTCGCGTTCGATGCCGCCACGCTGGAGATCTGGGGGGCGTTGCTGAATGGCGGTACGGTCGTGGTCGCGCCGCCGGGTCCGCTGGGCCTGTCGGATATCGCCGCGCTGCTGCGGAATGCCGGTGTGACGGTCGTATGGCTCACCGCCGGGCTGTTCGACCAGCTCGCCGAGACCGATCTCGACGCGATCGCCGACGTGCCCCTGGTTCTGGCCGGCGGCGATGCGCTCACCCCGGACACGGTCCGCGCCGTGCTCGCGGCGCGCCGAGGCCGGCCGCTGGTCAACGGCTACGGACCGACCGAGAACACCACCTTCACCACCTGCCACATGATGACCGACCCGGGCCAGGTGGGACCCACGGTGCCGATCGGCCGCCCGATCCAGCAGACCACAGTGCGTATCCTCGACGACCGTGGGCAGCCGGTGCCGGCCGGCGTGACCGGGGAACTGTACACTGGCGGCGACGGCCTAGCCCGCGGCTACGCCGGGAACGCCGCCGCCACCGCGCGAGCCTTCGTGCCAGATCCGACCGGGCACGGCACCCGCCTGTACCGCACCGGAGACCTGGCCCGCTGGCGCGGCGACGGCATCATCGAGTTCGTTGGCCGCGCTGACGACCAGGTCAAGATCCGCGGGTTCCGCGTCGAGCCCGGCGAGGTCGCCGCCGTCCTGCGCTCCCACCCCGCCGTGCGCGACGCCGTCGTCATCGTCACCAGCAGCGGCACGCAACGGCGCCTGGTCGGCTACGTCACCCCCGCCGACGGCCGGGACCCCAGCACGCTGCGGCCCGCACAACTACGGGACTTCCTCGCCCACCGGCTGCCCGACTACCTGATACCGGCCGGCTTCAAAGCCGTCGACCGGCTCCCCCTCAACGCCAGCGGCAAAGTCGACCGCACCGCCCTCCCGGCACCCGACTACGACACCCGCGGGCCCGCCACGCCGCCGCGCGGCGCCACGGAGGAGCGGCTCGCCGAGGTGTGGTCGCTGCTGCTGCCCGAGGACAGCGCCCGCGGTGAGATCGGCCGCGAACACGATTTCTTCGCGTTCGGCGGCGACTCTCTGCTGGCGGCCCGCCTGATGTTCCGCATCGGTGAGGTGTTCGGCGTCGAACTGGGACTGGCCGGGTTCTACCAGACCCGAACGCTTGCCGCCTGCGCCGCCGCCATCGACGCGGCCCGCAGCCGGACAGCACCGTCGACCATCGGCCGCAGGGCCGGGAAGCGCATAGCAGTGTCGCACCGCGAGCGGCTGGGCAGAGATTAGGAAGGCTGATCGTGGCTGAGTACGATTTCCCCACCTCGCTTGGCCAGCGGTGGATGTGGCTGCTGGCCGAGATGAACTCCGGGGAGCCCACCTATAACATCCCGTGGGCGCTATGGCTGGATGGCGCGCTTGATGTCAGCGCACTGCAGCAGGCCTGGGACGCCGTGCTGGTGCGACACGAGGCGCTGCGTACAACCTTCCGGAACGAGTCCGGCATGCCGGTGCAGGTAGTCCACGACGAGCTGACTGCGGACCCGCTCGTGGTCTCCTCCGTAGAGCAGCTCGCGGCCGGCGAGCGGGAGCCGACCGCCCTGGCGATGATCCACGACCTGGCCCGCGCTCCCTTCGACCTGGCCACCGGGCCGCTCGTGCGCACTGCCCTCGTCCGGCTGTCACCGGAATCTCACGTGCTGGCCATGGTGATACACCACATCGTCGCTGACGGCTGGTCGTTCCGCATCCTGTTCGAGGAGCTGTCGGCGGACTACGAGGCGATCAGCCGTGGCGGTAGCCCGGTTACCGCCGAACCGCCAATCCAGTACGTCGACTTCGCGATCTGGCAAGTCGAGCACGCGGCGGAAGGCGGGTACACGGCGGCCGACCGCTTCTGGCGAGCCGAGCTGGCCGGTGCCCCCTCGGCGCTGCCGCTGCCCACGGACGCGCCGTATCCGGCGCGCCAGACTCATCCCGGTCAGGCCGTCAGCACCACCATCGACGGGGGCCTGGCCGACCAGCTCAGACAGCTCGCCACCGAGCAAGGGACCACGCGGTTCGCCGTTCTGCTGGCCGCTTATTCGGTTGTGCTCGCGCGGCTGACTGGCAGCGACGACCTTCTGATCGCGGTGCCGATGGCTGCGCGCGTCAAGCGGGAGACCGAGTCGGTCATCGGGCTGTTCATGAACACCGTCGCGATCCGCGTCCAGGTCGACCGGGATGGGACGCTCGGCGATCTGCTGCGATCGGTCCACGCCGCGACGGTGCGGGCAATGGAGTATCAGGATCTGCCGTTCGTCAGGGTCGTGGAACTGGTCAAGCCTGACCGCGACCCGGTGCGACTGCCGCTGGTCCAGGTAATGTTCGCGATGGAGGAGTCGTGGGCCGTCACGGATCGCGGGGGGCTACGCTGGCGGCCGGAGATAGTGGAAAACGGAACGGCCAAGTTTGAGATCGGGCTGACGATCACCGACTCACCGGCGGGGCCCCACGTGCGGATCAACTACAACGCCGCGCTGTTCGAATCAGCCACTCTCGAGCGGCTAGCCAGGAACCTGCTCGCGGTGCTCGCTCAGATGGCGGCTAGGCCGGCGGGCAGAACCAGTGACCTCTTCGTCCTGGCAGAACGCGAAGCTACCGCGCTCGCTCAGTGGAACGCGACGGCGAAACCGTCGCCTACGGGCGACGACGTAACGCTTCGCGACCTGTTGGAGCAGCAGGCGAGGCGAACACCCGACGCCATCGCCGTGGTAGGCGACCAGGGCAAGCTCAGTTACGCACAGCTCGACAGCGCGGCCGACGCAATCGCCCAGCGGCTCATCGCGGCAGGAGCGGCCAGTGAATCAGTGGTCGCCGTCCTGGCCGAGCGTTCGGCCGAGCTGGTCACGGCCCTGGTTGGGGTGGTCAAAACGGGCGCGGCGTTCCTGCCGCTGGATCCTGAATACCCGCCAGAACGGCTCGCGTATATGCTCGCGGACTCGGGGACCCAGATCGTGCTGGCGCAGCGGCACATCGGTGACCTGCTGCCTGAGCCCGGTCCGCCAGTCTTGTATCTCGATGAGGACGCAACGGCCTGGCCAGTGCGTGCCGCCGACTACCACAGACCAGTCCTGCACCTGGACAACGCCGCGTACCTGATCTACACATCGGGCTCGACGGGCCGCCCCAAAGGCGTGATCAACACCCACCGTGGCCTGCTCAACCGCCTGGACTGGATGCGGTCGGCGCTATCGTTCGATGCGACCGACGTGGTGCTGCAGAAAGCCTCGGTCAGCTTCGATGTATCGGTATGGGAGTTCTTCCTGCCGCTGACCGCCGGTGCCAGCCTGGCGATGGCCCGGCCGGGCGGCCATCGTGATCCTGGTTACGTGCGCGAGGCCATCGCGTCGTTCGGAGTTACCGTCCTGTACTTCGTGCCGTCAATGCTGTACTCGTTCCTCGCCGACGCCGAAGCGGCGGACGATGATCCCCGGGCCGCCTTTACCACGCTGCGGCGCATCGTGTGCGGAGGCGAGGAAGTGCCGGTCACGCTGGCTCGCCGTTGCCTGGAGATGTTGTCAGGGGTAGGCCTCCATATCACCTACGGGCCGGCCGAGGCATCGATCAGCGTCACCACCTGGCAGGCCACGCTCGCTGCGCTGGCCGGCCGGTCACGCGTTCCTATCGGCGGGCCAGGCAGCAACGTCAGGATCCACATCTTGGACAACCAGCTACGACCGGTGCCCATCGGCGCGGTCGGCGAGCTGTTCCTCGGCGGAGTCCAGGTCGGGCGCGGTTACCATCGGCTGCCAGCACTCACCGCGCGGCGGTTTGTGCCCGACCCCTTCGGCCCAGCCGGATCAAGGCTCTACGCGACCGGCGATCATGGCCGCTGGCGTTCCGATGGCACGATCGAGTTTTTGGGCCGGGTCGACGGCCAGATAAAGCTGCGTGGCATGCGGATAGAGCTGGGAGAGATCGAGGTCGCGCTGCGCGAGCAGCCCGGTGTCAGCGACGCCGCAGTCGCGGTCAGGGAGATCAGCCCAGACGACAAGCGGCTTGTCGGCTACATTGCCGGGGACACGGCGCCCGATGCCGCCGCCCTGCGCAGCGCGCTCAAGGCCAGGCTGCCCGATCACATGGTGCCGGCCGCATTTGTCGTGCTCGACGCGCTGCCGCGTACCGGGAGCGGGAAAATGGAACGCCGCGCACTTCCCGAGCCGGATTGGGGCGCGGTCACTGGTCAGGCCCTGGCCGCGCCCCGGACGCCGACCGAAGCGCGCCTCACGGCGATCTTCGCCGAGGTGCTCAGCCTGCCGGCGCCAGTCGGAGTGAACGACAGCTTCTTCGCGCTCGGCGGCCATTCGCTCACTGCGGCCCGGCTGCTGGCCCGCATCCGGGCCGTTTGCGGCGTCGACCTGCCCCTGCGCACGCTGTTCGCCGATCCCACCGTCGCTGGCGTGGCCGCCGCGCTGGCGGCCACTGACAGCCGCGTGGCGGACACCCTTGGAGATCGGAGGTAGTGCGCTATGCGCTTCCCGGTGTCACGTTCTCAGCAGGGGATGTGGTTCCTCGATCAGCTCTCGCCCGGCGAACCGACGTTTCACATCCCGTATGCGGTGTCACTCGACGGCCCGCTCGACGCCGACGCGCTGCAGCGGGCACTGGATGCCGCAGTCGCGCGCCATGCCGGGCTGCGGACGAGCATCGTGGCCGTCGACGGCGTGCCCGAGCAAGACATCGCCGACACCGGCACCGTGGTGATCGAACGTATCGAGTTGCCGGAGACGCTGGACAGCGACGAGAGCATTCGGCAAGCTGAGTCGATCGCGGCCGACCGTGCCCGCCAGCCATTCGATCTGGCCGCTGGGCCGCTGATCCGGGCCATACTGATCCGCACTGGGCACGACCGGCACCTGTTCGTGCTGGTGATACACCACATCATCACCGACGGCACGTCCATGCGAATCCTGATGGAGGAGTTGTCCGCCGGTTACCGGGCCGAGCTGACCGGGGTGCCAGCGTCGCTACCGCCGCTGTGGATGAGTTATGGCGATTACGCCGTCTGGCAGCACGACTGGATGAGTGGTGAGGAACTCGACCGCCAGCTGAGCTACTGGCGCGAACAGCTCAAAGGCGCACCGCATGTCCTGGCGCTGCCCACTGACAAGCCCAGGCCTGCCCGCCTGTCCTCTTGCGCCGCGCGCGCCAGCGTCACCGTCGACGACACGACGATCGCGGGCCTGACCGAGGCGGCCCAGGCCGCCAACGCCACCATGTTCATGGCGTTCCTGGCCGGCTTCCTGATCGTGCTGTCGCGCTACGCGCGCCAGCACGACCTTGTGGTCGGCACGCAGGCAGCTGGCCGCACCCACAGCGAGTTCGACCCGATGGTCGGCCTGTTCGCGAATACCGTCTTGCTGCGAACGTCGCTTGCCGACAATCCGAGCTTCGCCGTGCTGCTCGGCCGGATCAGGGACACCACGGCCGATGCACTGTCGCACCAGCGGCTCCCGTTCGAAGAACTCGTCGAGGACCTCGCGCCCGACCGCTCCCTCGCGCACGCGCCGCTCGCACAGGTCCAGTTCGCCTATCACCAGTCCGCACCGCCTGGCCTGGACCTACCTGGCGTCACCTCAAACTGCCGGCTGCTTTTTACCGAGACGGCGAAACTAGACGTCGACATGTATGTGGACAGCCAGTCCGGTCAGGACACGACGCTCGTGCTGGACTACAACACGGATCTGTTCGACCCACCCTGGGCTGACCGGTTCCTGCACTGCGTGGCGCACCTGCTCAAGCAAGCGGCACAGGCCCCTGGCACTCCGGTCGCCGACTTGCCCATGCTGCCGGCCGCCGGGGTCGACGAGCTGATCGTCGGGCGCAATCGCCAGCTCTCCCCTGAGGGTTCCGGCGTGGATATCCGGGACCTGCTCCGGGCGTCGCCGTCCCATGTCATCGACGGCCGCGAAGACCTGCTTATGAGCGAGGTGTGCGATCGTGCCGCCCGGCTCGCCCGAACCCTGGCTAACCGTGGCGTCAGTCCGGAAACGCTGGTCGGCATCTGCGTCGAGCGCGGAGTCGGCATGCTGACGGCAATGCTCGCCATCTGGTGGGCAGGCGGTGCCTACGTGCCGCTTGATCCGGGCTTCCCCGAGGCCCGGCTGACGGCGATGGCGCAGAGCGCGAGCCTGCGATTCATCATCTCCGACTCCGCGAACTGCGATCTCGCCCGGTCGGTAGCCAAGCGCTCCGAGGTGATCCGCCTCGACGACACAGCGATGGCGGCCGGACTGCCGCTCGCTCCGGTGCCGGTATCAGGCAACGCGCTCGCCTACGTCATCTTTACCTCCGGCTCGACCGGGCAGCCCAAGGGCGTTGAGATCGAGCACCGGGCGGTCGCGAACCTGGTTGCGTCGTTCGGGCGCTCGCTCGGGCTTGGCCGCCACGACCGGCTCGTCGCCGTCACGACGTTGTCGTTCGACATCGCCATCCTCGAGCTGCTGCTGCCTCTGGTCTGCGGTGCGGATCTCGTGATCGCGGCCTTCCGGGAGGTCCGCGAGCCAGACCGGTTGCGGTCGCTGATCCAGCGACTTGGCGTGACCGCGATGCAGGCAACGCCGCAGACCTGGCGCATGCTGGATCTGGCCGGCGGTGTGCCGGTTAGCGTGCGGCTGCGCCTGTGCGGCGGCGAGGCCCTGTCCGACGACCTGGCTAAGCGCCTGCTGGAGCCCGGTGCCACCCTGTGGAACGTCTACGGCCCGACCGAGACCACGGTGTGGTCGGCGGCCAAAGTCGTCGCCAGCGCGGCGGACGCGGCCCAGATCGGGCCGCCGATCGAGCACACCCGCATGTACGTACTGGACGAGCGCATGATGCCGGTGCCAGTCGGTGTGGTGGGCGAGTTGTGGCTGGCCGGCCGGGGTGTCGCGCGCGGCTATCATGACCGGCCGGGGCTCACCGCAGGGTGGTTCCGGCCTGATCCGTGGGGCGACGATCCAGGAGCGCGCGTGTACCGGACCGGTGACCTTGGCCGGTGGCGGGAAGGCGCGGGCCTTGAGCTGATCGGGCGGAACGACCACCAGGTGAAGGTTCGCGGCTTCCGCATCGAGTGCGGCGAGATCGAGGCCGTGCTGCGCACGCACCCTGGCGTGCGCCAGGCGGCCGTCATCACCGCCGACAGAGCCGGCGCGCCCGAGCTGGTCGCGTACATCGTGCCCCGCCGGAACAGCTCTCTGGCGAAGCCGGGCGCGGACGCGCTCGAGGAGCTGAGGCCGCACCTGCGTGACGCCCTGCCCGACTATATGGTCCCATCGCTTGTGGTCACGCTACCCGCGCTGCCGCTGACGCCGAACGCCAAGGTCGACCGGGCTGCGCTGCCCGCTCCCCAGTGGGGTGGCTCGCCATCTGCGGTCGGGCGGGTCGAGCCCAGGAACCCGGTTGAGGCCACCCTCGCCGGGATCTGGAGCGACATCCTGGCCGCCCAGGAGCCGGTCGGAGTGCACGACAACGTCTTCGCCGCCGGCGGTCAGTCGCTGACCGCGACCAAATTCGTCGTCCGCGTAGCAGACGCTTACGGCGTGAACCTGCCGGTTCATCAAGTCTTCGCCAGCCCCACGATCGCAGAGCTGGCCGAGATCATCTCCGCCGATCCGAACTTCGGCCGCGCGACGCGCTCGTCTCACCACGTTGATCTCGACGCGCTCAGTGATGAGGACCTGGACGAGCTACTGCGCGCGGCGCTTGCCCAGCGCTATCGGCGCCAGGCGATGACAGGAAGCGTCGATTCCTGACCCAGCCAGCCAATGTTCCTCCGCAGCCCGTGGGAGTGGTCGTCTCGAACGCTTGCTTGACCAGGCCGGGCGGGCAGAACACATCGGTCTCGGCGATGGCGACGAACACAGGGCCGGTCAGCCGTGTCACCGCCTCGGCCAGGCCCCCGGCGCGGCGTCGCTGTCCCGCAGGATGCGGTCGACCTGCGCCAGCGATACCGAAAGCTCAAGGGCCCGCCGCCAGCCACGTCAGCGGCTCGCCGCCCAGCAGGCGATGCAGGGGGTCCGGGCCGCTCTGAGAATTCTCGTTGAGTCAGCGGAGCTGCGGGAATGCCCTTAATTCGCTGATAATTCGCTCCGCGGAGGCAGCGATCCGGGCGCGGCCTCGACACGGAAACCGGTGCGGGCAAGCGCATCCAGACCTCTTGTCAAATGAGAATGATCTAGTAAGGTCATTGTTGAGCATTACGTCCGTTCTCGTGACATTCGCATCATGGGGGCGGTTATGGTATTTCGGCAGTTTTGCTGCCCAAGAATGGCCCATGAGCGCAAACCGGTCTTCGGATGCTGGTCGGCATGTCGGCCAGAAGCGGGCAAAGGGAGGTCCGGTGGCTGGCGACGGGTGTTCTCAGCTGACCGGGGGCGCGTATGCGCAGCTGGAACCGGAGTGGGTGGACGAGGTCCTGCTGGCGGGACCGGCGGGCGAGGTGTGCCTGTACCTGGCCGGGCCGGTGACACGGGCCGAGCTGCGCCGGCTGGTCGCCGATCGGCATCGCGTCCTGGCCGGGGCCGGGCTGCGGCGCGGCGGCGCCATGGCACTGCATCTCGCCCCCTCGCTGGCTTTCATCACCAACCTGCTCGCCTCGTGGCAGATCGGCGCGCAGGCGTCCCTGCTCGACCACCGGCTGACCCCGTACGAGGTGGATCTGGCCCTGCAGCGGCTGCTGCCGCAGGTCGTGGTCACGGCCGGGAGCTCGGCCAGCGGCCCGCTCCGGGGATTCGCCGAGATCACCGAGCAGGTGCGCGAGTATCCCGGGCAGCCCGCGGCCACACCTCACGCCGTGGTCCAGCTCAGCTCGGGGTCGACCGGCCCGTCCAAGATCATCGCCCGGGACGCCGCGAACCTCATCGAAGAGGTCAAGCGGTACACCATGATCGACGGCGTCCCTGCTGGCGGCGAGCGGATCGTGTCGCTCGCCTCCATGGTGCACGTGCTTGGGCTGGTCGGCGGGCTGCTCTACAGCTTGCACGCCGGGGTGAACCTGACCATCCCGCCCCGGATGACCGCGGACGGCATCTTGACCACGGTCGCGGCCAGCTCCCAGCCGACCACGATCCTGGGTGTGCCGTTCCACATCGAGCTGCTCGCCTCGGTCCAGCAGCCGCCGGAGCTGGCCCAGCTCACCGGCATGACCACTGGCGGTGAGCTGATCCGCGCCGACATCTATGACGCGTTCGTGAACCGCTACGGCGTCCGGCTGGGCAACATGTACGGGATGACCGAGGTCGGTGTCATCGCCACCGACCTGTTCGGGAAAAACCGGCCGGCCGTGCTGCCCGCGCCCGGCCTGGTGGTCGCCGAAGAGGGCGGGGAACTGCACATCGCCATGCCGGCCTCGCCGTACCTCGGGGTACAGGACCCGGCTCGCTGGTCGGACGGCTGGCTGCACACCCGGGACGCGGGCAGCGTCGACCCGGCGACCGGGCTGGTGCGGGTGCTGGGGCGGCGCGACTCCCAGGTCTCGGTGGGCGGGCTCAAGGTGGACCTGACCGAGGTCGAGCACACGCTCGCGGCGCTGCCCGAGGTGGCCGGGGCCGTGGTCGTGCATGACCAGGCGATCGAGGCGTACCTGATGCTGGCCGAGGGGGCAGAGGTGTCCGCCGTGGAGCGCGAGATCACCACCCGGCTGGCCCCGTACAAGCGGCCGCGGCGGCTGCATATGGTCAGCCAGCTGCCGCGGACGGCCACTGGGAAGCTCGTCCGCGACCAGGCCGTACTGCGCAGCGCCGAACCGGACCACCCCATCCAGGAAGGAAGCGCCCGCCCATGATCGACGAGATCCGCCAGTTCGTGCTGGATTCGCTGACGGACATGAACTACAGCATCGAGGACATCCACGACGACACCGCGCTCGGCCCGGCCGGGGCCGACCTGGAGTCGCTGGCGCTGGCCGAGCTCGCGGTGCGGGTGGAGGACCATTTCAGGGTGCAGTTCGGCGACGACGAGAGCGAGACGCTGGCCGGCATGACCGTCGGTGAGTTCTGCGCGACGGTTCAGCAGCGTATCGCGTCGGCTGCGGCGCGCTGACGATGCCTGACGCACCCGACCGGTCCGACGTCCTGGCCATGCTCGCCACCTACGGCGATCGCCAGCCGGACCAGATACCGGAGGCGATCAACTCGCTGGAGCTGGCCTGGCTGCTGCACCAGATCGAGCAGCGCTACGGCGAGTTCGAAGCCGACGATGACACGATCGCCCGCATGTCGACGGTCACCGGCGCGGTCGACGTGCTGAGGAGGATGGGGGTCGGGTCGGCGCAATGACCGAAGGAACGCCGGCGGCGCGCCGTGGGCCCGGCTCGGTGGTCATCACCGGGGCGGGCGCGGCGTCCGCGTACGGCCGGGGCGCCGAGGCGCTGCTGTCCGGGGTACTGTCCGGCGAGCCCGCCTTCGCGCCGGTCGAGCGGTTCGGCACCGCGAACCGCCGGGTCCACGTCGCGGCGGCCATGCCAGGCTCACCCGATCTGCTCATCGAGGTGGCCCAGGCCGCCCGCGAGGCCTGCGACGACGCGGCCCTGCCCGCGGCCGGGCGGGCCCGCAGCCCGCTGTTCCTGGCCATCCACGGCGACCCGGCGCTGGCTCGGGCGGCCGACGCGGACCAGCCCGGGCTCGGGCCCGATGCCTTCACCGCCGCGGTAGCCGACCGCAGTGGCCTGGCCGAGCAGGGCTTGCGCTGCTACATGTCGGCCTGCGTGTCCGCCAGCACCGCGATCGCCGACGCGGCGGCGAGCATCGCCCGCGGCCAGGCCGACCG
>JBOHCG010000087.1:0-18276 GCA_050698735.1 Streptosporangiaceae bacterium | reverse complement strand
GCCGGACATCATCTTCGCCGACGAGCCGACCGGCTCGCTGGATTCTGTCACCGGCGAGCATGTGATGAGCCTGCTGACCAGCGCTGTCCGCGTGCAGGGCACCACGGTGATCCTCGTGACCCACGACGCCAGGGTCGCCGCCTACGCCGCCAGGGAGGTCGTCGTCAGGGACGGCAAGGTCGGCTCCCTCACCGGGGCCGTGCCCTGAGGCTGCGACAACTTAATAATCCGCCGCGGGATAGCGTAGGCAGGACGCATCGTCGCGACGAGGAGAGCCAGAAATGCCGCTGAGCGCCCGTAACCAGATACCCGCCCGGGTCACCAGGATCCACAGCGGGGAAGCCATCGCCAACGTCGAGCTGGACGCGTGTGGTGACCGCCTGGTGGCCTCGATCACCGTGGAGGCCGTCAAGGAACTCGGCCTCACCGAGGGCAGCGAGGTCGTCGCGGTGATCAAGGCCTCGGACGTGATCATCGCGACGAACCCCTAACCGGCCCTCGAGCCAGCGCGCGATCTCGGTGTGGCAGCTCCATGTTCCCAAGCCCCACGAACCCCACCACCGAACCGGGCAAGACCCCAGGCAACTCACGCCGCGACATGACGACGCTGGCGCCGGAGAACCGCGACAAGTTGCCGATGTGGTCATAGTGCGCATGGCGCGAGCAGGTGCGAGATCTCCGACGGCGCCACCCCGAGCAGCGCGAGCGCATCCAGCGGGTCGATGAGCAGCGTCCGGCCGCGGCCCGAACCCGCGTCCCTCGCGAACCCGCAGTCGAGCAGCACGACGCGGCCGGCGCCGCGGGCCACCCAGAAGTAGTAGTCCATCGCGACCGTCATGTCCGGTTCGGCGTAGACGCCGTAGTTCAGGTAGACCTCGCTCTTGCGAACGTCCCTCCGGCCGTAGCGGACCGCGTATACCTCGTAAGGCTCATCGTCAGGCACGTCGGCTCCGATTACCTCTGGACGAACGGGGGCTGCAAAGATTACCGTGCAAGCTCTGCTCCGGCTCGGAGGGTCGTCCACAAGCATGGATCAGGACACGGTAATCCGGCTCAGGCGCGTCGTGCTGCGGCTCGCCCGCCAGTTGCAGGCCGCCCCTACCGGCGAGGGGCTCACCCCGACCCAGGCGTCCGTGCTCGGTGTGACCGCCATGCGCGGACCGCTGAGCCTCGCCGAACTCACCGACATCGAGGGCCTCAACCCCACCATGCTGTCCCGGGTGGTGGGCAAGCTCGATTCGATGGGCCTGATCCGCCGGCTGCGCGACCCGGAGGACTTCCGCGCCGCACGGGTCGAGGTCACCCCCGAGGGCCGGCGCAGGTACGACAGGATCACCGCCCAGCGCACCGCCATCATCTCCGAGTGCCTGGCGGGCATGCCCGCCGAGCAGGAGGCCGCCCTCGTCGCCGCGCTGCCCGCCTTCGAGCGCCTCGCCGAGGACCTGCGCGCGGCTACCCGCGGCCGCCAGCTCGTCCGCGAGGACACCTGACCCGGAGCGCCATCTCACGAAATGCCGCCCAGGGACGTCTTCCGGGCATGACAGGCAAGCAACCATTCGAGGCTGTCGTCGCCGCGCACGGCGGAACCGTGCTGCGGGTCTGCCGGGCCGTCCTCGGTCCCGCCGACGCCGACGACGCCTGGTCGGAAACGTTCCTGTCCGCCATGAAGGCCTATCCCGGCCTCCCGGCCGACGCCAACGTCGAGGCCTGGCTGGTGACGATCGCGCACCGCAAGGCCATCGACGTCACCCGCGCGGCCGCCCGCCGCGCGGTCCCTGTCGCCGACCCGCCGGATCGGGCTACCGAGGACAAGACCGACGGCACGGCCGACATAGCTAAGGCGCTCGCCGAGCTGCCGACAAAGCAGAAATTGGCCGTCGCCTACCACTACCTGGCCGGGCTGCCGTACGCGGAGATCGCGGCGATCCTGGGCGGCAGCACCGACGCCGCCCGCCGTGCCGCCGCCGACGGCATCGCCAGCCTCCGGCGCTCTTATGCAAAAGGAACACTCCAATGAACATCGACGCTGACCTGACGCGGGCCTTCCCCGACACCCCTGATCACCTTGCCGTGCTGCGCGAGCGGCTCGCCGCCGCCGCCGACTCCGAGGGCCTCCTCGACGTCGCCTACCGGACGGTGGACAGCCCGGTCGGCCCGCTGCTGCTGGCCGCCACCGAGGAGGGCCTGGTCCGGGTCGCATTCGTCGGCGAGGGCCACGACGCGGTCCTGCAAGCCCTATCCGACAAGATCAGCCCGCGCGTCCTGTACGTCCCGGCCCGCCTGGACGCGGCCGCGCGCGAACTCGCGGAGTACTTCGCCGGCCAGCGGCGCGGCTTCGACCTGCCGCTCGACTGGCGGCTCTGCGCCGGGTTCCGCCGCACGGTGCTGAGCCACCTGCCCGAGATCGGCTACGGCCACACCGCGAGCTACGCGGCCGTTGCCAGGCTGGCCGGGAACCCGAGGGCCATCCGCGCCGCCGCCACCGCCTGCGCCACCAACCCGCTCCCCGTCGTGGTGCCGTGCCATCGGGTCGTCCTCTCCGACGGCCGCATCGGCAACTACCGCGGCGGCCCCGAGGCCAAGCGCACCCTGCTTTCCCTCGAGGAGGCCGCATGAACGCGGCAGCCCGGGTCGAGGCCACCGACTGGGCCGCGGTCCGCGCCGACCTCGAAGCCTACGGCTGCGGCCTGACCGGACCGCTGCTCACCCCGGACGAGGCGGCCGGCATCGCGGCGTTGTACCCGGACGGCGCCAGGTTCCGCTCCACCGTCAACATGGCGCGGCACCGGTTCGGCGAGGGGGAGTACCGCTACTTCGCCGAGCCGTTCCCCGGGGAAGTCACCGCGCTGAAACACGCGCTGTGGCCCTGGCTGCTGCCGATCGCCCGCGACTGGTGGACCAGGCTCGGCCGGGTCGCGCCCTGGCCGGACAGCCTGCAGGACTGGCTGGAGCAGTGCCACGCCGCTGGCCAGAAGAAGACCACCGCGATCCTGCTCCGCTACCGGGCCGGAGACTGGAACGCGCTGCACCGCGACCTCTACGGCGACCTGGTATTCCCGCTGCAGGTCGTGGTCAACCTCAGCGATCCGGGCGCGGACCACACCGGGGGCGAGTTCCTGCTCTACGAGCAGCGCCCCCGGGCCCAGTCCCGCGCCACCGCCACCCTCATCCCGCACGGCCACGGCCTGGTCTTCACCACCCGCGACCGCCCGGTGCAAGGCGCCCGTGGCTGGTACGCCGCCCCGGTCAAGCACGGCGTCTCGGTGATCCGCTCCGGCCAGCGCTTCACCCTAGGCCTGGTCTTCCACGACGCGGCCTGAGCGACCAAACAGGGCAAGGCCCGCTACGCGGCGGCCTTCCACAGCCGCCCGCTGGCCAGCCGGGCGCCCTCGGCCATCGCGCCCAGCTTCGCCCAGGTGATCGCCGGGTCGACGGGCACGAAGGCGGCGAACCCGCAGTCGCTGCCCGCGATCACGTTGGACCGGCCGGCCACGGTGGCATGGTCGATCGCCGCCAGCCGCATGGCCACCACCCGCCGGAACTCCTCCCTGCTCACCTCCCGGGATGGGATCGCCGGTGAAGCCGGTCAGCCGCTCGGTCACGTAGCCGGCGTAGCTCGGCTTGCTGACCTCGCCGTCGTTGACGATGTCCACGCCCGCGTCCAGTGGGCGCCGGACCGTCTCCTGCACCGCCGCCGGCACCGCCTCCTCGTCGTGCCGGTCGGTCAGGTCCGCGGGCCGAGGCAGGCTGCCGGTGTGCGTCGTCAGGATCCGGTCCGTGCTGGTCTTCATCGACCATTCCTCCCCTTGGTGAGCTTTGTGCCTCAGTTTCCTCTCTGCTCACAGCTAGGGCAAGCGCCGACCCAGGTTGCCGCCGAAACCCGCGATCGGATTGGTGGTCGCGGACCGTGCACCACCGCTCGTTCGGTAAAAATCTCTATTTTTATTCAGAACGTACGGTGGTTCCCGTCCCGGGTCCGGTGACTACCTATCGATGGGTACCGGCGGCAGGTTCTCCACCTGCTCCCTGGAGAGGTTGAGCCGGATCCCCGCGTCGGCGGAGGTGACCGCGCCGATCGGGATCGCCACCTCCTTCTGGCCCCACAGGTGCCCCTCCTGTAGCAGAACGTGCGTCACCTGGTGGTTGTCCGGGTCAATGACCAAGCCCTCGACCTTGCCGATCTCCCCGTCGGTGGCGTGAACCGAATCGCCGTGCCGGATCTGGACATCGCCGAGCGGCACCGAGTCGTACTTGACGACACGCCTGAAGTTCTCCCGGCCAGGGCCGGCGCTGCTGTCCAGGCCGTCCGGGTCCCCGGTGCCCTCGCCCCAGGCCAGCCCGTAGTACCGCCAGCTCAGCGCCTGCTCCGAGCCATACCCGAGGTACCCCGGCAAGCCGCCGGCGGGCAGGAACTCGGTCTCCTCGGCCGGGTCGAGGTGCTCGAACTCCGACATCGTGCAGCCGAGCCTTATCCCGTCCGCCGTGGCCTCGGCCAGGTCAACGGGAACGAGCCGGTCGATGTGGCTCCCGTGCTCGAGCCTGGGGCCCACGACGAGGTGGGTGATCGCCTTGGCGACCGGATTGATGACCACGCGGATCACGTGGCCGCAGGGCCCGTCGGTGCAATGGACGCTGGCCCCGATCTCGAATGGCGTCTCTGGCATGGCCACCCCTCCTCAGTTTTTCCTGGATGCTAACGCCGCACGCGCCCCAATTGTCTGTTCGCGGCCAACATGTTGCGCATAGAGTTCGGCCCATGAGTTCGGCGCTCGTCGACGACGCGGCGGTCGCGGCCTTCGCAAGGGACGGCGTCGTCTGCCTGCGCCAGGTTCTCGATGCCGGAGAGGTGGCCGCCGCGGCCGAGGCGATCGAGGCCGTGCTGGCCCGGCCGGGCCCGCTGGCACAGGCGGCCAGCGGCGCCGACGACCCGGGTGCCTTCACCGAGGACTTCTGCCGGTGGCAGGAGATACCCCAGATCGAGCGGCTGGCCAGGCACTCACGGGTGCCCGCCGCGGCCGCCGCGCTGATGGCGACCGAGCAGGTCCGCTTCTACCACGACCACGTCCTGGTCAAGGAGGGCATGACCAGGCAGCGCACCCCGTGGCACCAGGACCAGCCGTACTACAACGTGGACGGCCGCGGCGTGAGCGCGTGGATCGCGGTGGACCCGGTGCCCGAGGCGGGCTGCCTGGAACTAGTGGCTGGCTCGCACCGCGGCCCCTGGCTGATGCCCCGCACGTTCCTGCACCGCGAGGCGCGCTGGTTCCCCGAGGGCAGCCTGGCCGAATTGCCCGACATCGACGCAGAACCCGGCGCGTTCGACATCCGCCGCTACGCCCTGCAACCCGGGGACGCTATCTTCTTCGACTTCCTCACCGTGCACGGCGCCCCCGGCTTCCCCTACCAGACCCGCCGCCGCATCCTGTCCCTCCGCTACCTGTCCGCCGGCGCCCGCCACGCCCCGCGCCCCTGGCGCACCAGCCCGCCCTTCGAAACCCTCCGCACCGAACTCCCCGACGGCGCCCCCATGGCCCACCCCCTCTTCCCCGTCGTCTGGCCCGCCTGACCCGCACCTGCCCCTCCGGTCTTATCGCGCAAGTTTTCGATACCGGTCCATGAATGCGCCCCGAAGGCCAGGTTAAGAATTGCCGTCCAGGCTCGCGGGAAAGCGCTCCGGAATAACAAAGACACGCCGTGTGACCTGGACATATGTGACATGGAGGTATCAGAGGGGGAGCATTAGCGTTGTGCAGACTATCCCGGAAAGGAAGGTCACGCCAATGCTCCCGGAGCCGACCCTACCAAAACAGGCGGGGGCCAGCCCGGCTCCGCCGGAGTCGGCGGTCATGGTCCCGTTGTTCTGCGTGCCGGACGATCCCGATCCCGGGGCTGCCCCGGCGCCCGGGCGACGGGGCACGCGCTCATCGGGCCGCAGCCGCCGCACCAACCCGCTCGCGAGTCCCCGCCCGAACCCGCGCGGTCCCGCAGGGCGCACCGGCCGCGCTGCGCGCGGCACCGCGGCGGCATCCGGACCCGGCAAGGAGCCCGCAGACCTGCTGACCGTCACCGCGGAGTTGCTCAGGCGGGCGCTGGCCCGCAGCTTCCTGCGGCACGGCATCCCTGGTGACCCGGAGGCCGCCGTGCACGCCGCGATGAACGTGGTCGAGCCGGTCCTGCAGGCGCGCGACACCGAGATCCTGCGCCTGCGGCGCCTGATGACCGCCAAGCTCCCCGGTCGCTAGCACGCGACAAGCCGGGCCAAGCCGGGCCAAGCCGCCAAGCTCCCCGGCCGGTAGGGCCGGTAACCCTGCGCCGCCGGAACGGGTCTCGGCCAGGTGCATCCGGATCACGGACTCGAAGTCCGGGTCCGGCGCCATGCCGAGTGCCGCCGCACGGTCCGCGCGGATGCGGGCCGGCCAGTTGGCGAACATCCCGGCGGCCACCGGGTCGGGAACCCAGTCGATCAGCGCGCTGACCTGCGGCCCGGCGACCCGGGCCAGTGCCGCGACCATTTCGGCGACGGTCAGGGTGAGCGCGGGCATGGTGACCGCGGAGCGGCCCCACGCCTGCGCCGGTGACCGGGCCGCGCACAGCAGCGCGGCGATGGCCTTGTCGGGGGAGGCGAGCGCGACCTCCGTGCCAGGGTTGACCGGGCAGGTGGCGCGAAGTCCGGCCAGCGGCTCCCTGATGATGCCGGAAAGGAAGCCGGACGCCGCCCCGTTGGGCCGTCCCGGCCGCACGCTGACCGTCATCAGCCGCACCGCCCGCCCGTCAAGGAAGCCCTTGCGGGTGTAGTCGGCCAGCAACTGCTCCATCATGAACTTCTGCGTCCCGTAGCTGGTCTGCGGCACGGGCAGGGTGTGATCCTCGATCAGGTCCGGGAGGGGATGCTCCGCCGAGCCGCCGAACACCGCCACCGAACTCGCGAACACCACCACGGGCCGACTGCCCGCGGCCCGGCAGCACGCCAGCAGCGCCTCGGCGGCCCGCAGGTTAGCCCGCAGGCCCAGGTCGAAGTCCGCCTCGCACTCCCCGCTGACCGCCGCGGCCAGGTGGAAGATCACCTCCGCCCCGCCCAGCGCCCCGGCCCCGCCCGGGCCGAGTAGCGCGCCCAGATCGCCGCGGATCGCCGCCACCCGCTCGTCGGCGGCCAGATCCTCGGGCACCGGCGCCTGGTCGATCAGCGTCAGCCTGGTCAGCGGCCGAGCCTCGCCGCCCGCCGCCTCCAGCGACCCGGCCGCCAGCAGCTCACGGGCCAGCCGCGCACCGAGGAACCCGCCTCCCCCCGTCACCACCACGTGCACCACGGCACCCCTAATCCCGACTCAGCCCGCCCGGGCGATGGTCTGCTCGATCGCGGCCTGCACCTCGGCCGGCCGCTCCATGTGCGGCATGTGCCCGGCGCCGTCAACGATAACCACGTCCGCCCCGGTCACCGCTGCGGCCTGCGCGGCCGGGATGATCCGGTCCGCACCACCCCAGATCACCGTGACAGGCGCCGCGCTATCCGCTGCAAAAGACTCCAGCAGCCCGGCCGAATACGTCCGCTGCTCGTCGCCGCCCAGCAGCATATCCAGCAGTACGTGCAGCGCCTCGCTCACCCCGTCGAGCCGCTTGTAGGCGAGCAGGTCCTCGACGAGCTGGCGGGTCACCAGCTGATCGTCGGCGAACAGCTGGCCGACCACGGGCTTGAGCTCGCGCCGAGTCTGCGCGTCGGCGAAGCCGCGCAGGAAGGCAGCATTAATGGCAGCCCCGAAGCCCGCGGGCGCGATCAGCGTGAGCGAGCGAACTCGCCCCGGTTCCCTGGCCGCGACCGCGAGCGCGACAACCCCGCCCATCGAGTGACCCACCAGGTGCGCACGGGAAGCGCCGACAGCGTCGAGCACGCCGACCGCGGCGTCAGCCAGCACGTCCAGCGCGTCGTCAGAGCCCACGTCCTTGCCCGATGCGCCGTGTCCCGGCAGGTCAACCGCGTACACCCGGAAAGAAGCGGCCAGCGGCTCCTGCAGGAACAGCCACGAGTTGCGGTCGCCGCCGAACCCGTGGACCAGCAGCACCACGTCCCCGGAGTCACCGACCCCCGCGTACCTGACCGGCCGACCGCCGACCGATACCGTCTCGACGACCGCCCCGTCCCCGTCATCGACCGGAACCCCGGCGTCGATCACCGCGCGCGCCGCCGCGACCGCGGCGTCCAGCTCCTCCTCGCCCACCTCGGCCGGGGCGATGAGCGCGATCGTGCCGCCGACCGGCACGTCCTCACCCACGGAAGCGACCAGCCGGCGCACCGGCCCGGCCGAAGCAGCCTCCAGCGTCCCGGTGATCTTCTCCGTCTCGATGTCCGCGAGCTCGTCGCCGACCGCGACCGAGTCGCCAGCGGCGACGAGCCAGCCGGTGATCTTCCCGAGCTTCATCGAAAGACCCCACTTGGGCATGGTCACCGGGAGGATCCGCGGATCCATAACCGCGTCCACCCGGTAACCGCCTTGACCGCGTTCACCACCCGCTGCGCGTCCGGGATGTAAAGGTCCTCCAGCGCGGTAGAGAACGGCACCGGCGTGTGCGGCGCGGTTACCATCTCGATCGGCGCCCGCAGCGAGCCGAACGCCTTCTGCGCGACGAGCGCGGAGATGTCGCACGCCATCGAGCAGCGCGGGTGCGCCTCGTCCACCACCACCAGCCTGCCGGTGCCCTCGACGCTCTCCAGCACGGTGCCGGAGTCCAGCGGGCTGGTCGTCCGCAGGTCGATGACCTCGCACTGCACGCCGTCCGAGGCGGCCAGCGAGTCCGCGGCCGACAGCGACACGTGCACCATCCGCCCCAGCGTCACGATCGTCACGTCCCCGCCCTCGCGCACCACGTTCGCCTCGCCGAACGGGATCACATAGCTCTCCTCCGGCACCGGGCCTGACGTGTCGTACAGCGCCTTGTGCTCGAAGAAGATGACCGGGTCGTCGTCCCTGATCGCCTGGGTCATCAGGCCCTTCGCCTCGTACGGCGTGGACGGCAGCACGACCTTCAGTCCGGGGATGTGGGTGAACAGCGGGTACAGGCACTGCGAGTGCTGCGCCGCGGCGCGCAGCCCGGCCCCGTACATGGTCCGGATCACGACCGGCGTGACCGCCTTGCCGCCGAACATGTACCGGAACTTCGCCGCCTGGTTGTAGATCTGGTCGAAGCAGACCCCCATGAAGTCGACGAACATGAGCTCGGCCACCGGGCGCAGGCCCGCCGTGGCCGCCCCGATCGCGGCGCCGATGAACGCGGACTCCGAGATCGGCGTGTCGAGCACCCGGCCCGGGAACCTGTGGTACAGCCCCTTGGTGACGCCGAGCACGCCGCCCCAGGCGTCGTCGGCTCCGGGCGCCCCGGCGCCCCCGGCGTTGTCCTCGCCCATCACGATGACGCTCGGGTCGCGCTCCATCTCCTGAGCTAGCGCCTCGTTCAGCGCCTCGCGGTAGGTGATGCTGCGTGCCATGGCCAGCCTCCCGTCAGTACCGGACGTAGACGTCGGTGAGCAGGTCCGCCTCGGTCGGCAGCGGAGCGGCCCTGGCCGCGGCCACCGCCGCGTCGACCTCCGCCGCGACCTCGCCGTCGACCACATCCAGGTCGGCCGCCGACAGCTCCCCGGTGGCCAGCACCCGGTCCGCGAAGCGCTTCAGGCAGTCAAGCTCGGCCCGCGCGTGCTCCACCTCGCCGGCCCGGTAGGTCTGCTGGTCGCCCTCGAAGTGGCCGAAATACCGGGTGAACTTCATCTCGATCAGCGTCGGCCCGCCGCCGGAACGGGCCCGGAGGATCGCCTCGCTCGCCGCCTCGTGCGCCGCGAAGAAGTCGAAGCCGTCCACGACGACGCCGGGCATGCCGAACCCGGCCGCGCGGTCGGCGATGTTGTCGCTGGCCACCGACCAGGTGCTGGACGTGGTCTCGGCGTACCCGTTGTTCTCCGCGACGAAGATGGCCGGCAGGTCCCACACCGAGGCCAGGTTCATCGACTCAAGCGTCGTGCCCTGGTTGGACCCGCCGTCGCCGAAGAACGCGACGCTGACCCCGCCTGTGCCCTTGATCTTGGCGGCCAGCGCCGTCCCGCAGATGAGCGGCGGCCCGCCGCCGACGATGCCGTTCGCGCCGAGCATGCCCTTGGACAGGTCGGCGATGTGCATCGACCCGCCCTTGCCGTGGCAGCTGCCGGTCTTGCGGCCGTAGATCTCGGCCATCATCTCGCCCATGTCCACGCCCCGCGCGATGCAGTGGCCGTGCCCCCGGTGGGTGCTCGCGATCGTGTCCCGGTCATCCAGGTTGCCGCACACGCCGGCCGCCGAGGCCTCCTCGCCCGCGTACAGGTGGACGAACCCCGGGATCTCGCCGGTCGCGAACTCCTTGTGCACGCGTTCCTCGAACTCCCTGATCGCCCGCATCATCCGGTAGGCGCCGAGCAGTTGCTCGCGGGTCAGCGCCTTCCGCTCCACCGTGCCGGTCATCTGACAGCCTCCCTAGAAGAACGATCACGTACCAGCAGCCCCTGCCGCGCGCCGGCCGCGAGGACCGCGGGCACGTCCACGCACCGCGGCCCGTCGGGCCGCAGCCTGACCACGGGCCGCGCGGCGGGCCGTCCGCCGGGCCCGAAGGCGAGCTCGCGCTCGCCGTCCACCGCGATGACGCCGGCTGGCGCGTCGACCGGGTACCAGGTTCCGCACTCCATCGGCGCGACCTCGCCCACCCCCACCGGCACGACCAGGCCAGGCGCGATCGGCGCGAGCACCCGCCGGTCCGCGCCGGGGTCCAGCCGCACCGCGACCCCCTGCGGGTCGGTGCGAAGCACCGGGCACAGCTGGCCCGCGATGCTGGACAGGCCGACCGCGTCGGGTTCGGCGAACGCGCAGAATATCTGCGTGACCGTCGCCGGGTCCCAGATCGCCCGGCTGCCCACGTGCCGCTCTGTCGACACCGCGACGTCGACGAGCGCCGTCTCCACCCGGTCGCCCGCCCGCACCTCAAGCACCTTGGCGCGCTCGCCGGACACGGCCACCGCACCGGTCGCCACCAACCCCGCCGCGAGCCCCGCGACCGTCGCCTCCCGCACCGCGGGGAACACGTTGTTGGTCCCGGTCGACAGCGCGAGCATCGGCACGTCGCCGGCCGCCGAGGCGGCGACCCTGGCGGTCCCGTCGCCGCCGAGGCAGACGATGACCCGCGCCCCCGCGGTCACCATCCGGCGCACCGCGTCGATCGTGTCCTGCGCCGTCTGCCGGATCGGCCGCCCGTCGAGGAACTCCACCTCCGGCCACCGCCCGCCCGTGCCGGCCGTGCCACGCCGCTCCACGGCGCGGAACACGGCGGCGGAGATCCCGCCGAGGTCCGTGCCGACGAGCACTCGCTGCACCCCGACCGCGCCGAACGCGGTCAGCATCCGCACGATCATGTTGGCCTTCTCGGCGGTGGGGAACACCGAGGCCTGCGTGACCAGGCGCCTGATGTCGCGACCGGACAGCGGGTTGGCCACCACCCCCACGATCGCGTCACCCACGCCAGCCCTACCTCCTGGCCCTACTCTGCGCGCCGCACCTGCAAAAGGGAATAGGCCCGGATCAGGAGTGGATGCTCCACAGGTAGACGTGCCCGTTGCCGCCGCCGGGGCTGAAGTCGGACGCGATCATGCCCTTGCTGCTCGAGTCGGTGAACGTCGAGGCGAGCTTCCAGGTCGAGGTGCTCCACTGGTAGGCGCTGCAGGATCGACATTCCGCGGCAATTATCCTAGGGCAGGCTACCGCGACCGGGCCAAGGAACGGCTGCACCTTCGGGCCGCCGGCGGCGCGTACCCTTGGTGGCCGGAGGAGAGCCGATGCAATCAAGGGTCGCCGGATGAAGGCGCTGGTCAAGGCCAAGGCCGAGCCTGGCCTCGTGCTGGAGGACGTGCCGGTCCCCGTGATCGGCAGGGACGACGTGCTGATCAAGGTGCTCCGCACCGGCGTGTGCGGCACCGACCTGCACATCTTCGAGTGGGACGGCTGGGCGCAGGCGAACGTGCCCGTGCCGCTCGTCGTCGGTCACGAGTTCGTCGGCGAGATCGTCGAGGTCGGCACCGACGTCCACGACCTGCAAGGCGGCGACCTGGTCAGCGGCGAGGGCCACCTGGTCTGCGGGCGGTGCAGGAACTGCATGGCGGGCCGCCGGGTCCAGTGCGCGCACACCAAGGCGGTGGGCGTCAACCACCCGGGCGCGTTCGCGGAGTTCATCGCGCTGCCGGCGACGAACGTGTGGCGGCACCCGCCGGGTACCGGCCTCGACGTCGCGGCGATCTTCGACCCGTTCGGCAACGCCGTGCACACCGCGCTCACGTTCCCGGTCCTCGGCGAGGACGTGCTGATCACCGGGGCCGGCCCGATCGGCCTGATGGCCGCGATCGTGGCCGGGCACGCGGGCGCCAGGCACGTGGTGGTCAGCGACGTCTCGCCGTACCGGCTGGAGCTTGCCCGAAGCATCGGCGTCACGATGGCCGCCGACGCCAGGTCGACCACGCCCGCCGACGTGATGCGCGAGCTGAACATGCAGGAGGGCTTCGACGTCGGCCTGGAGATGTCCGGCGTGCCCGCCGCGCTGCGCGACATGCTGGCCAGCATGACCCACGGCGGCAAGGTCGCGATCCTGGGCCTGCCCACGCACGAGTTCGGCATCGACTGGGCACACCTGGTCACGAACATGATCACGATCAAGGGCATCTACGGCCGCCAGATGTTCGAGACCTGGTATGAGATGTCGGTGCTCATCCAGTCCGGCCTGGACATCTCGCCGGTGATCACGCACAGGTACGACGCCGCCGACTTCGAGCGGGCCTTCGCTACGGTCCGCGGAGCTCAGTGCGGCAAGGTGGTCCTCACCTGGACCTAATGACGATCGCAAGGAGCCAGCTGGAGTGTTCGTCGAATCGCAGCAGCAGATCAGGGCCGAACTCGACCAGATCAGGGCCGACGGCCTCTACAAGGCCGAGCGGGTCATCCAGAGCCCGCAGGGCTCGAGCATCCGCGTGCAGGACAACGAGGTACTCAACTTCTGCGCGAACAACTACCTGGGCCTGGCCGACGACCCGCGCGTCGTCGAGGCGGCCAAGCAGGCGCTGGACCGCTGGGGCTACGGGCTGGCCAGCGTCCGGTTCATCTGCGGCACCCAGGACGTGCACAAGCTGCTTGAGGAGCGCATCTCCGCGTTCCTCGGCACCGACGACACGATCTTGTACTCCTCCTGCTTCGACGCCAACGGCGGCCTGTTCGAGACCCTGCTCGGCGACCAGGACGCCGTCATCAGCGACGAGCTCAACCACGCCTCGATCATCGACGGCGTCAGGCTGTGCAAGGCGCGCCGGCTGCGCTACCGCAACCGCGACATGCACGACCTCGAGGCGCAGCTGGAGGCGAGCGCCGATGCCAGGCGGCGGCTGATCGCCACCGACGGCGTGTTCTCCATGGACGGCTACGTCGCCCCGCTGGATGAGATCTGCCAGCTGGCCGAGCGCTACCAGGCGATGGTCATGGTCGACGACTCGCACGCGGTCGGCTTCGTCGGCCCGACCGGCCGCGGCACCCCCGAACTGCACGACGTCGCCGACAAAGTCGACATAGTGACAGGCACGCTTGGCAAGGCGCTCGGCGGCGCGAGCGGCGGCTACACCAGCGGCCGCGGTGAGATCATCCACCTGCTCCGCCAGCGGTCCCGCCCCTACCTGTTCTCCAACTCGGTCGCGCCCGCCGTGGTGGGCGCCTCGCTCGCCGTGCTTGACCTGCTGGAGAGCGGCGACGACCTGCGGGCCCGGCTGCGCGAGAATACCGCGTGGTTCCGCGCCAGGATGACCGAGCTCGGCTTCGACATCCTGCCAGGCGACCACCCGATCGTCCCGGTGATGATCGGCGACGCGGCCCGCGCCGCCCGGCTGGCCGACCTGCTGCTGGCCAGGGGCATCTACGTGATCGGCTTCAGCTACCCGGTGGTGCCGGTCGGCAAGGCCAGGATCAGGACCCAGCTGTCCGCCGCGCACACCCGGGCCGACCTGGAGCTCGCGGCCGCCGCCTTCGCCGCCGCCAGGGACGAGCTGGGCTCCTGAAGAAGAAGAAAGCCCTTAGAACCATTTTTTTACCGAACGAGCGGTGGTGCACGTTCCGTACCCACTTACTCGCGCTGGGGCCACTATTATCGCCGCATGCCTGCGCTTCCCGGGCGCGCGGATCGTCATGGCGATCACCTCATCGTCTGCGGTGACGGGCCGCTGGCCTACCGCATCACCGAGGAGCTGACCTCCAGGTACGGCGAGCGGGTGACCGTCATCCTGCCATCCAGGCAGCGCAACCACGGGCCGCGGCTGGCCGCGCTGCAGGGGGTGCGCGTGCTCGAGCATCCCGAGCTGAGCACCGAGGCCTTCGCCGACGCCGGCGTCTCCTCGGCGCGGGCGCTTGCCATCCTCTGGCAGGACGACGTGGGCAACCTCCACGCGGGCCTGCGACGCCTTCCGCGAGGAGACGCTGCGCGCCGCCAGCCTGGAGACCTGCCTGGCCCTGGTCTCGGTGACCAGCGTGGACGTGGTGAATCTGGAGACCGCGCTGAACGCGCGGTCGCTGCGTGCGGATCTGCGCATCGTGCTCCGGCTCGCCGACGACGACCTGGCAGAACGACTGCAGAAGACGATCGGCAACACGGTATCGCGCAGCGTGCCGTACCTGGCCGCGCCGGCCTTCGCCGCCGCGATGCTCGAGCACCAGGTGCTGCGGACCATCGCGGTGGGCCGCCACGTGCTGCTGATCGCGGCCGTCCAGGTCGCCGACCAGCCGAGGCTGGCCGGCAGCCTCGTCAGGGACACCGAGCAGCACGGAGATGCCCGGGTGCTGGCGCTGCAGGTCAGCGGAGCCGCCGGGCTTGACTGGTCGCCGCGCCGCGGCTACCTGCTGGCCGCGGGCGACCGGCTGATCGTGCTTGCCACCAGGCGGGGCCTGGGCCGCTTCCTGTCGGTACATTGAGGTCAACAGCGCCGTGCTGGCTGAGAAGTGACGGCTGGCCGCTCAGAGCAGCGTGGTATCGACCCCGCGCGGCGGCAGCACCTGGATGAAGTACTCCTGGCCGAACAGCTCACTGAGCAGGAAGTCAGGGAACATGTCCTGCTCCATGGGGAACTGGCTGCGGTATGCGCACAGCGCGCCGACCTTCGCCTTGATGTGGCCGGTGACGTCCAGCCGGGCCGTCGCCAGGCCATCCGCGGCCAGGCCACCCACGGCGGGCCCGGCGGTGGCCTGGCCGGGGAGCGGACCGGGCAGCCGCGCGCCCTCGCCCCGCCCGGCGTACGCGGTCGGCGCCTCCGGTGAGAGCACCAGGCAGGTCAGATCTTCCGCGGCCACCACGTGGGCGCTGCGCGGCCGGTTGCCGGCCACCCCCAGCTCGCCGAAGAACTCTCCGGGTCCCATCCGCCGCAGTTCCCTGCGGCTCCCGTCGGGCAGTTCCTGCCACGCGTCGGCGTACCCGGACAGGATCATGAACAGCTCGCTGGCGGGCTCGCCCTGCTCGACCACGTAGCACCCGGCCGGATACCAGTCCACCCGCGCGTGGTCCCGGACGAAGCCCATCGTGCCGGCCTCCCCGGCCATCAGCAGCATCGCGTGCACGAAGTCCATCGTCCCGGCGAACCGGCCGGACTGGCTGGTCAGCCAGCGGGCCAGCCGCTCCATCAGCAGCACGTCATGCGGCGGGAAGTAACTGTGGTACAGCCGGTCGGGCCGGTACGGGCCGGCGGCCTGCAGGCAGGCCGCTGTGACGGCCGCGCTGATCGTGATGTGATCGGGGTGCCCGTAGCCGCCATCTGGCCCGAAACTGATCACTACCTGCGGCCGGAACTCCCCGATCAGCCGCGCGACCCGCGCGGTCAGCTGGGTGAAGTCGGCCTCGGCGACGGCGCCGTCGAGGTAATCCCAGCACCGCACGTGCGCCACGCCCAGCCGCTCGCATGCCAGCCGCAGCTCGGCCTCGCGGACCGCCGCGATCGTGCGCCGGGTACCCACCCTCGCGTCGCGGATCCGGCCGGCCTGGCCGCGGGTCGCGGACACCACCATGATCTCCGCGCCGTCCGCCGCGTACCTGGCGAACGTGCCGCCCGCGCAGAACGTCTCGTCGTCCGGGTGGGCGAACACGCCGAGCAGCCTGGCCCGCGTCCCGCTCTGCAAATCCCCGGCCACCTTGTCCACTCCGACCGCATCGCCCTTCCATTAACGTAGGCGTGCGGCGAGTTCCGTGGTAGGGCATGCTGATGCGATGCGGGCTCATTTCTGCGGCACCCGCGGCTCGACGCCGGTCAGCGGCGCCGCCCAGTCGCGCTATGGCGGGTACACCTCGTGCGTCGCGCTGGCCCGTCAGGGGCAGCTGCCGACGGTCGTTCTCGACGCGGGCACGGGTCTGCAGCAGCTCTCGGCCGTGCTGGAAGGTCAGCCGTTCCGCGGCACCATCCTGCTCGGCCACCTGCACTGGGATCACACCCATGGCATGCCGTTCTTCCGCAGCGGCACGCTGCCCGGTCACCGGGTCGACGTGTACCTGCCCGAACAGGGCGCGGATCCGGAGGAGCTGCTGGCCAGGGCGATCTCGCCGCCGCATTTCCCGATCCGGCCCGGGCAGCTCGGCGACGGCTGGACGTTCAACGCCATCGCTCCGGGGCGCCACGAGTTCGAGGGCTTCTCGGTGGATGTCCGCGAGATCCCGCACAAGGGCGGCCGCACGTTCGGCTACCGGGTCAGCGACGGCAATTCCGCGCTGGCCTATCTTTCCGATCACAGCCCGATCGGTCTCGGCCCGGGCCCCGACGGCCTGGGCGCCTACCACGAGGACGCCATCGCGCTATGCGAGGGCGTCGACCTCCTCGTGCACGACTGCCAGCACACCGCGGCGGAGTTCCCGCGGCTTGCCTTCCTCGGCCACTCCGCGATCGAATACGCGGTCGGGCTCGCCCAGAAAGCCGGAGCCAGGCAGCTTGCGCTGTTCCACCACGACCCGTGGCGCACCGATGCCGAGATCGACGAGCTGACGGCCAAGCACGCCGGCGGACCGGTCCGCGTCTTCGCGGCCTATGACGGCCTGTCCGTCGACCTGCCCTGACCTAGCGGCGGCGGCACGTCGCTCACGGGACGATGCAGGCGAGCGTGATGGCGGCGGGGTGCTCGGCCTTGACGGTCACCGACAGCGGCTGCGAGCACGGCAGCTCGCGGTCGTGCCCGCCGTCGACCTCGATGATCCGCGGCGACTTGGCAGAGACCTTGTACCTGCCGGGCGCCAGCCGGACCGAGAACGTCCCCGAGGTGCCGACCTGGATCGACGTCGGCCGGTGCCCGGCCGCGGTGAACGTCACCGTGCCAGGGATCGATCGGACCGGCGGCTGCTGCTGGCCCGGCTGGATCGGGCCGCCCTCCATGACCAGGTGACCGGTCACCCGGCCGGCCGGCTGACCGGCGGCGTGCGGCTGTGCTGCCATGGCGGCCGCGCATCCGGCCAGCAGCCCCACGGCCAGCGGCACGACGGCATACCCGCCGCCGCGAACGCTCAACTTGCTCATCTTCCCACCCCCGCTGCGATGACTGAGCGTTGGACGCACCGGCCCGCACCGCGGTTCCGGCCGAATTCGGTGCCGCGGTCACCGCGGTCGGCGTTGATCAGCGCCGCGATCGCCGGGTGACGGCGCATCTGGTCCAGGCACCGGCTGCGGTTCGGCCCGATGCTGCCTACCGGGATGCCCAGCCTGGTGCTGATCTCGGCGTACGGCAGCGGCGGGTCCTGGATGAGCAGGCCCATCAGCTGCTGGCCGAACAGGGACAGGTGCCCGAACGCCTCGTGCAGCGCGGCGTGCCGCTCGGCCTGCAGCAGCCCGTGCTCGGCCGGCTCGTCCAGCGGGTCCGACATCATCTCGGCGTCCACCCAGCCGCCCTGCTGCGGTACCTGCGCCGTGCGCAGCACCCGCAGGCATTCCCGCCGGGTCGTGGTGGCGAGCCAGCCGGGCAGCGCGGCCGCGCACTGCAAGCCGTCCAGATGATCGAACAGCTGCATCCAGACGTTCTGGCCGACGTCGTCGGCGTCCGCGTCGCTCAGCCGGAACCTGCGGCAGATGGACCAGATCAGCGAGGCGTACCGCTCGACCAGCGCGTCCCACGCCTGCCTGTCGCCGTTCCTCGCCCGCGTGACCAGATCGGTAACCGTCAGGCCCTCGCGCGGTGCAGCCAGCATGTCCGCTCACTCCTTCACAGACGCTGATGTTGATGTCAG
>JBOHCG010000086.1:0-18355 GCA_050698735.1 Streptosporangiaceae bacterium | reverse complement strand
CTCGGCGCCCCTGCTGATGACGCGGCCGAGCCCGCGGAGCTCACCCCGGAGCAGGAGGACGTGCTCGAGGCGCTGCGCGACGTGCTGGACCCCGAACTCGGGATCAACGTGGTGGATCTCGGCCTCGTCTACGGCGTCGGCGTCGGCGCCGACCGGGTGGCGACCATCGACATGACGCTGACGAGCGCCGCCTGCCCGCTCACCGACGTGATCGAGGACCAGGCGAGGGACGCGCTGGACGGCGTGGTCTCCGACTTCCGCATCAACTGGGTGTGGATGCCGCCGTGGGGCCCGGAGAGCATCACAGAGGACGGGCGCGAGCAGTTGCGCGCCCTTGGCTTTAATATCTGAGGTCGGCCAGGTAGAACAGGTCAGTCTAGCAGGTCGCCAATCCTGTCCGGATCCCGAGCGGCCTCGGCAGTGCCCGCTCGACCGCAGCCGCGGGCACCGGCGCGGACCTAGTCACGGGGTTCATGTCAAGGTTCCTCGCCCTCTGGGACCTGGTACGGATAGTAAACACCATAAGGCAGCGCGTAGTGAAGAATCCGGCCGCTGGTGGCGGACGCTGGGTAGAAATTCCGCCCGAACGACTAGCTCCGTGGCTCACGGAGTTCGCCCGCCGTCACGGCGGCCCTCTTTGCATCTCGCGCGCCTCCGACGGCGCCACCGTGACCTTCACCGCAGCGGACGGTGCCACGGCCGAATGCCATTCCCCCTTCCCTCCTGTGCCGCCCTTGCCAGTGCCGCCCTTGCCTGGCCCGCCCGACCCGGCCGCGGCCGCCGCGGCGCTGGCCGAGCACGCACTCGCCGATCGCACTGTGGGCGTGCTGCTCGTCCGCCTCGGCGGCTACGCGGTCGGCGTCTTCTCCGGCTCACCGCCCAGGCTGGTGAGCTCGAAGGCCGGAAGCAGGCTGGTGCACGGCCGCAGTGCGGCGGGCGGCTGGTCCCAGCACCGTTTCGCCAGGCGCAGGGAGAACCAGGCCGCGACGGCACTGCGCGCGGCAGCCGACGCGGCCACCGGGATCTTCGCCGCCGCGGGCCGGCTGGACGCGCTTGTGCTCGGCGGGGACAGGCGCGCGATCTCGGGCCTGCCCATGGACGTATCGGGGGCCGTGGAGCGTTTCCTCACCGTTCCGGACCCCCGGCTCGCCGTACTGAGGGATACCCCGAAGGCCTTCCTCGCGATCCGCATCCGCCTGACGGAGCCAGAACCCGATCGAGGCAGTACACTAGATGGCGTGCTGCTGACGGAGGATTAGAGACACCTTCCAGGGGAGAAGTGTGTCCATTTCCCGTCCATTCCGTTCCGGACGCTCTCCCCGAACCCCGGTCCATTTTCGTCCGTTCTCGGGAGCAGCAAATCATGATCGTGGCAAGCGAAATCGAACTGCGGGCTGGCGCGCGCCTGCTGCTCGATGGCGCGTCATTCCAGGTGGCCGCGGGGGACCGGATCGGCCTTGTCGGCAGGAACGGCGCGGGCAAGACGACGCTGGCGAAGGTGCTCGCGGGGGAGGCACAGCCGGCCTCGGGCTCGGTCCGCCGCTCGGGCACCGTCGGCTACCTGCCCCAGGACCCGCGGACCGGGGACCTCGACGTGCTGGCGATCGACCGGGTGCTGTCCGCCCGCGGGCTGGACACGCTGCGCGCCGACCTGCGCGCCGCCGAGGCGGCGATGGCCACCGGCGACGCGGCCGCCATCCGCAGGTACGGCAGGCTCGAAGAGCACCTCGCGGTGCTCGGCGGCTACGCGGCCGAATCGCAGGCCGCCTCGATCACCGCCAGCCTGGGCCTGCCCGACCGGGTGCTTCATCAGCCGCTGCACACCCTGTCCGGCGGCCAGCGGCGCCGGGTCGAACTGGCCAGGATCCTGTTCGGCGGCTCGGAGACGATGCTGCTCGACGAGCCGACCAACCACCTGGACGCGGACTCGGTGGCCTGGCTCCGTGACCACCTCAAGAGCTACCGCGGCGGCCTCGTGGTGATCAGCCACGACGCAGGCCTGCTCGCCGACGTGGTGAACAAGGTGTTCTACCTCGACGCCCAGCGGGCCTGCCTGGACATCTACAACCTGGGCTGGCACGCCTACCTGCAGCAGCGCGAGACCGACGAGAGGCGCCGCAGGCGGGAGTGGGCGAACGCGGGCCGCCAGGCCAGTGCCCTGATGGCGCAGGCGGACAAGATGCGGGCCAAGGCGACCAAGGCCCAGGCGGCGAAGAACATGCAGCGCAGGGCCGAGCGGATGCTGGCCGCCGTGGAGCCCGAGCGCAGATCGGAGCGGGTGGCCAAGCTCCGCTTCCCGGTCCCCGCGTCGTGCGGCCGTACCCCGCTTTCCGCGGTCGGCCTGTCGAAGTCGTACGGGTCTGAAGAGGTTTTCTCCGGCGTGGACATTTCCGTCGACAGAGGCAGCCGGGTGGTAGTGCTCGGGCTCAACGGAGCGGGAAAGACTACCCTGCTTCGGCTACTCGCCGGGGTAGAAACTCCAGACACGGGAAAAGTCACGCCCGGACACGGCCTCAGCCTCGGATATTACGCTCAAGAGCATGAGACGCTGCAAACGCAGCGAACGGTCCTAGAGCACATGCGTACCGCCGCGCCGAACCTTACCGAATCGGAGCAGCGCAAGGTGCTCGGGTCATTCCTGTTCTCCGGCGATGACGTGGAAAAACCGGCGGGCGTGCTTTCCGGCGGCGAGAAGACGCGGCTCGCGCTGGCCGTTCTTGTCGTGTCCGGCGCTAACGTGCTGCTGCTCGATGAGCCGACGAACAACCTGGATCCGGCCAGTAGGGAAGAGGTTCTCGGGGCGCTGAGGAGCTTCCGTGGCGCGATAGTTCTTGTGACACATGATGAAGGTGCGGTTGAAGCGCTTTCACCGGAACGCGTTATCGTACTGCCCGACGGCGTGGAAGACGCATGGAGCGAAGATTTCGCGGACCTAGTCGCTCTTGCGTAAGGCCTGGCTGCCGTTGCCTTAGTCCGCGCTTGCGTGGCCCGATGGCAACGGTTTCGCTATGGCCGGGTAAAAATTACTGATCATTTGATGCCATCCGGGTGGCCAATCCCGCGGCCATGCCCGATCATTGCGATGGGAGATCTGTAACGCACTAACCAAGCCGACGGGAGGTACATGTGGCCGAGACCCTAAAAAAGGGAACGCGGGTGACGGGCGTAGATCGCAGCAAGCTGGCGACGCTCCTCGGCAAGAGGTACGACTCCGGCGAGAGCATCCGCACCCTTGCGGCCTCGACGGGACGGTCGTACGGCTTTGTCCATCGCATCCTGACCGAGACCGGCGTGACGTTGCGCGGCCGCGGCGGTGCAACCCGCAGTAGCAAGGCACAGCGCTGAGGCGAGGCCCAGGTGGCGCCGGCCCGGCCTCGCCGGGACCCCGCCCGGATTGCCCCTGGGAGTTCGCTGCTAGCTGATAGCATTCTCGCCCGGCACGGGAACGAAATCTGTAGCCCGAGAGGTTTCCAAAGTCATGTATGGCCGGGCGAACATGAGCATGATGAGGTCCCTCAGGCAGGACCCGTCGATAACGCAGCAGAAGCTGAAGCCTGGCACTATCCGCAGGATTATCGGCTACGCCAAGCCCTACAGGCTATACCTGACCCTGTTCATGATCGCGACCGTGCTTGACTCGCTGATCACAGTGGTCAACCCTCTGCTGCTCCGGGCGATCATCGACAAGGGCATCCTCGGCCATAGCGAGGCGATCGTGATCGGCGTCACGATCGCGGTCGGGGGAGTCGCGCTCTTTGACGCTTTCCTCGGCTTCGTCATCCGCTGGTATTCCGCGCGCATCGGCGAGGGACTGATCTACGATCTGCGCACCGAGGTGTTCAGCCACGTGCAGCAGCAGCCGATCGCGTTCTTCACCCGGGCGCAGACCGGGTCCTTGGTCTCAAGGCTCAACAGCGACGTGATCGGCGCTCAGCAGGCGATCACCTCCACGATGTCCTCGGTTGTCTCCAACATCCTGACCGTCGGCGCGATCCTCGTCACCATGTTCTACCTGTCCTGGGAGATCAGCCTGGTCGCGCTGGTGCTGATCCCGCTGTTCCTGCTGCCCGCCAGGAGGGTCGGGCGGCGGCTGCAGCGCCTCACCCGCGAGTCGATGCAACTCGACGCCGCGATGGGCTCGACGATGACCGAACGCTTCAACGTGGCCGGCGCGATGCTGGTCAAGCTCTTCGGCCGGCCCCGCGAGGAAAACGAGGTGTTCGCCGAGCGGGCCGGCCGGGTGCGCGATATCGGCGTGGTCCAGTCGATGTACGGCCAGGTGTTCTTCATCTCGCTGACCCTGCTCGCCGCGCTCGCGACCGCGGTTGTCTACGGCCTGGGCGGCAGCCTGGTCATCCGCGGCGTGCTGCAGGTCGGCACGCTCGTCGCGCTGTCCCAGCTGCTTGTCAGGGTCTACGGCCCGATCGCGCAGCTGTCCAACGTTCAGATCAGCGTGATGACGGCGCTGGTCAGCTTCGACCGGGTCTTCGAGGTGCTCGACCTGAAGCCGCTGATCGCCGACCGCCCGGACGCGGTGGCCCTGCCGCGCGAGGCCGCCGCCGGCGGAGCGGCCCCCGAGATCGAGTTCGACAACGTGTCGTTCAGGTACCCGACGGCGAGCGAGGTGTCGCTCGCCTCCCTTGAGTCGATAGCGCTCCCGATGCCGGAGCGGTCCGCCTCCTCCGACGTCCTGCACGACGTGAGCTTCCGCGCGCCGTCCGGCCAGCTGACCGCGCTGGTCGGCCCGTCAGGCGCCGGCAAGACCACGATCACGGCCCTCGCCGCGCGCCTGTACGACCCGAACAAGGGCGCGGTCCGTATCGGCGGTCACGACCTGCGGGACGTCACCCTGGAATCGCTGCACGACGTGGTAGGCGTCGTCACCCAGGACGCGCACCTGTTCCACGACACGATCCGGGCCAACCTCACCTACGCCCGCCCGTCGGCCACCGAGCTCGAGCTCATCGAGGCGTGCGAGGCCGCCCAGATCTGGGACCTGATCGCCAGCCTCCCGGACGGCCTGGACACCGTGGTCGGCGACCGCGGCTACCGCCTGTCCGGCGGGGAGAAGCAGCGCGTCGCCCTGGCCAGGCTGCTGCTGAAGGCCCCATCGGTCATCGTCCTCGACGAGGCGACCGCGCACCTGGACTCCGAGTCCGAGGTGGCCGTCCAGCGTGCCCTCAAGACGGCAATGGCCGGCCGGACGTCCCTGGTGATCGCCCACCGCCTGTCCACGATCAGGGAGGCGGACCAGATCCTGGTCGTCGACGGCGGCCAGATCATCGAGCGCGGCACCCACACCGAGCTCCTGTCCTCAGGCGGCCTCTACGCCGACCTCTACCACACCCAGTTCGCCGGCCAGGCCGTCTAGCCCTACCTGTAGCCAGCGGCCTGCAGGGCGAACAGCTCGGCGTAGGTACCGTCGGCGCGGATCAGGGACTCGTGGTCGCCGGATTCGGTAACCCGGCCGCCGTCCACGACGATGATCTGGTCGGCCATGTGGACCGTGCCGAAGCGGTGCGAGACCAGCACGGTGATCGTGCCCGCGGACCTGCCCCCGGCGGCACTGCTGTCTGCTGCCTGGCGGTAGCTGGCGAACAGGGCGGCCTCGCTCGGGGCGTCCAGGCTGGCGGTCGGCTCGTCGAGGACGATGAGCAGCGGCCGGTCCCGCATCAGGCCGCGTGCCAGGGCTAGCCGCTGCCATTGCCCCTCGGACAGCGCACGGCCGCCGATGTAGGGACCTAGCAGGGTACCGAGCCCGAGGCCGGACCCTCCATCCTCCTGCACCATGTCTCCCGCGCCTGCGCGCCGGATCGCGCCGAGGACCACCTCGCTGTCGTCGATGCGCGGCAGGTCGCCCGCGCCGACGCCGTCCCCGAGCGACATGGCGAACCGGACGAAGTCCTGGAAGGCCCCGGTCGTGGCCTCGCGCCATTTCTCGGGCGCGATGGCGGCCAGGTCCTTGCCGTCCACCGTGATCCGGCCGGAGGTCGGCCGGTACATGCCGGTCAGCAGCTTTATCAATGTTGACTTGCCCGCGCCGTTCTCGCCGACGACGGCGACCGTGCTGCCTGCCTTGAGCGTCAGGCAGATGTCGCTGAGCGCCGGGGTTTCCTGGCCAGGGTAGGTGAAGCCGACGTGATCGAAGCGGATGCCGTCCGTCAGTTCCTCCGGCGCGGGCCCGCCGCTCGCCGACCCCACCTCCGCGACGTAGTCCTCCAGCCAGAGCAGCCGGTCGGCGGTGGTCGCCGCGGTGGCGAACGACCCGGCACTGGTGCTGGCCCCGGTGACCTGCCGCTGCGCGCGGCGCAGCAGGCTGACCACCTCGACGACCGCACCGGGGGAGGCGGCGCCGTGCGCGGCGCGCAGCACGAGCGCCACGATCGCGACGCCGAATCCGGCGGCGTACAGGACCCAGCCCGCCGCCTCGGTCAGGGCGGCGACGTGCGCGGCGTGCAGCGCCCGCCTGTTGACCTCGTCGCCCAGCCTCTTGTGCCGGGCGAGCAGGCCCTCGGTCACCCCGAATGTGCGCAGCTCCCGGGCCGGCGCGGCGGTGGAGGCCAGCGAGAACAGGTCATCGAGCAGCCGCCGGGGATCGGCCAGGTCGTCGTCGGAGCGCTTCTGCATCCTGGCCGCCTTCCGGTCGGCCACGGCGGGCGCCACGGCGAGCAGCGGCACCACGACAAGCGGCGGCCAGACCAGGGCGAGGAACACGGCAACGCCGACGAACTGGACCGCGGACTTGAGCATCCCGAGGGTCTGGGCGGGCGCCCCGGCCAGATTCCGCCGGCGTTCGCGCAGGGCGTCGATCTCGGTCAGGTAGTCGTGCCGCTCGAAGTGCTCGAGGAACGGCGCGGCGCACGTCAGGGTGCCGATCCGCAGCCCAAGTCGCAGGTTGCCCAGGTCGGTCATCTTGGCGTTGAGGGCGCTGCCGATCAGCTGGAGCACCCACCCGCCGGGGAAGGCCACGGCCACGATTATCAGGCCGGTCACGATCGGGGCCGTGTGATGCTCGATCGCCCCGTCCACGATGTCGCGGAAACCGAACGGGTAGGCGAGCAGCAGTACCGAGGATCCGACCGCGGCCAGCACGCACTCGGCGGCCAGCAGCGGCGAAGCCCGCCACGCGGTGCCGAACAGGATGTCCGCCCGCCGCAGCTGGCGTATCAGCCGGCTCAGCACGGGCCCCTTAGCCATCGGCCCTGCCTCCCTTCGGGCCGGCCTCGGCGAACCGGGCCGCCTGCAGGGAAAACATCTTGGCGTAGGTGCCGTCGGCCGCGACGAGCTGGTCGTGAGTGCCGAGTTCGGTGATGCGCCCCTGGTCGAGCACGGCGATCCGCCCGGCCCTGCGGACGGTGGCGAACCTATGCGAGATGATCACCGTGGTCAGGCCCGAGGTGAGCTCGAGGAACCGGTTGTAGAAGGCGGCCTCGGCGCGGATGTCGAGCTGCGCGGTCGGCTCGTCGAGGATCAGCACCCGGGCCCCGCACGCCGCCGCGTAGAGCGCGCGGGCCAGGGCGATCCGCTGCCATTGGCCGCCGGACAGGTCGGTGCCGCCGCGGTAGCCGGGGGCGCACACGGTGTCCCAGCCCTGCGGCAGGGCGCGGACGAAGTCCAGCGCGCCCGCCTGAGCCGCAGCCCGTTCCATCGCCGCCTCGTTGAAGCCCTCGCCGAGCCCGTCGGCGGTCAGGTCGCGGAAGGCTACGTTCTCCCGGGCGGTCAGCGGGTAGCGGCCGAAGTCCTGGTTGACCACGGCCACCTGGCGCTGCCACGACCGGGCGTCGAGGTCCCGCAGGTCGATTCCGTCCACGGTGATCCGCCCGCCCGACGGTTCGCGCAGCCGGGCCAGCAGGGTGACCAGAGTGGTCTTGCCCGCGCCGTTGGCCCCGACCAGGGCCAGCGACGTGCCCGCCGCGAGCTCGAGGTCCAGGTCCTGGTAGACGGGCTGGCCGCCGGTGGGGTACCGGTAGCTGACCGACTCGAACCTGATCGCGGCGGCCGGCAGGTTCTGGACCTCCCGGACGCCATCGTCGTCACCCGGGGTCGTGCGGAGCCGAGCGATCAGGTCATCGAGGTCGGGCACGCCCGCGAGCATCTGCTCGAGCGTGACGTCGGTGGCGCTCACCCCGCCGACCTGCATGGTGGAGGGAAGCATCGGCAGCATGACCGCGATCGTGCCGAGCGCGATGTCGTGGTGGTAGGCCGCTAGCCCGAGGATTCCCGCCCCGATGAGGTACATCGCGGCGACAACGGCGCCGAAGAGGAGTGCCCGGCTCCTGAAGCGGCGCATCTGACGCCATGGCGGTTCCATGCCCTCCAGCCACTTCGTCCGGTGCCTGTCAAGGATCCAGGCCCCGAGCCCGAACACCCGCATCTCCTTCGCGAACGCCGGCCGGTATGAGCAGCCCAGGTAGTACCAGCTGTGCCGCAGTTCAGGTGTCGCCCGGCGTACCAGCGTGGCCCGCTCCGCCAGCAGCCGCCGCAGCGGCGGCCGCAGCAGAGACCATCCGACGAAGAACAGCACCCCGATATACCAGCGGAACGAGGCGAGCACGACACAGGCGAGGAACCCGCTGAGCCGGTCGCCGAACGCGCTGGTCAGCGCCATCGGCGCGTCGGCGGGCCCGGACGTCAGCAACTCGCCGCTCGCAGAGGACAGCTGATCGAGAACCGCCGAGTCCTCCAGGTGCTCCACGCCGGCAGGTGCGCACACCGCCCGTGCCAGGCGGCGTTGCATGCCGGTGGCCATTACCGCCGAGCAGTGCGCGGAGACAAGATCCTCACCCGGGCTGCGCAGCAGCGAAAGCGCGTACGCCAGCGTGCCGAGCGCCAGCGCGAGCAACAGGGAGTGCCCGCTCGCAGACCCGAGCCCGTGCCGCACCGCATCCGGTATCTTCCCGACCGCCCGCCCGAGCGCGACCAGCGACACGATCGGCAGGAACCCGTCGGCCAGCACGAACAGCCCGAGCACAACCATCAGCGCCGGACTCGTCTCCCACAGCAGCCGCAGCACCCGCAGCCGCGGCGACCTGGCCACCCGCCCTGGCGCCGCCGGGGTGAGCTGGGGAACGTTCTTCCATTATTTCCCGGCCAAGGAGGACGTCCTGCTCGATGCCGCCGCCGAGATCTCCCGGAGCTATTCCACCGCGATACAGGCAGGACTTGAGGAAGGGCGGGCCACCGAACAGTTGCTCGCCGACGCGTTCGCCGAGATGTTCCGGACCGCCGTCGAGGCCGCCCCCTCCAGCGCCCTGCGCGGCAAGGTGCTCCAGTACGTGATCAGCCACCCGGGCCGCCTATCCGAGTACCTCGGCGAGGAGATCGCCCCGCCCGTGCCGGCGACCACCGCGGTCCTTGCGGAGGGCCAGTTGCGCGGCGAGATCCGGTCGGACGAGCCCGCCGAGTCCCTGGCGGTCATTCTCCTGTACGCGGTCCTTTTCAGCGCCCGCCGCGGCGCGTCCATCGGCCGCCCCCCAGCCTCCACCCCCCTCGGCCGCCTGGCCCTGGCAGTAGTCCTGCGCGGCATGCGACCGACCCAGCACCCTGATCGACCGGCGTCCAACGGCAGGCCCGGGACCTTACCCGGGGCTGGCTGGCGGGCTGTGGCTGCGGAAGACTTTGGTGCCGTCGGGGCTGCGGGCGGTGGTGGTGCCGTCGGGGTTCATCGTGACGGTCCAGCCCAGCTGGTGGATCATGATCTGGTGGTGGAACGTGCAGTACGGCCCGCAGTCCCGGACGCTGGTCTTGCCGCCGCCGAGCTGGCGGCGGCGCAGGAACGACGCTAGCCCGCCGGGGCCCGAGACCAAGTCGACGGCATTTCCTTGAGCGACACGCGCTCGCCGTACCGTCCCCGCCTCCTTTTCGCCTTCCGGCACGGGAGTCACTCAACCTGACGGGGCTCCCCGGCGTTAGATGGTGTAGGAGGGCAAGGCAGGCGCGGGAGGCGGGCGTGTCGTTCGAGGAGTTTGTCCAGGACTCTTCGCCACGCTTGTTCCGGACTGCGCTGCTGCTGACCGGGCACGACCGGCCGGCGGCCGAAGACCTGCTCCAGGTCGCGCTGGAACGGGCCTATCGGCACTGGGCCCGGATCTGCCGGTCAGAAGAGCCCGAACGATACGTCCGGCGGATCCTGGCGAACGCCTCGCATGACCGATGGCGCCGGGCCGCGCGCAGCCGGGAACGCTCGATGCACGCCGGTGACGCCGAGGCAGTGACCGATGATCATGCCGCAATCGTGGCGGACCGTGACCTGCTCATGCGTGCCCTGGCTGGGTTGCCGAAGCGGCAGCGCACCGTTCTCGTGCTCCGCTACTACAGCGACCTGTCGGAACTGGAGATCGCCGACGTCCTCGGATGCAGCGCAGGGACCGTCAAGAGTCAGGCGTCGCGGGGCCTTGCCCGGCTGCGGGCCGTGGTCGAGGGCGGCGCCGAGGCCGAACGCATGTGGAGGCGTTGACTGACATGACCGACTTCGAGAACCGGCTGCGGGCGGCTATGCAGTCTTCGGTGGCCGCAGAAGACCCGCCAGCGAACCTTGTCGCACAGGTCCGGCGCAGGCACCGCCGGCATATGGTTCGGCTGGGCGTCATCGGCGTAGCCGTCGCGATCGCCGCCGCCCTCGCGGTTTCGCCGGCCAGGTCCGCCCTGCTGACGGACGTGACCACGCGCACCCAAGCACCGACCACCACGCCGCGCGGACAGACATTCGGTTGCGCCTCGCAGACCCTCGGGGCGCTGCAATCGAACTGGCGCAGCCTCGCCGTCCACGCCGGGCCGCTGTGGATCATCAACCGCGGCATCGGGCCCGGCTTCGACTTCCATAACCCGGACGGCACCCTGAAGGCGGTCCCGCTCATCGTGCTGCTGCAGGATAACGTGACCGTATCGGTCGAGCCCACTGCGGGGGGACAGCCGTATTTCCGGTTCCTCGCCGGCTTCAATGCCACGGACGAATACACCATGAGCGACGGGTTGCCCAGCGCGACCTTCACCGCCTGCTCCGCCAGGGCCGCCCTGTTTGGCGAGGGCCTCACCGAGTACTACCTAGGCGTCATCGTCGCAGGTCCACGCTGCATCACGCTCGACGTCCTGACCTCAGCCGGCCAGCCGCCGCACCGTGCCACGCTCCAGTTCGGAAGGTGCAACTAACCGGACACCTCGTCGGCGCGGGCCAGGCGCAGCTCGTCGTCGGAGACGGTCAGGGTGACGGCTAGGGTCTCGGCCATGATCCAGTCGCGGTGGCCTAGGAGGTCGGCGTCCGCGTGCGGGAGGCTGAGGGTGATCCGGTCGGAGATGTCCAGGCCCGTCTGCTTGCGCAGGCCGTTCACGCGGTGGATGGTATCGTAGACCCGCCCCTCGAGGCGAAGCTCGTGGTCCAGCGTGAGGTCGAGGGCGATGGCGACGCCGTCGGAACTGGCGACGTACCAGCCTTCCTTGCCGTGGCGGTCTACCAGCACCTCGGCGGGTTCGAGTTCGATGTCGCCGACGCGGAAGCGGCCGCCGGGCAGTTCCGTGTACT
This sequence comes from Streptosporangiaceae bacterium, assembly GCA_050698735.1. GTDB lineage: Bacteria > Actinomycetota > Actinomycetes > Streptosporangiales > Streptosporangiaceae > Palsa-504. Next base: position 6,837 of record JBOHCG010000086.1, on the reverse strand, counting down.
CGCCCGCCTGCAGCATCGAGCGGATCGCCGTGATCGCGGGGCCCAGGCGCGGCCCGAGTATCCGCAGGTTGGGGCGGACGGTGATCTCCTCGGCGTCGACCGCGCCGATGGTGACGGCCTTGACCCGCAGTTCGTCGGCGATCATGTCCAGGTAGGGCGCAACCCCGTCCGCCCCCTGGACGATCATCCGGCGCAGCGGCTGACGGACCTTCATCCGCGATGTGACCCGGCCCTGATGGCCGAGGCTGACGATCTTCCTGACCTGGGCCATGTCGGCGACCAGGGCTGTGTTGGCGAGCAGGGCCATGTTCGCGCGCTCCCGATCGGGCCACTCGGCGAGGAACACGGATGGGGCAGGACCGGCCAGCGCCCGCCACAGGTAATCGGTGATGAACGGCAGGATGGGCGCGACCAGGCGCAGGGCCGTCGTGAGGCATGACCACAGCGTCTGCAGCGCGTCGGCGTCGCCGATCCAGAAGCGCTGGCGGGTGCGCCGGATGTACCAGTTCGACAGGTCGTCGAGGTAGGCCTCGAAGGCGCGCAGCACGTTGACCGTCAGGTACTGCTCGTAGCCCTGCGTGGCCTCGGCCGCGAACTGCTCTGTGCGCGCGGCGATCCACCGGTCCAGGTCCTGTGACACGGGCCAGGCGGAATCGGTATCGGGGACGAAATCGGTCAGGTTCGCGTACTGGATGAAGAAGCTGACGCTGTTCCAGAGCGTCAGCAGCTTTCGCTTCACCTCGTGGCCGGGCTCGAACCCGAAGAGCAGGTCCTGGCTGGGCGGCTGCGCGCAGTAGATCCAGCGCATGACGTCCGCGCCCATCTGGTCGAAGGCGTCCTCCGCCTGGATCATGTTGCCGTAGGAGCCGTGCATCTCACGGCCGCGGATGTCGAGCATCCGCTCGTAGCCCAGCACCTTGCGGTAGGGCGCGGCGCCGGTCAGGGTCACGGACATGAACAGCATCGAGTAGAACCAGAGCCGGATCTGCTCCCGCATCTCCGAGATCCAGTCGGCGGGGAACCAGTCCCGCCAGTACTCGTGGTCGGGCAGGTCGGCGCCGGTGAGCCCGGCGGCCGCGCCGGCTCCGAAGCCGCTGCGGACTGTGGCCGGGTTCCGCCAGCCCAGGGTGGAGAACGGGACGATGCCCGCGTCCAGCCAGACGTCGCCCACCTCGGGGACGCGCTCCACCCGCGCGCCGCACTTCTCGCAGCTGATGCGCACCTCGTCGATCCACGGCCGGCGAAGCTCGCGCAGGCCCTCGAGGGAACTGCCCGAGCGTTCGGCCAGCTCGCGACGGGATCCGATGACGTTGAGGTGACCGCACGCGCAGGGATAGAAGGGCAGCGGCATGCCGTAGTAGCGGCGCCTGGAGATGTTCCAGTCCGACATGTTGACCAGCCAGTCATCCATGCGCTTGCCCATGTACTCGGGCACCCACTCAACCTCGCGGTTGGCGGCGCGCATCGGCTCCCTGATCTCCGCGACGCAGATGAACCAGTCGTCGGTGACGCGGAAGATCAGCGGCGTATGGCAGCGCCAGCACTCGGGGTAACGGTGCCTGATCGTCGCCGCGCGGACCAGCAGCCCGCGCTCCCGCAGCGTCTCCACGACCGGGCGGGCGGCGGCTGTCGTGGTCCGGCCGGCCAGCCAGCCGTACTCGGGGTAGAAGGCGCCCGCCTCGTCCACGGGAACCAGCACGGGCAGGTCGTGGACCTTCGACTGGGCGAAGTCCTCGGTACCGCAGCCTGGCGCGATGTGCACGATCCCGGTGCCCTCGTCCAGCGACACCTCGTCCCAGGTGATGACCCGGTGCGCGACCCCGGCGCCCGGCTCCAGGTCATCGAACGGGCCGCGGTAACGCCAGCCGGCCATCTCTGCGCCGGTCACCACCGCGTCGAACTCGACGCCGGCGCCATCCCGGTCGCCAGCCCGGTTGAGAGCTACCCACTCGCCGTCGCGCAGGCCGTACCGGGCGGCCGGGTTCACGGCGGCGGCGACGTTGGCGGGCAGCGTCCACGGCGTCGTCGTCCACACGACGATCGATTCACCGGGGCGGTCAAGCAGCGGGAAGCGGACCCATAGCGACGGGTCTTCCTTGTCGATGTAGCTGCCGACCAGTTCGTGTGCGGAGATGGACGTGCCGCAGCGAGGGCACCACTCGGTAGCGCGGAAGCCCTTGTAGAGCCAGCCGCGCTCGTGCACCACGGAGAGGAAGCGCCAGATGTACTCGATGTTGACGTCGGAGGACGTGTAGTAGCTGTTCTCCCAGTCCATCCACATCCCGAGGCGCACCGAGCCCTCGATGAGCTGGCGCGCGGACTTCACCACGGTCGCGCGGCAGCGCTCGGCGAATTCCGCCAGCCCGTATTCCTCGATCTCCCGCTTGGAGTTCAGCCCGAGCTCGCGCTCGACGCCGACCTCGATCCACAGGCCCTGGCAGTCGAAGCCGTTCTGGTACCGCTGGTGATAGCCGCGCATAGCCTTGTACCGCTGGTAGACGTCCTTGAGCGAACGGCCCCACGCGGTGTGCACGCCGAGGCTCTTGTTCGCTGTAACCGGGCCGTCGATGAAGCTGAACCGCGGACCACCCTTGTTCTTCTCGCGCAGCCGCGCGAAAGTGCCCTCGCGCTCCCAGGTGCCGAGCATCTGGGTTTCCAGGATTCTGTGGTCTAGCTGGCCGTCCAGCGGGCGGAACATGAGACCCAAGGTTAGTCCAAGCCGCCGTGCGAGCTGCCGTCCGTAATGAGGTGTAGCCGAGGCGGCGGAGCTCCTCGCCTGCGATCTTCTCGATCTCCGCGATGTCCTGGCTGCTCAGCGATCGCTGGTGGGCCGGCGCTGCCGCGCGGGAGCGTCCGCGCGTGCGCGCCGTGCGGGCTTCGTTGCGGATCTCGGCCGCCGCAACGGTCACGCCGGCGAACTTCGACAGATCGGACAGGGCCTCGTCCGGCTTGCTCATCAGGTGCTCGTAGCGGAGCGTCTTGAGCTGGCCGGGCGGGAGGCCATGGTGGAGCCCGGCGGCAATGCGCACCGACCAGCGCCAGCGCAGCGCGCACCTGGCGGCCGGCGACAGCCGCGGCCAGGCCTCGCGGTCCTCCTCGGTCTCGATGCCGAAGAACGGGTTGGGGAACTCGGTATCGACGTTCACGAAGCTCGGCCTGAACCACGACATCACCACGGGGTCGGCGAGCATGCCGGCAACCACGTCCCGGCCGTCCCTGATGACCTGGACGATCCGCGCGTCGGGGAACGCATCGGTGAGCGCCTCCGCGCAATAGATGAGGTCGGGGCTCGCATCCCCGAACCTCTCCAGGCCGCGCAGTTCCACGCAGGGGCCGACGGCGTCGGCCGGCAGGCCGGCGGCGGCCCGGCACTGGGGCGTGCACTCCAGGCAGCTGTGCGGTGTGACCTGCCAGGCCTGGGCGAAGGCGTCCCGCATGACGGCGGCGGCGGCCTGCGACCTGCCCTCGTGCATGGAGGGCCGCCGCGCGAATGCGTAGACCGTGCGCAGCACGCTGGGCTGACCCATCGTGACGTGGAAGCCGGGGGAGGCCTTCAGCGCGCGGCCGATGAGGTCCGCTCCCGAGTGCGGCGCGCCGACCGCGAAGAGCGGCTGGTGCACGCTGCGGGAATTGACGATGAGAATGTGACGAGCGGAGGACATCATCGCCTGACAGTCTGGATGAGCGGGACGTGGCTGGACGCTTGCGGCATGTTACCGATCCGCCCGGCCACGTGTCCTCCTATTGAAAGTGCCTGCCGATACGGTACTAGGGACTCGTCGGCCTTAGGCTTGCATCATGCGGGTACTACCCGATGTAGTTGGACGCCGGAGCGGCCGCCTGCTCGTGGCCGCGCTGGCGGCAGGCGCCGCGGCGACGGCGCTAACGGGCTGCGCGAAGTTCGACGCGGCGCTCGGGCAGCAGCAGGCCATCGTCAGCTTCCGCGATGGCACGCCGCTCGCGCAGAAGCTGACCGTCCGCACCGCCTGCGCCAAGGCACCGGACGTGATCGCCGCGCCGCTGCCGCCCGACCTCAGCTCGTCCCCCTACGCGCTCCAGCAGGTGACCTACCAGATCGACAAGGCGAGCGACGCGGACGTGGCACGGCTACAGGAGTGCCTGACCAAGTTTCCCTCGGTGGTCGGCGTCACGCTCCAGGATTCCGCCGACGACGGCTCCTGATCTAGCCCGGCTCGCCTCCCGGTCGCGGCGGCCTCAGATCCTGATCATGGCTGCTCTGGCTCCTGGCGGCGGCGGCCTCGGATCCTGATCGTGGCGGCCTCAGCAGGCGGCCTTGCCGGGGCCTGCGACGGCTGTCGCTCTACCGGCACCTGATCCTGCCTGCCTCGCTTCCGGCGGTCGTAGCCGGGCTCAGGCAGGGCTGGGCGTTCGCCTGGCGCAGCCTGATGGCCGGCGAGCTGCTGGTCATCATCGCGAACCAGCCCTCGCTCGGCGTGCTGCTTTCCACCGACCAGGACCAGGCCGACATGGCGAGCGCGACCGCGATCATCATCGTGATCCTGATCATCGGCATCCTCGTGCACACGCTGTTCGGCCTGGCCGACCGCACGATCAGGCAGCGCTGGGGCCTGACCGGCAGCTAAGGACCGGCCGTTACCGCCAGGAGATCGCCAGTTCGTCCAGGATGGATTTGAGGGCCTGCGAGGCGCGCCGGAACTCCGCCGGGCCGCTGAAGCCGCCGAATCGTCCCCCCTCCGCCAGGTGCGGCTCGAGCGACATGAAGCCCTCGAAGCCCGAATCGCGCAGCGCGGCCAGCGTCTCGCGCATCTGCCCGTCGCCCTGGCCGGCCGGCACCACCTCGCCCGTCGCCTCGAGGGCGTCCTTGACCTGGAGGTAGACCAGGTGCGGCCGGAGCAGGGGGTAAGCGTCGGTGAAGGGCCGGACGCCGCACTGGACGAAGTTCGCCGCGTCGAACGTCGCCTTCAGGGCGGGCGAGCCCACCGCGGAGATCAGGTCGGCGCACCGATCGGGGATGTCGCCGTAGATCTCTTTCTCGTTCTCGTGCGCCAGGACCAGGCCGCGGTCCCCGGCGATCCGGGCCAGGGCGCCCATCCGGTCGATGACCTCGGGCCGGTACCGCCCGGGCGGCTCCCCGGCAGGGATGAAGAAGGAGAACACCCGCACGATGCCGGTGCCGAGTTCGGCGGCGATGTCGGCGATCCGGCGCATCCGGTCCAGCTCGGGCCCCAGCGGCGCGGCGACGGGGATCTTCCCGATCGGCGAGCCGATCGCGGACACCCGGATCCCCGCGGCCTCCAGCGCGGCCCGGAAGGCGGCGACCTGCGCGCCGGTGAAGTCGGCGACGTTGACCGACCAGGCGCCGCGCAGCTCGAGGTGTGAAATGCCCTCGGCGGCGAGCGTCGCGAGCTGCTGCGCAGGGTCGGGCGAGATCTCGTCCGCGAACCCGCTCAGGATGACCGTCATCGCCGTGCCCCGAGAAGGACCGGCAGGCCGGAGCGGGCCGACTCGTAGACGGCCAGGACGACCTCGAGCGTGGCGCGGCCATCCGCCCCGCCGACCGCGGGCTCACGGCCCTCCTGCACCGCGGCCAGCAGGTCGGCGATCTGCGCGGCATGGCTGGCCACTCCCACCGCCGCCGGATCCGAAGCCGCTGCCCCGGCTTCCGCAGCGGCCCCGGTTCCGGCCCCGACCCCGGAACCGCGGAGGGCGCAGCCCATCATCCGGCCGTCCTCGATCGTCACGGTGCCCTCGGTCCCGGTGATCTGGAGCCGCTGCGGAAAGCCGGGGTAGGCGGCGGTGCTCGACAGGATCGTGCCCACGGCGCCGGAGGCGAACCTGACGATCGCCAGCGAGGTGTCCTCGACCTCGATCTGGTGGGTCTGGGTCGAGCAGACCGCGGTGACCTCGGCCACCGGTCCCATGCACCAGCGGAGCAGGTCGACGTAGTGGACGCCCTGGTTCATCAGCGACCCGCCGTCCATCGCGTCGGTGCCGCGCCATGGCGCGCTGTCGTAGTACTCCTGGCCGCGATACCACTTCGTGCTGGCCTCGCCGAGCACGAGCCGGCCCAGGGCACCCTCGTCGAGCAGGCGCCTGGCCTCGATGAGGCCGGCATCGAAGCGGTGCTGCGAGATCACGGTCAGCGCGACGCCCGCCGACCGCGCCGCCTCGATCAGCCGGTCGGCGGCCTCAAGCGTGACGTCGATCGGCTTCTCGACGACGAGGTGCTTGCCCGCCCTGGCGGCGCGGACGCCGACCTCCGCGTGCAGGCCGCTCGGCACGCACACCGACACCACCTCGACGTCCGGGCGGGCGAGCAGCGCGTCCAGATCCGGCTCTGCCGCGCAGCCGCGCGCCGCGGCGAACTCCTCGCCCCTGGACCCCACGACGTCGGTGACCGCGACCAGCCCGGCCGACGTCCGCCCGGTCGAGGACAGCAGGGCGAGGGCGTCGGCGTGGATCGCCGCGATCACCCCGGTCCCGACGATCCCGAAACCAACGGTCACTAATCCTCCCTCAGCCGGCGGCCGGCAGCCGGCGTCCGCTCAAGAAGCCGGCATCCACTTGCGGAGCAGGTCCAGGTGCTGGGGCAGGGCGATCTCGGGCGGCTCGATCTCGGGATGCCAGCGCTTCTCCCACTCGACCGAGATCCAGTGCGGGTAACCGCCGGCCAGGAGCAGGCCGAGCATCTCCCTGACCGGGACCTCGCCCTCGCCGAGCAGGACCAGCTGCCAGCCATCCGGAGGTACCCGGCGGGCATCCTTGACCTGCGCGAGCAGGATACGCCTGCCTTTGCCTGGGGCGGGCCCGCTTGTCCGCGGAGGCTAACAAGCCGCCTACGTCCGCGGGGTCAGG
>JBOHCG010000085.1:0-18536 GCA_050698735.1 Streptosporangiaceae bacterium | reverse complement strand
GCCCCCGCGGCCGCCGCAGTCCCGGCCGGTTCCGCGGCTCCCGCGGCCCCCGCGGGCCAGCAGGGCCGCCGCGCGATCAGCGCCCGCTGACCCTCGGGAAAACCGGGCACACGCCACGTGATGGCGTAACGTTTCACCGTGAGCAGGGAAGCCGAGGAGCTGAACCGGCGGTTGCTGCGCGCCCGCGACCTCATGGACCGGGCCTACGCCGAGCCGCTCGACGTCCGCTCCGTGGCCGCGGCGGCCTACTTCTCCGAGGCGCACTTCACCCGCAGCTTCCGCGCCGCGTTCGGCGAGACGCCGCACCGTTACCTGCAGCGGCGGCGGGTCGAGCGGGCAATGTTCCTGCTCCGCGACACCGAACGCAGCGTCACCGACATCTGCTTCGACGTCGGCTTCACCAGCCTGGGCACCTTCAGCCGCACGTTCAGGGACATCGTGGGCGAGTCGCCGACGGACTACCGCTCGGGGCACGGGCCGATGCTCGCGCCGACCTGCTTCCAGATGGCTGCCATGCGGCCTGTGGCGGCCGCGGGAGCCGCGGGGGCGGCGGCGCGATCGAGCAGGTTCGGAGAAGGCGCCGTGGCGGCGGCTCCCTAGCATGAGGACCGTGCCACCAGCTCTAGCGGAGGAGAAGCGTTGATCACCAAGCTGAACGTCACCTCGATCAAGGTCCTCGACCAGGACGAGGCGCTGGACTTCTACGTCAACAAGCTCGGGCTCGAGGTGGCCCAGGACTTCATGCAGGGCTCCTTCCGCTGGGTGACGGTCCGCGTCCCTGGCGACCCCGACACCGAGATCTACCTGGAGACGCCCGGCCCGCCGACGCAGGACGAGGCCACCGCCGGGCAGCTCCGCGAGCTGATCGCCAAGGGCGCCATGGGCTTCACCTTCGCCTTCCACACCGACGACGTCCGGGGCCTGTTCGAGTCGCTCAAGGCACACGGCGTCACGGACTTCACCCAGGAACCCACCGAGCACTTCTACGGCACCGACATGGGCGTCCGCGACCCGTTCGGTAACCAGATCCGGATCATCCAGCCGCCTAGGGACCTTGGTTCTTAGCCTCGGCCCGCCGGACTTCCTGCAATAGGCGTGACCACCATGCGCTACGCCAGGCAGTCTGGCCGGCGGCCACCGGACTACTGGATCCCGTAAATCTTTCAGTCTCCGAACGGAATCCCGAACCGTCTGACGTGGCAGGTTCACCGTTTTAACGTGCGCAGGTGGATAGCCCCGGCACGTCCGAGTTGGACCACGCGCCTGGGTCCAGTGCCCCGGCGGTGCTCGACCCCCAGCACGTCGGCGACATCGTCGGCGCGCTCGGCACGCTGAAGCGAAGCGAGACGGGCAACACCAGGTCGTGGCGGCGCAAGCTCAGGTTGCTGCTGGTCATCGCGGGTCCCGGCCTGATCGTCATGGGCGGCGGGAACGACGCGGGCGGCGTCTCCGTCTACGCCCAGATGGGCCAGGACTACGGCATGAAACTGCTGTGGACCCTGGTCCTGCTCTTCCCGATCCTTTTCTTCTGCCAGGAAATGGTGGTACGTCTGGGAGCTGTCTCTGGCGTGGGCCACGGGAAGCTTATCTACGCCAGGTTCGGGAAATTCTGGGGAACCTTCTCGGTGGCCGACCTGTTCATCATCAACGCGGTCACCATCGTGGTGGAATTCATCGGAGTCGAGCAGTCGCTCTCGTTTTTCGGGCTGTCCAATTTCTGGTCCGTGCTCCTTTCCGCGATATTGCTATTCGCGGTGATGGCTGGCGGGACCTACCGGTACTGGGAGCGGTTCCTGATCGTCCTCGTGATCGCGAACTTCGTGACGTTCCCTGCGCTGGCCCTCTTCTCCCATTCCAGCGCCTCGACGACCTTCGCTGGCGTGGTTCCCAGCATGCCCGGCGGCCTGAACGCGACCTTGCTGCTGCTGATCGTCGCTGTGGTGGGCACCACAGTCGAGCCGTGGCAGCTTTTCTTCCAGCAGGCCAACGTGGTGGACAAGCGCATCACGCCGCGCTGGATGAACTACGAGCGCCTGGACACCGGCATAGGCGTGCTTATCGAGGTGGCCGGCGCCCTGGTGCTGATGGCCGTCTGCGCCTTTGGCCTGGCGCATACCAAGGTGTTCGGCGACTTCAACGATCTGAGCGACACCGCCGCGGCCCTGCAGCACTATGTCGGCCACGGCACCGGCGACCTGCTGGCCATCGTCGCGCTCGACGGCTCGCTGATCGGCGCCAACCTGACGGCGCTGACCACCGCCTACACGCTCGGTGACGTGTACCCGAGGATGCGGCACTCGCTGCACTGGAAGCCGAACCAGGCCCCTTGGTTCTACGGCCTGTACGCGATCCTGATCGGGCTGTCCGCCGTGGTGACGCTGGCCTGGGGAAACGACCTGGACGTGGTCATCAACGGGGTGGAGGCGCTCAACGGCATCCTGCTGCCATCCGCCCTGGTCTTCCTGATCCTGCTCGCCAGCGACAAGCCGATACTCGGGCCGTGGACCAACAGCAGAGCGCAGAACTGGATCGGCGGCCTCATCGCCTGGATCGTGCTCACCTTCTCGCTGGCACCGCTCGTCACCACCTTCTGGCCCGTCATCACGCTCAAGCAATCCACCTGGGGCCTCGCCGCCTGCACGGTCCTCGGGATCGCCGCCGCGGCGCTCCTGCTGCGGCGCAGGCCGGGCCGCGATGAGGTGGCGGCCGATGATCCCGCCGATGATGTCGCCAGCAACAGGCGCCCGCCGGGGATGGACCGGGCCCAATGGCGCCGGGAACTCAAGGAACGCCGCGTCGCGTGGCGCACCCCGCGCATCGACACGCTCCAGCGGCCCGCGCTCAGCATGGCGCGCCGGATCGGCCTGCTGGCACTGCGCGCGTACGTCATCTTCGCGATCGTCATCATGGTGATCAAGCTCGTTCAGGTGACCACCGCGCACCACTGAACGGGGCGTAACAGCCAGCCCGCCGCCATCGCGCCAGAGATGCCGATCAGCACGATTGCGCCCACGACCTCGCCGTGTTCGCCGGCCGCCGTACCTAGCTTCCCGCCCAGCTTCAGTCCGATAATCGACATGACGAAGCTCATGAGCCCGAACAGGGTTACTGCCAAGACGATCGGATAGCGTACCGTTCCGAGTGCGAGTCCCACCGCGAGGTCGTCCAGGCTGAGCGCGGCGCCGCTGACCAGCAGCCGCCACCCGTGCCAGATCCGCGGGGCGTCGTCGTCGCCGCGCAGTGCCTCGATGAGTCCCCAGACCGCGGTCGCGAACAGTATCCCGGCGCCAGCCCAGCGGGCGGCGGACCCCAATGGGCCGGCCAGACCGGTGCCGATGAGCATCCCGGTGGCCGGCATCACGACGTCGCACAAGCCGAAAACCGTGGCCACCTTGATCTCGGTACGCCGGTCCACGCCGCTGACCCCGATGGCGATCGCCGCCCCGAAGTTGTTCAGCCCGAGCGCGACCGCCACGACTAGCAGCGCGACCATAATGAGATCCCTCGCCGGGCGGCAGATGTCACCGTATCGCCTCCGCCAGGGTGAATCCTGCCATGACGACCATCACTAGCGCGGCCAGCCGGGCGATCCACCGCATCGGCAGGATCCGCTGCAGCCCTCGCCCGCCGACGATGGCCAGCGCGACCACAGCCCACAAGGCGAGCACGCTTCCGATACCCACCGGCACGGGGTCGTGGTACCTGGCAGCGAGGTTAGCGATCATGATGTCTGACAGGTCACCCAGTTCCGCCAGCAGGATCACCACGAAAGAGGTCGCCGCCACGGCCCAGAACCCGGCAGCGTCAGCCTTCAGCTTGGCATCGTCATCGTCATCGTCATCCGTGCGCAGCACCAGCAGGGCACCGGCCAGGAACACCACCGCCACCGCGATCAGCACGGTCTTGTGCGGGAGCAGGCCGAGGAGGCTGCCGCACGTGACCGCCAGCACCACGTGCACCGCGAACGCCGCCGCCGCCCCGGCGAACACCCCGGCCGGCCGGTACCGCGTGCCCAGCACCAGGCTCGCCAACCCGGAATTGTCCGGCAACTCGGCACCGAAGACCGTGCAGAAAACTATCGCGGCAGTCAGCAGGCCTGGCACATGGCGAGGCTATGCCGGAAGGCAGGCTGCCGCAGGCCTCCGGCGATCCGGTTAGCCGACCGTCACAACTGTCAATGCCCAGTACGCGATTAGGTCGCGCTCACGTCTGAATGGAACACCGGACCCGCCACTCCAGCCGGGTTCCCGCCGCCACGATCCGCCGTAGCGTCGACTCAAGGTCCAGCCCGGAGCTGATCGCGACGACCGCCTCGAGCAGGTCGTCCATCCGCGGGTCCTCGCAGGGCAGAAAATTCAAACCCCATTATTCCGAACGGGCGGTGGTTCACGCGTCAGGCAACGCACCCCAGCCGTGGTGTTCTGTCGAATCAGGCGCTGCCAGATCGTGCCAGGTGAGCAACCTGATCCTGGTGGTCTGCAGGCGGCCGACGACCACCCGGGTCAGCCGCCAGCTAAGTTCGAGGCCGAGCAGGGGATCGGCCGCGCAGCGTGCGCGTACCGCGGCGGCGTCGAATTCCAGCGCCTCGACGGGTGCGGCGGCCTCCGCGCCAAACGCCCACTGGAACGGCGGGAACATCCACGACCAGCCGACGACCTCGCCCATGCCGAGGGCCTCGATGATCTGCCGGCCCTGCCCGGGCACGTGCAGGTCGAGCGCCACCCGGCCGGACCTGATCAGCCAGAAGCGGGTGGCGTTGCCGCCCTCCTCGAACAGCCGGCACCGGGCCGGGAACGTGACAACCGTGGCGGCACCCGCGAGCGCCTCCAACTGGTCGGGCGGGAGGCCGCGGAGGAACGGATGAGCGGCAAGGGCCCGCCGGTTCCTCGGCTGACGAACTATCCTGGCGTTAGGTGCGGCGGAGGGGCTCGCCGCACCGGTACCCGGCCGTCGCCGGGGCGAGGTCAAAAGCGGCGCCGCCGCCAACGGTCCCTACCAGGCGCAGGAGTGACGCGGGTAGGAGGACGGCCGGATGCCGAACGGCAACGATGCGCTGGCGAGAGCCCTGGATGAGCTGGCCGCTCTTGGCACGGAGCGGGACCGCGAGCAGCTCAGCACGCTTCGCGGCCGTCTGGACGAGGCGCGGCTGCGGGTCCTTGTCGTCGGTGAGGCCAAGCGGGGCAAGAGCACGCTGATCAACGCGCTGCTCGGCCGCCCGGTGCTGCCCGCGGGGGTGACGCCGCTGACGGCGGTGACCACGACCGTCCGGTACGGCGACGACCCGCGGGTACAGGCGAGGTTCTCCGCCGGGCACGAGGAGAAGCACCCGCTGGGCGTGCTGGCCGACCTGGTCACGGAACGGGGGAATCCGTCTAACCGGCGCCGGATCGCCAGCGTGACCGTGTACCTGGACGCGCCGGTACTGGCGAGCGGGGTCGAGTTGGTGGACACGCCGGGCACCGGGTCGGTGTTCGAGTGGGACACCGAGGCGGCGCACGCGGCGCTTGAGTCGATGGACGCGGCGATATTCGTGCTCACCGCCGACCCGCCGGTGTCGGCCAGCGAGCGGGACCTGCTGGCCCGGGTGGCCGGCCTGTCGGTGACGACGTTCGCCGTGCTGAACAAGGCCGATCGCCTCGACGAGGCCGAACTCGCCGAGGCGCTCGACTTCACCCGGGAAATTCTCGGCGCGGCTGGCCAGCACGGCAAGGTCTATCCGATGTCGGCCCGCGCTGCCCTAGATCGCCAAGAGCCAGGCTTCGCCGCGTTCGAGGCCGACTTCGCCGCGTATCTGGCGTCCCGGCGGGAGTCGGACCTGCGTGCCTCGGCGGTGGCGCACGCGTGCCGGATCGCGAGCTCACTGCTCGATGAGGTGGCGCTGACCCGCCGGGCGGCCGAGATGCGAGTCGGGGACGCGGCGGCTCGGGTGGCACAGTTCAGCGGCCGGCTGGACGAGGCGGTCGTGCACGGCCAGGATGCCGTAGCGGTGGTCAACGCCGAGTCGGCCCGCCTGCTCCGTGCCCTCAACGACGCCGCCGCCGAGGCCGGGCCGCGCCTCGGCCGCGAGACCGCCGGGCGGCTCGACGACGAACTGCGCGCGGCGGCAGCGGCCGAGATCGAGCGACAGGGCCGGGAGCGGCTGGCCGCGCTCACCGTGACCGCCGCGGAGGCCTGGCGGCAGCGCCAGCGGGAGGCCATCGAGCAGGGACTGGCCCAGCTGGATGCCCGGCTCGCCGCGGGCCTGAAGGCCGAGCTCGACGTGCTGCGTGGCTCGGCCGCGGAGCTGCTCGGCCTGGAGCTTACAGTCCCCGAGCCGGGCGGAAGGCTTGCAGAAAGCCGGCGGTTCTTCTACACCACCGCTACCGACGTCGGCCAGACCGAGCTGCTGGCCGGAGCGGTCCGGCGTCGGCTGCCCGGCGAGTTCGGCAGGCGAACCGCCAGGGAGCACCTGCGCCGGGACGCCGCCCGGCTGGTCGACAGCCAGGTCGGCAGGGCACGTGGCGACCTGCAGTACCGGCTCAGCGAGGCAACGCGGGCGCTGGTCCGGGTGGTCGAGCAGCGTTACGCCGACGGCACCGACCGCATCCGGGCCGCGCTGCGGGCCGCGGCCGACCTGCGCGAAGCGTCCGCGGCCCAGGTCGCGGAGGGGGAGCGGCAACTGACCGAACGGGAGGCGGCTCTGCGTCACGCCATCGGCCTGCTTGACCCAGCCTCGGTGCCGGGAGCCTCGACGCCGAGGTAGCGCCCCGTCCGCCAGCGCCGCAGGAACGGGGTTCGCCCGCCCGGGTGCCGCACCGGGATGCCCTCGCGGCGCATGAAGCCGCGCACGGTCATGGCCGGCTGCCCGGTGAGCAGCTCGATGTGGTTCAGCCCGGCCCCGCAGGCCCAGTACAGGTCCTTCACCAGCGGCGCAGTCAGCGGGACCGGCCGGGGGAATCGTTCCCAGATCGGGCCGCCGGGCGGGACCTGCGGGATGTCGTGCGCGCGCAGCACCGAGGCGATGATGCCGTCCGCATACAGCGCCCTGACCAGCTCGATTTCATCGGCGCCCGGCAGCGGGACTGCCCCGCCGGTGCGCACCGGGATACCCAGATCGTGTGCGCTGCGCAGGACGGTGTTGGCCGAAACCCCGATCAGCCTGCCGACCTCTGCCGCCGTCAGGCCCAGCCGCTCGTACAGGTCGCGGAGTACCGCGGCCGGCACCGTCCGGCGATCCTCGCGATTCCAGCCGCCGCGGCTGCGGGGCCGCACGCCGTAGCGGCGAAGCCTGTCACGCACCGTCCGCTCGGGCAGGCCGGTGATCGCGCCGATCTGCCGTGAGCTGAGCCCGCCAATCTCGTACAGCTCCGTCATGAGCCGCGGCAGGCCCGCCGGGTCGGATGGCCGCCGGACCGAGCGGAGGCGACCGGCCCCGCGGGGCCGCAACGGGACGCCGGCCCGATGCAGGGCGCGCGTCACGCGCTGCCGGTCAAGCTCGGTGAGTTCGGCGATCCGGTATGTCGAAAGCCCGCGGCAGATATAGAGGTGAGCCAGCCACTCGGGCACCGCGGTGTCGTCTTCGGCTCCGGCGGCACAGTAGCGACACGGCGGCGCCGGGCCGTCGCCGGGCATGCGCTCGAAAGAGGACTGACGGTCCTGCATTACGTGCGGCCTCCCGCCCACGTAGGGCAGGGACCGTTGGCGATGACCGCACTTGACGGCGGGCCCCTCCGCCGCAATCACCTTCAGGATAAGGGCCTGGTCAGCAAAGAGCGAGCCGTGACCGTGCGATACAGTCGGTTCAGGTGATGAGGCTCACCTGAACCGCCGCCGTGGCTGATGGCTTCTGCCGTACTAGGTGCTGGCGGAGGTGTGAGTGAACTCGGCGGAACCGTTCCACAGCATCCTCTTCGACCGGCCCACGAGACCGGCCCAGCGCGAAGACCCCTCCCTGTTCGGCGACCTGAACCTGGACCAGATCTTCGCCGCCGTGGCCGCCGGCCGGGACTCCTACGACCTCGCTCCCTTCTTCCTGATCCCGCTGCGTGACGCGCAGGCGGTGCAGTACCGGCATGAGGTACAGCGGGATCTGGCGGACGAGGCGCTCCGCGCGGCGGTGGCGGAGTTCGCGGCCAGGATGCGCGACATGCGCAAGCACCTGGCCCAGGCGAAGAAGCTCCGCAACAAATACCAGAAGGAACGCTGGTTCCTCGACGCGGCGGGCATCTACTGCCGGACGGTCGGCGCGCTGGCCGATGCGCTCGCCGGGATCGAGCTGGGCTCGAGCGGATTCACCGCGTTCCGCGACTACCTGCAGGGCTATATCAAGTCGGCCGCGTTCACCGGCCTAGCCGACGACGTGGACGAGGTCACAGGCACCCTCGCCGCAGTGCGCTACTGCATCACGATCAAAGGCAACAAGGTCAGGGTCGCAAGGTACGAGGGCGAGGCCGACTACAGCGAGCAGGTGCGGCAGACATTCGCGAAGTTCGCCGGGGCACAAGCCAAAGACTCGGCCAAGGACTATCGTGTCGGGCTCCGCGAGTGGCCGGACATGGATCACGTGGAAGCCCGCATCCTGGCGCTGGCCGCCAGGCTGTTCCCGGACGCCTTCGCCGCGCTCGATGACTTCTGCGCCCGCCACGCCGCCTACCTGGATCACACGATCCGCGTCTTCGACCGGGAGGTCCAGTTCTACGCCGCGTACGCCGATTTCATCGCGCCGATGAAGGCAGCCGGACTCGACTTCTGTTACCCCGCGGTGTCCACGGACTCCAAGGAGGTCAGCGCGCGGGACACGTTCGATCTCGCGCTAGCCGCCAAGCTCATGCCCGGGGCCACCGCGGTTGTGCGCAACGACTTCCACCTCGCCGGCCCGGAACGCATCCTCGTCGTCACCGGGCCGAACCACGGCGGCAAGACCACGTTCGCGCGCGCATTCGGCCAGCTGCACTATCTGGCCAGCCTCGGTTACCCGGTTCCGGCCAGCCAGGCGGGCCTGTTCCTGCCGGACCGGGTGTTCACCCACTTCGAGCGTGAGGAGGACCTGGCCACACTGCGCGGCAAGCTCGAGGACGAGCTGGTCAGGATCCGCGAGGTGCTGGACCAGGCGACCGGGGACAGCGTCGTGGTGATGAACGAGAGCTTCGCCTCCACCACGCTGCGGGACGCACAGTTCGTCGGCGAGCAGGTACTGAACCGGATGGCCGCGCTGGGCCTGCTCGGCGTCTACGTCACCTTCGTCGACGAGCTGGCCTCGCTGAGCCACGCCTGCGTCAGCATGGTGGGCGCGGTGGTCCCCGACAACCCGGCGGAGCGGACATACAAGATCGTCAGGAGACCGGCCGACGGCCTGGCCTACGCCGCCGCGATCGCGGGCAAGTACGGCCTCGGCTACGCCCAGCTCAAGGAGCGCCTGGCGAAATGAAGGCCTTCCTCATGCACCCCGACCGCGACTTCGACACCAGGCGCGGCCTGCCGCCCAGCGAACCGGACCTGGCCAAGGACCTGGAGCTCGACGTCCTGCTGCGGGTCATGGCCGGCGACGACAAGTTCCTGCTCGGCGTGGCCAGACTGGGCCTTCACTCGGGCCTGACGAACCCGGAGGAGATCGTCTACCGGCAGCACGTGCTGGCCGACTGCATCGCCGAGCCCCAGATAGTCAAAGACCTCTACCAGGTCGCGGAGGCGGCGCTCGTCGAGGAGAAGAAGATCATCGGATGGCTCTTCCGGGACTCACCGGAATCGGTCCTGCACCGGGCCCGGCAGGTTATGCAGCTGTTCGTGGACAAGCTGCGTCGGCTGCGGGGCATCGGCGACGCCAACGCCGGCCGGCTGCCATCCGAGGGCTTCACCCGGTTCTTCGCCATGCTGGCCAGCGAGCTAGACGATGCGTACCTCGCCGAGATCCAGGCCCACCTGGACGAGCTGGCGTTCCGCCGCGGCACGCTGATCAGCGCCGGGCTGGGCGAGGGGTGCAAGGGCGCGGGGTACATCCTGCGCAGGCATCCCGATCAGAGCTGGCGGGACCGGATGCGGCGCAGGGACCGGTCCGGGTACACCTTCGTGCTGGCGGAACGGGACGAGAGCGGAATGCGGACCCTGTCGGACCTGAACAGCCGTGGCCTCAACGGGACCGCCAGCGCGCTGGCCCAGTCCGTCGACCACATCCGGAGCTTCTTCCGGCTGCTCCGCGCCGAGCTCGGCTTCTACCTCGGCTGCCTGAACCTGCGGGACCGGTTGACCGCCAACGGCGAGCCGGTCTGCTTCCCTGTTCCGGCCAGCCCGGGAGAGGAAAGGCTCTCCGCCCGCGGGCTGTATGACCCATGCCTCGCCTTGCATCTTGACGCCAGGACCGTCGGCAACGACGTGGCCGCGGACGGCAAGCGGCTGGTCATGGTCACCGGCGCGAACCAGGGCGGCAAGTCCACATTCCTGCGCAGCCTAGGGCTGGCCCAGCTGATGATGCAGGCCGGGATGTTCGTCGCGGCCGAATCGTTCACCGCAAGCGTGAGCAGCGGGGTCTTCACCCACTTCAAGCGCGAGGAAGACGTCACGATGGAGCAGGGCAAGCTGGACGAGGAACTGCTCAGAATGAGCGGGATCGCGAACCAGATCACGCCCGGCGGCCTGCTGCTGTGCAACGAGTCGTTCGCCTCGACCAACGAGCGCGAGGGCTCCGAGATCACCCGCCAGATCATCCGCGCGCTGACCGAGGCGGGCATCCGGGTCGTCTTCGTCACCCACCTGTACGACCTGGCGCAAGGCTGCTTCGCGGCGGACGACCCTACATCGCTGTTCCTCCGCGCGGAGCGGCACCCCGACGGCCGCCGCTCCTTCCGCCTGCCCCCCGGCGAACCCCTGCCGACCAGCCACGGCCGCGACCTCTACCACCAGGTCTTCGGCACCGAGGCGAGCTCACGGGAGTCACCCGCCTAGGCAGTCAAGGGCCGAGCCCTGTACGTAAGGGACGACACCGCCGGCGCGATCTACCGCCTACCACCCGCGGCCTAGCGGCAGGACCAGGGAAGCTGGGCTTGCTTGCTGTGGCCCTGGCGGCTACCGCTGCCAGGGGCGTTACGCCCGGATGCTGTCGCGGGTGGCTGGCCGATCTGATGGTCGCCAGCGACACGCTGCACCCGCTCGGCGCCCATCCAGCCGACGGCCCGGACCTCGGCCTGGACCTGGGCATCCGTACCGGGCTCGGCGACGACTGGCTGCGGATCGGCGCGATGAAGCTGTTTGCGGACGGCTCGCTGGTCGGCCGGACCGCCGCAATGACCGCCGACCTGGTCGTCCTGTCCGACGATCCGACCGCGGTCTCCCCAGGCAGCATCGGCGGGACCCAGGTACTGGCCACGTTCACGGACGGCGAGTGCCGGTTCAGCGCTGACGGCACCAGCATGCCGCGGTAGCGCGACACGCCGGCACGACATGTGGTGCTTGGATTGCAGGACTCTCCTACATATGGTGTTGCCTGCAGCTGGTTCCGCGAGCCATCCAGGCTCGCGGGGGCAATAGGGAACCCGGTGTGAATCCGGGACTGCCCCGCAGCGGTGAGCGGGAACGACAGCCGTCCGAGTCGCGCGCAGGCGAGCGCGGCGGGACAGCACTGGGCCATGGTTGCCTGACCGGCCTGGGGAAGCGACGGCCAGTAGGGAGCGCCGGAGACGGCGCTGCGCCCGCGAGCCCGAAGACCTGCCAGCGCGCCGTGCGCACAGTGCGTGCGGCAGGCTCCGGCCGCACGGGACGGCAGGCGAGCACGGTGACCCGGTCGCGGCCGGGCCCGCGGCTTCGCCGCGCTCTCGCGTGAGCCGTGCCATCCGGTGCAAGCTCGCGAGGAGAGAGCGATGACGGTTACCCAGCCCGGGCCAGCGCGAAGCACGTCGGCCCGCATGCAGGTCAGGAAGCGCAACGGGGACTCCGAGCCGGTCGACGTGAACAAGATCGTCCGCGCGGTCGAGCGCTGCGCGGGCGGACTGGACGAGGTCGACCCCATGCGGGTCGCCACGAAGACGATCAGCGGCCTGTACGACGGAGCGACCACGGCCGAGCTTGACCGGCTGTCAATCCAGACCGCGGCCGAGATGACCGGCGAGGAACCGCAGTACTCGCGGCTGGCGGCGCGGCTGCTGGCCGCCTACATCGGCAAGGAAGTCCGCAATCAGGGGGTCGCCTCGTTCAGCCAGGCGGTCAGCCTCGGCCACGCCGAAGGCCTGATCGGCGACCAGGCTGCGGCATTCGTCAAGGACAATGCGCGCAAGCTGGACGACGCCATCGACCCGGCCGGCGACCTGGAGTTCGAGTACTTCGGCATGAAGACCGTCTATGACCGGTACCTGCTGCGCCACCCGTCCACCCGCCTGGTCATCGAGACCCCGCAGTACTTCCTCATGCGGGTCGCGTGCGGGCTGTCGCGGACCCCGGCCGAGGCGATCGGCTTCTACCGGCTGCTGTCCTCGCTGGCGTACCTGCCCAGCTCGCCGACGCTGTTCAACTCCGGGACCAGCCACCCGCAGATGTCCTCCTGCTTCCTCGTCGACTCCCCGCGTGATGACCTGGACTCGATCTACGCCCGCTATGGCCAGGTCGCCAGGCTGTCGAAGTTCTCTGGGGGGATCGGAATCGGCTGGTCGCGGGTACGGTCGCGCGGGGCGCTGATCCGCGGCACCAACGGCGCCTCCAACGGCATCGTGCCGTTCCTGCGGACCCTGGACTCCTCCGTGGCCGCGGTCAACCAGGGCGGCCGTCGCAAGGGCGCGGCCTGCGTGTACCTGGAGCCGTGGCATCCCGACATCGAGGAGTTCCTGGAACTGCGGGACAACACCGGCGAGGACGCCCGGCGTACCCACAACCTGAACCTCGCCAACTGGATCCCGGACGAGTTCATGCGCCGGGTCGAGGCCGACCAGATGTGGTCGCTGATCGACCCGGATCAGGTACCCGAGCTTCCTGACCTGTGGGGCGAGGAGTTCGACGCCGTGTACCGGGCCGCCGAGGCGGCCGGCCGGTACATCCGCCAGGTGAAGGCGCGGGACCTGTACGGCAAGATGATGCGGACCCTGGCGCAGACCGGCAACGGGTGGATGACGTTCAAGGACGCCTGCAACGCCAAGTGCAACCAGACCGCCCTGCCCGGCCAGGTGGTGCACCTGTCGAATCTGTGCACCGAGATCACCGAGGTCACCACCGACGCCGAGACCGCGGTCTGCAACCTCGGCTCGATCAACCTCGCGCGGCACCTCACCGCCGGGGAATCCGGCCCGCGGGTCGACTGGGAGAAGCTGCGCAGCACGGTGCGCATGGCCGTGCCGTTCCTGGACCGGGTCATCGACCTGACCTTCTACCCCAGCCAGCAGGCCGCCGCGTCCAACCCCCGGTGGCGGCCTGTCGGCCTGGGCGTGATGGGCCTGCAGGACGTGTTCTTCGCGCTCCGCCTCTCATTCGACTCACCCGAGGCGCGTGAGCTGTCGGCACGGATCGCGGAAGAGATCTACCTGACCGCGCTGGAGGCCTCCGCCGACCTCGCGGCCGAGCACGGCGCGCACCCGGCCTTCCCGCGGACGCGCGCCGCCGCGGGGGAGTTGCAGCCCGACCTCTGGGGCGTCACGGGCACCCAGGCACCACGGTGGAAGGCGCTGCGCAAGCGGGCCGGCAAGACCGGGCTGCGCAACTCGCTGCTGATCGCGATCGCCCCTACCGCGACGATCGCCTCGATCGCCGGATGCTATGAGTGCATCGAGCCGCAGGTGTCCAACCTGTTCAAGCGCGAGACCATGTCCGGGGAGTTCCTGCAGGTCAACAACGCCCTGGTAGCTGAGCTGAAGGCGCACGGCCTGTGGACGGCCGGGATCCGCGACGAGATCAAGCGGGCCGAGGGCTCGGTGCAGCACCTCACCGCGCTGTCACCGGAGGCCAGGCAGTTGTTCCGAACCGCCTGGGAACTGCCGCAGCGCGCCCTTATCGACCTGGCCGCCGCCCGCGCGCCCTTCATCGACCAGAGCCAGTCGCTCAACATGTTCCTGGCCGCGCCCACGATCGGCAAGCTGTCCTCGATGTACCTGCACGCCTGGAAGACAGGCCTGAAGACCACCTACTACCTGCGGTCCCGCCCGGCCACCCGCATTCAGCAGGCCACCGTGACCCTGGCCGGCACGCCGGCCAGCCAGGACGCCAGCGCGGCCGTCGCCTGCTCCCTGGAGAACCCCGAGACCTGCGAGGCATGCCAGTGACCACCGTCCCGACCATGACCGGCACGTCGGCCGCCACGGCGACCCCGGGCCGGCACCTGCTGCTGGACTCCGGCATGGACCTGACCCTCCGGCCGATGCGCTACCCGCACTTCTACGACCGGTTCCGCGACGCCATCAAGAACACGTGGACAGTCGAGGAAATCGACCTTCATTCCGATCTGTCGGACCTGTCCCGGCTATCCCCAGCCGAGCGGCACCTGGTCTCCAGGCTGGTCGCGTTCTTCGCCACCGGCGACACCATCGTCGCCAACAACCTCGTGCTCAACCTCTACCAGCACGTCAACTCGCCGGAGGGGCGGCTGTACCTGTCCCGCCAGCTCTTCGAGGAAGCCGTCCACGTCCAGTTCTACCTCACCCTCCTGGACACCTACGTCCCCGACGAGGCCGAACGGGCAGCTGCCTTCGCGGCGGTAGAGAACATCCCGTCCATCGCCCGGAAGGCAGAATTCTGCTTCAAGTGGATCGACTCCGTCTACCAGTTGCGGGAGCTGCGCACCGCCGCCGACCGGCGTTCCTTCCTGCTCAACCTGATCTGCTTCGCCGCCTGCATCGAGGGCCTGTTCTTCTACGGCGCCTTCGCCTACGTCTACTTCCTGCGCTCCCGCGGCCTGCTCAACGCCCTGGCCTCTGGGACCAACTGGGTATTCCGCGACGAATCAATGCACATGGCCTTTGCCTTCGACGTCGTCGACACCGCTCGCCGTGAGGAACCGGACCTGTTCGACCAGGCGATGGCCACGCAGGTCCGCGAGATGCTCGCGGAGGCGGTCGAGTGCGAGGCTCAGTTCGCCGAGGACTTGCTCGGTCCCGGATCTGGCGGGCCCGGATCTGGCAGGCAGGGTGTCGCCGGACTGTCGCTGGCGGATATGCGCGCCTACCTGGAGCACGTCGCCGACCGGCGGCTGGCCAGGCTCGGCATCGAGCCGCTGTACGGTTCGGCGAACCCGCTCGCGTTCATGGACCTGCAGGACGTCCAGGAACTATCCAACTTCTTCGAGCGCCGCGTCTCCGCCTACCAAGTCGGCGTGACCGGCACGGTCGAATTCGACCAGGAATTCTAAAGGCAGCCGCGGGCCGGTGCCGGCAACCCAGGCACTGGCCCGCGCCCAGTCAAGCCCGGCTACTGCTTCAGCGCCGCCACGCCGGACTCGCCGGCCAGGGCCACGGCCGCCACGGTCAACTCGGCGTCCTGCGGGCGCGGCGAGACCCACAGCCCGCACCTGATCCGGTCATCGGCCGCGGCCGCCTCCAGCACCAGGGGGTTGAAGCCGAACGAGATCGACGCGTCGGGCACCCCGTAGTTCGGCAGCAGCAGGACCCGCTCGACACCGTCGCGGTCGAGGTCGGCGATCAATTCGGCCACGGTGCCCCGGGCCAGGATGTCCGGATTACATGGCGGCCCGCCGTAGAACGGGTAGGCAGGCATCTGGCCAAGGTGCCGGTGCGCGTCATTAACGAGTTGCGAGGCCATGCCGGGATGCCATCCCCGCCCGCGTTTCCGATACAAGATGTACATTTCGCATGGGAACCGAAATGCCCGGCACGCGACCGGGATCGCTGGTCGGTCAGCGGTCCTGGCCTGGTCGCGGGGTGGCATCGCCCAGGATGGCGGCCAGGGCCTGGAGGGCGGCCGGGCGCAGCGCGTAGTAGGCCCACACGCCTCGCTTGTCGCGGCTGAAGATGCCGGCGTCGACCAGGATCTTCAGGTGGTGGGAGATGGTGGGCTGGGTGAGGCCGAGCGGGCTGGTCAGGTCGCAGACGCACGCCTCGCCGCCCTGGTGGGCGGCGACCATGGAGACCAGCCGCAGCCGGGTCGGGTCGGCCAGCGCCTTGAGGATGCGGGCCAGGTAGGTGGCCTGGCCGGGGGTGAGCGGCTCGCGCAGCAGCGGGGTGCAGCAGTCCTCGGCCAGCGGCAGCGTGGGCGTGGTGGCGGCGGCTGTCATCTGACCAGTATGACCCAAGACATTGACAGGTGTCTATTTCTCGGGCAGGGTGAGTAGGCATCGACAGTCATCTATGTCAGGGAGGTCCGGAGATGACCGATCAGGCGGCTGCGGAGCTGCGCGAGCGGGTCCGGTCGCGGTATGCCGGCGCGGCCCGCGCGGTCCTGGAGCCCGGCGCTGGGCAGAGCGGGTGCTGCGATCCGCTGGCGGGATCGTGCTGCGGCCCGGCCGCACAGACCGGGGAGGAGGTGGAGTTCAGCGCGGGCCTGTACCGGCCGGGCGAGACGGACGGGCTGCCGGCCGACGCCGTGCTGGCCAGCCTGGGCTGCGGGAACCCGCTGGCGGTGGCGGAGCTGCGCGACGGCGAGCGGGTGCTGGACCTGGGGTCCGGCGGCGGGATCGACGTGCTGCTGTCGGCCCGGCGGGTCGGCCCGTCCGGGTTCGCCTACGGCGTCGACATGACCGACGACATGCTCGAACTAGCCCGCGCGAACGCCACCAGGGCGGGCGCGCACAACGCGGAATTCCTCAAGGGCCAGATCGAGGCTGTGCCGCTGCCGGATGCCTCGGTGGACGTGGTGATCTCCAACTGCGTGGTCAACCTGTCGACCGACAAGCCGGCCGTCCTGGCGGAGATGTTCCGGGTACTGGTGCCCGGCGGCCGGATCGGGATCTCCGACATCGTGGCGGAGGACCAGATGAGCCCGGCTGACCGGGCAGCGGCAGGGTCCTACGTCGGGTGCATCGCCGGGGCGCTGTCCCGCGCGGAGTACCTGGACGGCCTGGCGACGGCCGGGTTCGCCGGCGCCACGGTGACGTTCACCTACCAGGCGGCCCCGGGGATGCACTCGGCAGTCATACGGGCCTCGAAGCCGACGACGTGACCGCTGCGGGCCGCCGGCTGGTGGCCGAGCTGGTCGGGACGGGCCTGCTGGTCGCGGTGGTCGTCGGATCCGGCGTCGCCGTGACCCGGCTCACCGCCGACGGCGCGGTGCGGCTGCTGGTCAGCGCGGTGGTGACCGCGCTGGGCCTGGCGGTGCTGATTCTGGTATTCGCGCCGGCGCCCGGGCGACCGACGACGTGTTCCGCCGGTCGCTGGGGCCTGACCCGCTGCGCCTTTCGCTGGTCTTCAACCTCGACCACTCCACCGCCTTGCGCTACGCAACCGTCGCCGAGCACCTCCTCAGCGACGAGCTCGAGCAGCAACCCACGGGAGAACACCAGTGACCAGCCAGCTCAGCGCCGCGCTGCGCGCTGCAGCCGCGGGCATACACCCCGACGAGGCCGCAGCGGGCCTGATCATCAGCCACGGCACGTTCCTGCACCGCGACGACTTCGCGCACCACGCCGAGACCGCGGCCTGCATCAGCGACGGCACCCCGATGGCGTGGATCGACTGGGACGCGGTCACCGCCGCGCTCGACGGCGGGCGCCTTCCCGCATCCGGCGGGGAGAAGCGCATCGTGCGCATCGCGGCCAGCCTCGCCGCCGGCCACCTTGTCAGCCTCCGCGACGCCATCCCCGGCCTTGACCACCGCAGCCTGGAACTGGTCACCACCGCGATCCGCCGCGCTGCGGGACAGAGCCTGTGAACCTCAGCCCGGACGATGCGATGGAGCTCGGCCAGCTCCTTCAGTTCCTGAACGACTGGCTCGCGACCGGCCACGGGCCGGTCAGCGCGTCCCTGACCCGCTTCGTCGGCTGCGAGGCCTACGGCGTCGGATCGCTTCGCGCCGACCTCGCCCGCTTCACGTTCCTGCTCGGCGAGAGCGACGGCGAAGGCCTCTTCTCGCCACGCACCCCAACTAGTGAGTTATTCCAGCTGCAAGGAGCAGGGCGAGCCGTGCGCAGGCTGGCGCCGCGCTGCCAGACGGGTTCTCGCCATCGCCGGGATGACGGCGTCGCTGCGTGCGGCCCCGTCCACCGCGATCGTGGGAGGATGGGCGGCGTGCCGCAATCGCAGTCACATCGCGAGGTGCCGTGGTCCGGCGAGCTGCGAGCCAGGCTGGGCCCGCCCGGGCGGCCGGCGCCGCTGGCCAGCAGCCCGAGATCGCTGGTCTGGCAGGTCGACCTGGCCGGGATGCCCGCAGTGGTCAAGCAGGTCGTGGACGGGCCAGGCGCCAGCGGCCGGTATGAACGCGAACTGGCTGCGCTGGGCCTGGCCGCCCGTGCTGATCCCCCCGTCGCGCCCGCGCTGCTCGGCGCGGATCCCGGTCAGCGCGTGCTCGTCCTTGAGTGGCTGAGCGGCCGCCGGCCGGCGGCCGACTGGGTGGTGGGGTATGCCGGGACGCTGGCCCGCCTGCACGCGGTCGGGACCGCCGATGATGCCGGCACGCTGCCTCGCTGGCCGGGGCCGGGCGGG
>JBOHCG010000084.1:0-18571 GCA_050698735.1 Streptosporangiaceae bacterium | reverse complement strand
CCGTACAGCATCGAGGCGGGCCCGTAGAGCATGGTGTCGAAGCTGATCACGCCCAGCGTGTGGGTGCGCCGGGTGACCAGCGTCCGCGCCGCCGCGTTCGGCCGGTAGGCAAGCTCGCGGATGGCGGCGAGCACCCTTTCCCTGGTCGATGGGCGAACGTTCGGATGGTTGTTGAGGACCCGCGAAACGGTCTGATGGGAGACCCCGGCCAGCCTGGCCACGTCGGCCATCACCGGCGGCCTGGACATGTTCCCGTTGCCCGCGACGCGCACGACCGACGCTCTCACCTGGCTCGTTGCCCGTTCACCCGGTGACGACGTCACGTCGTGCCTCCCTCTGCCGCGCGCGCAATAGCCATGCGGTCAGCCGGCGCCGACGTTAGCGTTCTCATCCATGCAGGTCAAATGGCGGTGCAAGCCCCATGAACCCCCGTCAGCGACATGCACCCTTCTCCTCCGCCGCCCGGATTCCCTGCACCTCAGCGTAGCCCCCGAGCCGCCCCCGCGGTAGCCCAGCCGGAACGCGCCGGTGCTGCCGCGACCCGTCAGGTCTTGTCGCGGGTCTTCTGGCCATCGCGCAGGTCACGGAGCGCGGCCCGGGCTCGCTGCCCCGCCTCGCTGTCCTTCAGGTCGCGCAGGGCATCCTTCGCCTTCTGCCCGGCCTCGCTGTCCTTCAGGTCGCGCAGGGCATCCTTCGCCTTCCGGCCCGCCTCGCCGTCGCGCAGGTCGCGGATCGCGGCTTCCGCCTTGCGCCCGACCTCGCCCTGCCGCAGGTCGCGGACGGCGGCCTCTGCCTTGCGCCCGGTCTCGCTGTCCCGCAGATCCGCCAGCGCCGCCTTCGCCCGATGCGTCGCTCCGGCGCGCTGCCCGCCCCGCAACCAGGCGATCAGCCTGGCCCACCAACCCCGAACCTGCTGCTCCATCTCGGACATCGCGGACTCTCCTTCATGCTTAGCCCCCGCAGCTCCTACAAACAACAAGATATGACGTGACCCCGGCCCGAGCCAAATCCCGGCCAGCCCCAGCCCGGCCAGCCCCAGCCCGGCCAGCCCTCCAGTGCCCCGCGCAGGCCAGGCCCCGCGCCCGGTGGCACAATGCCACCCGTGGCACGTCAACGCATCACCGGCCATTCGCCCTACGAGCCGCTGTTCGGCTTCTCCCGCGCTGTCGTGTCCGGCGACCGGGTCCTCGTGGCCGGAACCGCGCCGGTCCCGCCTGACGGAGGCCCGCCCCCGCCGGACCCGTACGCCCAGGCCCGGCTGTGCATCGACCTGATCGCCGAGGCCCTGTCAAGCGCGGGCACGGACCTGGACCATGTCATACGCACCCGCATGTTCCTCACCGACCCTGCCCACTGGCGCGAGGTCGCCCGCGCGCACGGCGACGTCTTCGCCGACATCCGCCCCGCCGCGACCGCCGTGATCGTGGCCGCCCTGCTCGACCCCGCCTGGCTAGTCGAGATCGAGGCCGAGGCCGTCCTCAGCCGAACGGACCGTGGTAACACTCCCGCGCCCGCGCCGCCAGCCGAGTGGCCCTGAAGGTCGGGCCACTGGTCAAGCGTGTAAGCCATCTCCCAGAACATCCCCTCGAGCCGCGAGCTCATGGCAAAGATCTCGGCCAGCCGCTTCCGGTCCCGCTCTCCCATCTGGGCCGCCATCTCCTCCAGCGTGGCGCGCATGTCAGCGACCAGATCGGCCTCGGTGTCCTGCAGGTAGAACCCGACCCAGTCGGAGTACACCGGGTGCGCGGCGATCTCGCCAAGACCGCGGGCGATCTCCACGTAGCTCCACGAGCACGGCAGGATGGCGGCGGTGATCTCGGCGGGCCCGCCCGCGGCCGCCGTGGCGAGCAGGAAGCTGGTGTAGGCCAGGTTGGCGGGCGCCATGGCGGCCGAGCCGCCGCGGTCCGCCGCACCGAGCCCGGTCACCTGCTCGAGCAGCCGCCGGTTGCTCGCGATCTCCAGCCGGACGATCCCGTCCAGTTGCCGGTTGAAGAACTCAAGCTCCTCCTCGCGCCGCGACTTCGCCGCCCCGAGCGCCATGCACCGCGCGAACTCCGGCAGGAACAGCAGGTCCTGCTCGATAAAGAAGCGGAACTTCTCCAGCGGCAGCGTCCCGGCGGCAAGCTCGCCGAGAAACGGATGCCCGTGCAGCCGCGCCCAGATCCGCTCGCACCCCGCCCGCAGCCCGCCGGAGAACCCCGCCGCCAAATCCGCCATACCCGGCACCCTAGCCGAGTTGTCCGAGGCCTCCCGATAGGGTCGAGGGTATGGAATATCGCGAACTTGGCCGGTCCGGCCTGCGGATTTCCGTGCTCACGATGGGCACGATGACGTTCGGCGGCCGCGGAGGATTCGCCCAGGTCGGGAACACCGACGTGGTGGAGGCGCGGCGGCAGGTGGACATGTGCCTGGACGCCGGGGTCAACCTCATCGACACCGCCGACGTCTACTCCGGCGGCCTGTCCGAGGAGATCGTCGGCGAGGTGCTGGCCGGCCGCAGGGACCAGGTGCTCGTCGCCACCAAGGTACGGATGCCGATGGGCGACGGCCCGAACGACGCCGGCCTCTCCCGCCAGCACGTGATCTCCGGCTGCGAGGCGAGCCTGCGCCGCCTGGGCACCGACCACATCGACCTGTACCAGGTGCACGAGTGGGACGGCCAGACCCCGCTGCAGGAGACGCTCACGGCGCTTGACCTGCTCATGCAGCAGGGCAAGGTGCGCTACATCGGCGCCTCCAACTACGCCGCCTGGCAGCTGATGAAGGCGCTCGGCACCGCGGAAAGGCTCGGCCTGCCGAGGTTCGTCAGCCAGCAGATCTACTACTCGCTGCAGGCCCGCGAGGCCGAATACGAGCTGGTACCGCTCGCGGTCGACCAGGGCCTCGGGATCCTGGTCTGGAGCCCGCTCGCGGGCGGCCTGCTGACCGGCAAGTACCGCAGGGGCCAGCAGCCCCCGGCCGGGTCGCGAGGACTCACCGACTGGAACGAGCCCCCGGTCTACGATCAGGAGCGCCTGTACGACATCGTGGAGGTGCTGGTCGGCATCGCCGCACAGCGCGGCGTCTCGGCCGCCCAGGTCGCTCTTGCCTACAAGCTGGCCAAGCCCGCCGTCACCTCGCTGGTGATCGGCGCGCGCACGACCGAGCAACTGGCCGACAACCTGGCCGCCGCGTCGCTGCAGCTGACCGAGTCCGAGCGCGCCGAGCTCGACAAGGTCAGCGCGCCGCCGCTGATCTACCCCTACTGGCACCAGGCCAAGACCGCCAGCGACCGGCTGTCCCCGGCCGACCTCACCCTGCTCGGCCCCTATCTGCGGTTATAGCGTCAACTCCACCCCACGCAGTTCGACCCGGCCCGCCCCGACGAGGGTGAGTTCAAACCCGATGTGCTCGGCGTCGGCGGGAACCTGCGCGCTGATCTCGTAAGGGGCCCAGTCAACGCTGCCGGTGATGGCCTCGCCGTGGCGGCGCACCGCCCGGTTGGTACGCAGGCCAGGGACCTTCGCCGGGTCCGCGGCGATGATGTAGAGGCTGAGCTCGGCTGAGGCCACGTCCTGCGCGCGCACCTCGGCCCGCAGCGTTACCACGGCGCCGCGATGGTCGTCGGCCAGGAAGTCCTGGCCGAGGAAGACGTCCCCGTACGGCTCAGGGACTGCGGCGGCGAGGGCTGCGACCCCGTCCGCCGCGGCCACCGCGTAGTCGTCCCAGTGCGACCCGGTGACCTCGGCCAGTGAGCTGCCGCCGATGATCCACCCATCCAGGCCGTCCGCAAAGGCCAGGTTCCGCGGCGCGGAGCGCGGCCCGTCCGGACGGGCCTGCACCCGGCGCTCGAACGGCCCGATTAGATCCTCGCCCGCGACCGGCACCGCCAGCCGGGCCATCAGGCCATCGGCCACCCTGATCGGCGCCCCAAGCGCGGCCGCGAGTGCCAGCGCGCTGCCCGGCCTCGCGGTAACCTCGGTCTCTCCGCCAGGCCCGGTTACCCCGACCCGCGCCGCGAGTACACCGGGCCCAAGCTCGTCGATGTCCACCCCGGTCACCCGCCCGCCGATCGCCCGCAGCAGCCTGATGGCCAGATCCTCTGGCGTGAACTCCCGCGGCAGGAATTCCTCCTTGTCGGCCTGCGCCGCCTCCCCGGCCGCCTGCTCCACAGTCCCGGCGGCCTGCGCCGCCTCTGCGCTCGCCCGCGCTGCGGCCCGCGACAGCGGCAGGCCCTCGCGGGTACGCAGCCAGAGCCCCATCGCCCGACCGCCGGCCTCGTCGGCAAGCACGACAAGGATGTGCCGGATAGACATGTGCCCATCCAGCGTGGCTTCCAGCCGTGGCTGTACGTGAGCGATGCGAACGGTGGTCATGGGCGTCCTCCTGGTAGCGACCGGGATGAGGTCGGGACGGTTGGCGCTGATGTGCTCGCGGAGCCTGCGACGCGCCTTGTGCAGGCTGGCCCGGGCCGCCCCCACCGGCTGGTCGGCGTAGTAGCACCGCTCGACGGCGCGCCGCTGTCCCGCCGGCAGCGCCGCGACCGCGGCCCGCAGCACCTCGGCGCGGTCCAGGTCCTCGGCCGACGGCAGCCCGTCCGCCGACACCGGATGCAGCCCCTCGGGCCAGTCCGCAAGCAGTACCACCGGAGCCCGCCGCCCCGCCGCGCGCTGCACGTTCCGCACGATCCCGGCCAGCCAGGCAGCGAACCTGTCCGGCTCGCGCAGCCGCTCCAGCGCCACGAACGCCTGCAGGAACGCCTCCTGCACGATGTCGTCCACGTCGTCGGGCTGCCCGCCAAGCCGCGCCGCCCGCGCCCGCACCGCTCCCCGATGCCGCTCGACAAGCAGCCGGAACGCCGCCGCGTCCCCCTCCCGTGCCAGCCGCACCAGATCCCCGTCGCCAACCTCCACACTGATAAGTGTCGGCCAGCCCCTCCCCGGTTACCCCGCCCCGGTGATCACTCCCCAATTGCCGCCCCTCTGTCCCCTTCAGCCTCAGGCCGTTGCGACCGGATTACCGTGGATGGTTACCCCCCACAAATGGGGTGGTAAGTATCCACGATGATTAGCGCGCCAGTCCGGCCGCGGCGATCTCGGTGCGGACCTGCTCGGCCTCCGGGATACCGAGCGCGGAGTAGCCCGCGAGGGCCTGCCGCCAGTGCCGTCCCGCCTGCCCGGCGTCCGCGGCCGCCAGGCAGGCCCGGGCCAGGCCACTGTGCGCGCGGGCCTGCTCGTACCTGTCGTCGGCCCGGATCGCCAGCGCCAGCGCGTCCGCGTGCCGGGCCCGGGCAGGGCCGGCCTGGCCGCAGGCCAGCAGCGCCTCGCCCAGCCCGTTGAGCGCCTCGGCCTGGCCGGACGGATTTCCGGCCTCGCAGTGCATAGCCAGCGACCGCCGCAGCCGGCCCGCGGCCTGCCGCGGCCGGTCCTGCCGGAGCCTGACGAGGCCGAGGCAGGCCAGCGCGCGCGCCTCGCAGAACCTGTTGCCGGTCTGCCGGCACAGCTCGAGCGATAGCCGGAGATGGCCTGCGGCCTGGCCGTACCGGCCGCGCCGCAACTCGAGTTCGCCGAGGTTGCGCAGCACGTAGGCCTCGCCCGAGGGCAGGCCGGCGTCGCGGAACAGCGCCAGCGACCGCCTGAAGTATCCAGCCGCCCGCTCATGGCGGCCCTGCCGCAGGTCGACGAGACCGAGATTCTGCAGCACGCTTGCCTCACCGGAGGCCTGGCCGATCTGCCGGTACAACGCAAGCGCCCGCCGGTAGAACCCGGCGGACTGCCCGTAGCGGCCCTGCCCGTAGTCGACGTAGCCGAGGCTGGCCAGCGTCATGGCCTCGCCGCGCCGGTCGCCGGACGCGCGGTAACTCTCCAGCGCCCGCTCGAAGTGGCCGGCGGCCTCCCCGAGATGGCCCTGCGCCGAGACGGCCCGGCCGAGCATGGTCAGCGCCGCCGCCGCCTCCGCCGCGCGGTCGCCGGTCTGCGCCGCGGCACGGCAGGCATGGCCGTGCATGGCGACGTAATCGGCCAGGTCTCCGGTCTGCGGGTAGCGGAACACGGTGGCGGCCAGGCCGATGGCGTGCTCGGGCCAGCCGTGGCGCGCGGCGTACCCGGCCACCGCGACGAGATCGGCCCGCTGGGCATCCAGCCAGGCCAGCGCCGCGGCCGAGTCCGCGA
Organism: Streptosporangiaceae bacterium; assembly: GCA_050698735.1. GTDB lineage: Bacteria > Actinomycetota > Actinomycetes > Streptosporangiales > Streptosporangiaceae > Palsa-504. Next base: position 12,422 of record JBOHCG010000084.1, on the reverse strand, counting down.
CCTGCGGGACAGGCCCCGACCTGGGCACCCGGGGCTGGTCGGTGTCGGCGGGGAACATGGCGTGGGCCGCCGCGGCGGCAGCGGCCAGGTAGTAGTCGAACAGCCGGGTCAGCGCCGCCCGCCGCTCGGCATCCGGGATCTGCTCGGCGGCGTAGGCGCGGAGCAGGTCGTGCAGACCGTACCGGCCGGACCCCGCGGGCTGGATCAGCCCGGCCCTGGCCAGCCGGTCCAGCAGCCGGCGAGCGTGCCCGAGCGGCACCCCGGCGAGCGCGGCGACAACATACATGTCGATATGCAGACCGGGGTGCAGGCCGAGCCGCCGGAAGGCACGGGCCGCCTCCTCGTCTAGGTGCCGGAACGACCACGAGAACACCGCCCGGATCGCGGTCCGCGGATCGCCGCCCACCTCAAGCAGGTCCAGCTGCTGATCGGCCAGCTCGGCGACGAGACCGGCCAGCGGCGCCGTCGGCTCGGCGACCGCGCGCTCGGCCGTCACCCGCAGCGCCAGCGGCAGCCGGGCGCACAGCGCGGCCAGCCCAAGCGCCGCCTCGGGTTCGGCGTCCACCCGTTCGCCGATGAGCGCCCGCAGCAACCCGACCGCCTCCGCTCCCGGCAGCAGGTCCAGGTCCAGGCGTCGGGCACCGTCCCTGGCCACCAGGCCGGCCAGCGAATCGCGGCTCGTAATCACGGTCACGCAGGTGGAGCTGCCGGGCAGCAGCGGCCGTACCTGCTCCGCGTCGCACGCGTTATCCAGCACCACCAGCATCCGGCGCCCGGCCAGCAGGCTCCGGTACCTGGCCGCCCGCTCATCGGTTCCTGCGGGAAGCTCGCCGTCGTGCACGCCGAGCGCGCGCAGCAGCCCAGCCAGCGCGTCCGCGGCGGACACCGGCGCCCTCGGGTCATAGCCGCGCAGGTTGACATAGAGCTGCCCGTCGGGAAACCGGCCCGCGACCTGGTGCGCCCAGTGCACGGCGAGCGCCGTCTTACCCAATCCATGAGCAAATACACTTAAGGGGTAAGCAGGACAAACACCCGAGTGAGGCATCATGAGCAGCCAAGACGGCAGCATCACCCTCGGCGAGGCGATCATCTACCTGCGGATGTCAGACTTCCGCGACGAAGACGGCCTGACGTTCACCGAGCGCGCGGAGCAGCTCCGCGCCTTCGCGGCCGGGCTGGGCATCCCGGCCGGGCGTATCCGGGTGGCGATCGAGAACGACGCGGGCAACGGCGAGTTCCGGCCCGCGTCGGCCTACAAGCGGCCGGTCCGGGTGACCACCGCGACCGGGCTGGTCACGATGCGGACCCGCCGCCCGGTGTTCGCCCGGGTGCTGCTGGACCTGCAAACCGGCAAGGCCGGGTTGCTGATCTGCGATGACGTGTCCCGGATCGCCCGTGATGAGCGGGACGCGCTGGACCTGATCGACGCCTGCGAGCTGGGCAAGGCGTCCGCGTTCTCCCCGAGCGAGGACTCGGCGGACGGCATCGGGTCGCTGCGGATCACCCGGGGCGGCACCCGCGAGGAAATCCGGTCCTTCCGCGAGCGGGCCAGGGCCGCGCACGACTACAGCGCCGATATCTCCGACAAGGTGCAGCGCGGCCGCAAGCGGTGGGCCGGGAAGTCGTACTGGGGCGGCCGGCGTCCCTACGGGCGGATGGCCGACCCGGCCGCGCCCAAGCACGCCAAGCGGCTGATCACCATCCCCGAGGAAGCCAAGGTGCTGCAAGACGCAGTGACCGACGTGCTGGACCGGGGCATCTCACTGCGCGCGGTCGTCGCCGACCTGCGCGCACGCGGCATCCGCACGGTGACCGGCAAGCCGTTCAGCGCCGTCTCGCTGCGCGACGCCATGCTGGCCTCGCACGTGGCGGGCATCGCGACCTGCAACGGGGCGCGGTACGACGCGCCGTGGCTGGAGCCGATCATCGAGCCCGACCGGTGGGAACGGCTGGCCGACATGCTGACCGACCCGTCCCGGCGGACCAACACCGGGAACGCCAACGCGCCGCGCTGGCTGGTGACCGGGCACGCCCGGTGCGGGATCTGCGATGACGGCACCACAATGCACGTCTCCGGGCTGGGCGGGTACGGCACGGAGCGGGGCAGCGCCTACCGGTGTGACAAGCTGTCGCACTGCGCCGAGCCCGCCATGCTGGTGGACCAGGCCATGTCCAAGGTGATGATCGCCCGGCTGGGCCGCGACGACATCGCCGACCTGCTTCCGGCACCCGAGCCGAGGTCGGATGTGGATGTGAAGGCGCTGCGCGCGGAGTCCCGCAAGCTGCACGCCAAGCGGGATGACCTGGCCCGGCTGCTGAGCGAGGACGTGCTGACCGAGGCCGGGGTGCGGCAGGAACGCAAGCGGATCGATGCCCGGCTGGCCAAGATCAGCACCGAACTCCCTGACGCCACCCAGATCGACCTGCTGCCCGAACTGCGCGCCCCCGGGGCCGACCCCGCCCGCGTCTGGAAAGAACTGTCCCTGCCCCGGCAGCGGGAAATCGTCCGGATGCTGTGCGACGTGACCTTGTTCCCCAACCGGACACGCAAGCCGTTCGACCCACGGCTGCACATGCGGATCGACTGGCACGGCAGCAGCGCGCCGGACGCCTGACCCGCCCCGGCCCCGCGCGAGAACCGTTTCGTTTCGTTCGTTTCGTTACGCCGCGATACGTATCGCGGCCCGGACCACCAGGCCACCACGACAGGAGCGCCGATGAGCACCACCACGATAACCCGGACTACCTGCAAGTATCCCGGCTGCGGAGAGCCCGCCGCCCGGCGGCCGGGACCGGACGGCCACCAGAGTACTGCGCCGGGCGCGGCCACACCCGCGTGTCGGCGTGGCGGGAACGCCGCCGCCTGGCCGCCGAGCAGGCCGGCACCACGATCAGCCCGGCCGAGGACGGAAACCCGCTCACCACCGCCAGGATGACCGGGGCCGAGCTGCTGCGGTCACTGCGCGCCGAAGCCGACCGGATCACCGCGCTGGGTGCCGGGCTGCGGGACCAGATCGGCACCCTCACCGACCCGACCGCCGCCGAAGCCGAAGTCGAAGCAGTCCGCGCCGCCGCCGACCAGCGCGCCGCCGCTGCCGCTGCTGAGCAGCGTGCCGCTATCGCGGAGCAGCTCCGCGCCGAGGCTGATGCCGCTGCCGAGGAGATGGGCGAGCACCTGACCGCCGCGCAGGCTCTCGCCCAGGTCGGCGATGAGCGCGCCACCGCTGCCGAGCAGGACCGGGATACCGCCGTGGCGCAGGCCCGCGCCGACGCTGACATGCGGGTGGCCGCTGCCGAGGCCGAGCGCGATCTCGCCATCGCCGAGGCCATCGCCCAGGCCGACAAGCGCATCCGGGCCGCCGAAGCCGGCCGCGACCAGGCCGGCCAGGCAGCAGCAGCCGCCGAGGCCGCCACCGGGCAGGCCCAGCAGGACACCGCCCGCGCCCAGGCCGAAGCACACGCCGCCCAGGCCGAGACCGAGCGGGTCCGCGCCGACGCCGGGAAGACACTGGACCAGGCACGTGCCGAGGCGGCCCGCGAACGTGAGGAGCTGCGCGCCGACCTGCGCGCCCGTGCCGAACGCGCCGAGCAGCAGGCCGACGCCTACCGCGACGAACTCCACCAGCTTCGCGCCGCCAGCCCTGACACCAGCACCAGCACCGGCAGCGCCCCAGCCGCAGTCAAGACCACGCGGCGCACCGCCCGCACCCCGGCCACCTGACACCGGCCACCGTCGTGGCCAGGCACCGCGAGGCGTCCCCGAGAGCATCGTGTCCGGTAACGGCGACCACCGTGAAAGTGAGGCAGCATGACCACCGACCAGCCCCGGCCGGATACGGCGGACACCCGCCAGAATCTGGCGCACAACTACTATGGCGAACTCACGCGGCAGCAGTGGGAAGGCTGCCTCCCCGAGATCTACCAGCAGATCCGCGACCTCGGCGCGTTCTTCAGCGTGCTCGGCGAAGTGATCACCCAGCGGATCGACGAGCACGCCGACTACATGGCCGGTGACGACCCGCCGGGTGAAGGCTACCTCGCCAAAGTCGCCCGCCTCACCGCCGCGCGGGATCACGCGAAAGAACGGGTACTCAGCGAGTACCTGCTGCTCCCGCCGGACGAGTACCGGCCGGCGGTCGTGGATCGCGGCCACCCGTCCTGGGCGGAGGTCGATGCTGAGCAGCGGGAACGACTCGGTGATCCGCCCGGCGAGGAGGACAGGTCATGACACAGAGCACCATATCGGTGCCCCTGCTAAGGATGGTGCCCTAGTGACCGCGCTCGCGAGCAGCCCGCGCCGGCTATAAGCCGGGTCACGAAACCCACGTACTTGGCCAGCACGATGGTTTCGTGACATGAGGCGTCCGTGCCTACGCTGCGGCGCGGACCTGCCCCTGTCAAGACCACGCGGCGCACCGCCCGCACCCGGCCACCTGACAGAGGCCACCACCGCGCGGCCAGGCATCACGAGAAGGGAACCGGCAGGTGAACCAGTACGGAGCAATCGCCCAGCAGCACTGGAAGCGGTGGCGGCCCGCCAGCTACGCCGCGATCACCGACCCCACGGCCTACTTCACTGACCTGGGCGAGGAGGCGGTCGGCGAGATCACCCGCCTGTGGGCGCAGATGCGCGCCCAGGCGGGCAATCCGCCGGGCGAGGATTACCTCGCCCGGGTCGCCCGGCTGAACGCGCTGCGCAAGCAGGCCGAGGAAATCGTGCTCGCCGACCTGATCCTGCTCCCGCCCGGACACGATGCCCATCGAGTCTGACCCGCCAATCACGTGACCGGACCTTCCGGGCGTGCCCGCCAGCCCGGGCGTCCCGCCGGACTGCTACCGCCGAATACCCGGTCGACCTCGCGGGCGTATTTCACGCAGGAAAGCATCGATCTCGGTCTTGTGCTTCAGCCCGATCCGGGTGTACAGTCATTTGTCGAACTCTCCGGTTATGCGGGCGTAGGCGTCGACGACGTCCACGATCGGGATTGCCTCGCCCTGGCCGGCGATCCAGGCTCGTACGGTGCTGTTCCAGTCATCCCAGGTGAGCAGCGGCTCGCCGGGCAAGATGAACGTGACCGTGATCGACTGCTGCCCGATCGTCTCCCTGCTCTGGGCGACCGGGAGCTGGCGGTGGGTGATGTAGTTGCGCAGGCCCTTAAGGAACGCCGCCTCCGGGCTGGACGTGAACGATGAAGCGATCTTCTTGCGGTATTCGGCCATCAGGGCGGGGTCGTCCTGGAAGTGCTTGTCCATGAAGCGGCGCTGCTGGTCCACGCGTGTGCTCATCGCGGTCAGGACGTTGTGCAGCAGGCGCTCGGCATCCGACAGGAGATCGTCGTGCGCATCCGGATTGCGGACATCTGTGATCGGGAAAAATACGGACGGATCTTGCAGGCGGGCGACGAGGGATCTGTACTGCGCGACATTGCCCTGGAGCAGGTAGCCCATGCGCTTGACCTGATTTTGCAGGGCGATCGCGCGGAATCCCGCCGATGCCCGTAGCCGTGCCTGCCATTCCAGCAGGGACGGCTGGCCGGCGTCGTCAGCGAGCTGCCCGCTGTCGGGCTCGGGTCGGGGGTCAGGACTGGTCACGGTCATGACGTTACCGGTCGCGGCGATGCTGCGCGGATTTCGTCTTTGTCCTGGTAGCGTGCTGCCCGGCCTGGCCGGCGCGCGGGTCATGGTCAGGGTGCGGGCGGGCGGCCCGGCTGGCGGCCGGCAGGGTAGCGCCAGCGGATGACTACGGTGCGGCGGACGCCGGCGTCGAGCATCGCGGTCGTGCGATGACGTCCGTTGCCGTAGTACCGGCGGCCGGGGCTTATCCTCGGCCCTGGCTGGATGCCCGAGTGGTCGGAGAGCAGCTCGGCCAGCGCTAGCTCTTCCTCCGGGGGAAGGCCCTGGGTTGCGGCCAGCTCGTCCGCCTGGGCGCTGAGCGCTTCCCCGTGCAAGCCGTCCCGCCTGGCCTGCCGCATGACCCGGATCGCTGCCGCGCTCACCTGGCGCCAGTTGATGCCGTGGTAGTAGCAGCAGCCCCGGGCCGCCCGGCGCGGGACTACCTGCCGGGCCAGGCACCGCCACCATGGCGGCGCGCGCCTGATGCAGCCGCGGTCCACCCCGCGCGGACGCGGCAGCATGATCGTCCACGCCACCCGGTAGACCGGTTCCGGGCCGGCCTCGTGCGGCCACGGCTCGTATCGCTCGCCGCGATCACGGCTGACCGGCCCGCCGACCAGGCGGGCCAGCTCCCCGTCGCTCATCGCGCACCATCGCGGTGCGGCCAGGTTATGGAGCCCGGCCACGTCGAAGGTCACCAGCATGAACCGCGCCGCACGGCCGGGGCGCAGCTCCAGCGTGACCCAGACCGGGGGACCGGCCGAGTCCGGGAAATGCTGGCGCCATACCTCAGCCGCGTACCTCTTGGCCAGGTTGGTCAGCGACCCGCCCTCAGCCCCCGCCAGCTGGGTCGCCACCGCCACCGGCCGGGTGCCAGACCCGGTGAACAACTGTAGACGGAACGCCCCGGCCCGTTCCCCGCCACGGCTTACCGTGAACATGTGATCATCGGCCGTCCGCTCCCGTGTGGCGGCGTGCATCGCCAGCAGCGCGCGGATGGCCGGTGCTGTCACTGTGACCCGCCCCGGCCCCTCACCCGGCCCCTCACCCGGCCCCTCACCCGGCCCCTCACCCGGCCGGGCACACGGACCAGCCGCGCGGCCTCATCAGCCGCTGACACGATGAACCCCGGACTCGCCCAGGACTGCACACGACCGGGGGGCGCTAGCCGGCGCGCTCTGCGCACCGGGCAGGGAAGCCGCTCAATCACGCTCTTAATCCTCACATGCCGCGTCCCATGCGGATAGCCGTGTGGCTACTCTGCGGGGTCATCCGACTGCGGGATTGCGCCCGGCATGGTTCCCGCTGACGCTGCCTGTCCGCCGTCCTTCACTCACCTCGGTGCGGGCACATCTCCCGCTTCATATAGCCTCCGGCGACTGCGGTCCCGACCGCGGACCAGAACGCTTCGGAGTCGCGGAAATGCCCGCCGAGAGTGTGCCATTCCAGGCCGGGATGCTCAGCGCGCAGGGCCGCCAGGCCGGCAGCGGCAAGGCCGCACCGCTGGTACTCCGGCACCGTGTACGGCTGCTCCACCCATCCCAGCCCGCATCGGCGGCACACCTGATAATCCACGGCGAAGACCTCCTTGCCGCTGAGGAAAGCCGCCCGCTGCCGCCAGCCAGGACGCTCCGCTGACACGGTGTCCTGCCAAGGCGTACCCAGCCTGGGGACAACCGGCCACCAGCCGCGCCGCCTGCCCAGCCGCCCCCGTGTCACCCACTTCAGCACTTGCCGCGCCGGCTCCCGGCCGGACGCACGCCCGACGTGGCTCATCGCCTGCCCCGCAAGCATGCGCGCCCCTCCGCGATCCTCCTCACCTGCCATCCCCCCCATCATCGCGGAGCGGCAACACCCTCCGAACGGGACCGCACAGACCGATCCCAGGCTTTGCCGCACCGGGCTGATGGCTAGCATGCTCATGCTTGAGCAAACCGTCTGGAAGAGCCGTCATCGTTGACGCTTCCGATCTGGCCGCATCGCACCGGTCCCTGATACATCGCCTAGCGTGGAAAGATGCCTGCCAGGGAACCGGCCGCCGCATCCGCGACCACGCGGCCCGCGCCGACCAGGAGCCAGTCACGAAACCTGGTACGTGGCCAGAGCGATGGTTTCGTGACATGAGCCGTCCGTGCCTGCGCTGCGGCGCGGACCTGCCGCCCCCCGATCCGGGCTAGGGTGGCCGACCCCGCCAGTACTGCGGTGCTGCGTGCCGCAAAGCCGGGCAGCGGCTGCGAACCGCTCTCGGCGACGACTGGTGGCAGCATCAGCCGTGGTATCCCGCCTGGGCCGCCGCCGAAGAACGCGAACGCCAGGAACAGGAAGACCGCGCCGAGGCAGAACGGCAGGAACGCGGCAGGCAAGCCGAGGCGATCCGGCAGCAGGCCGAGGAGAAACGCCGGAAGGCCGACGAGGACCGCAAGCTGCTGGAGAGCATGCCGCCGCAAGTCCGCGCGGGGGTGGAGGCGGCCAGGCGCGCAGAGGGCGAGCGGGCGCGGCGTCAGTTCTCGCTGCAGGCGTTGCGGATGGACCTTGAGCTGCTCAGCGAGCGGCACGAAAAGATCCTGGCCGAGACCGGGCAGCGCGTCCAGCTCAGCCGCCAGGCCAGCAGGACGGAGAAACTGCTGTGGGCTGCCTCGCTGGCACCTGATGAGGCTGAAGCCCAGGCCCTGTTCGCCAAGGCCCGGGAGCTAGCGGCCAAGGACCCTGGCCAGCGACCGGACGCGGCCATCAGCACCGTGGACTCGTTCCGGGCGTTCTTCCCGCCCAGCCCGCCCGGCCAGTTACGGTGCCTGGTCGGGCACCGCCGCGCCCGGCGGCCGGGCGGGCACCGGGGCCGGGCTGTTCAGCAGGAGCGCGAGCGCGCGGCGCTGCTCGCCGGTCAGCGGGGGTGCCGCCTCGACTAGTTCCCGGACCCAGGCATCCAGGAGCGTGTCCGGGTCGTGTGCGGGGTGCCCGTCGTAGTCGTGGTGCTCGCCGCGCGGGCCGTCAGCGGCCGGGCCGGAGCTGGCCGGGCGGGGGCGGGTGTCCGGTCGGCTTGCCGTCCCGGTTCCGGTTTCCCGCTGCGGTGCTGATCCCCTGGCGCGCATGAATTGAAGGCTAATTACCGGCGGTCGGGCAGCAAATCACAGCGCCGCAACGGCGGCCTCTTTATACCGTACTAAACAGCACTGGACCGCATTGGTTATAACTCAGCCGCACTGGCCATCACTGAATAGCACGGCGGATTTCTCTGACAGCGAACACGTAAACCCGGGATATATCCCGTCCGCGTTTCCTGGTGTCCCCCGTGATCACCAGCCCGGTCATACCGGGCTGGTGCCGCCACCCCCGGCACCGGTTGCCGCTGTGGCCTCACCAGGCACATGCGTCCGGCCTCTGGCCTGGCGTTCAGCGCGGCCGGCAACCCCGGCAGCGACATGGAGTCCTTGCTGCCGGCCAGGACTCCATTCCGCTTCCGGCGCGCTCGGGTGACCGCCAGACCGGGCAGCGAGGAGAAGGAATGAGCGGCCATTTGCCAGCATCTATTACCTTGGATGAAGGTGGCCGTCAGGGCCGCGAAGCAAGATGCGCATAGCGTTCACATCCGTTTGGCCCGAGCGCGGGCCACAAGGCATACTGAAAGAGCCAGGCGGGTCAGCCCGGGGAAATTCACGGCGCCGCCTGACCGGCCTGCTGCGGCTGCCGCACGATGCGCTCGGCAAATGGGGGTACGCCAAGCCCGTGTGGCACTGCTCGATGCGCGCCGCCCCCGAGGACCGCCTGCTCTCCGACGCGGAATGGGCGCAGATAGCCCAGGATGTGATGCACCGCACCGGGCTGTGCCCGCGCGGGGACGAAGACGACGCGGTGCGGTGGATCGCGATCCGCCACGGTCCCGACCACATCCACCTGGTCGCGATGCTGGCCCGCCAGGACCGGACCCGGCCCCGTGTGCACAACGAACGGTACCGGGTCCGGGACGCCTGCCTGGCCGCCGAGGAGAGGTACGGGTTGCGGTCCACCGCCCCGGCTGACCGCACCGCGGCCCGCCGCCCCACCCGCGCCGAGACCGGCAAAGCCGCCCGCCAGGGCCGGGGCGAGCCGTCCCGGCTCACCCTGCGCCGCCACGTCTCCACCGCCGCCGCCTCAGCGAGCAGCACCACCGAGTTCTTCGCGCGGCTGGACCAGGCCGGGGTGCTGGTCCGGCTCCGCTACAGCACCAAGAACTCCGGCCAGGTCACCGGGTACGCCGTCGCACTGCCCGGGGACACCACCCAGGACGGCGATCCTGTGTGGTACGGAGGCGGCAAGCTCGCTCCTGACCTTAGCTGGCCCAAGCTCACCCAGCGGTGGACCCGCCCCGCCCGGCCGGACTCCCCGCTGACACCAGGCGAGGCGGACGCGCTGTGGGAGTACGCCGCGCGTACCGTCGCCGACGCGACCGACCGGATCAGGTTCTATACGGCGACCGGGAACCTGGCTGCTGCCGCCGACGCCGCGTACGCCGCCTCCGACGCGCTGCACACCGCCGCCGCCGCGCTCGGCAGCCGCACCCTGCGCCGCGCCGCCGACGACTACCACCGCGCCGCCCGCCAGCCCTATGGCCGCATACCCGCCCCGACCCCGGCCGGGAACCAGCTCCGCCACGCCGCCCGGCTCATCTCCGCCTACGCCTACCTCACCGGGGACCGCACCCTCACCCCCATCGTGCTCCTGGTCCGCCTCGCCGCGCTCGCGGAAGCCGTCGCGGAATGGCGCGAGTCCCAGCAGCACGCCGCTCAGGCCGCCGCCGCGCTGCGCGCCGCCCGGCATCTGCGCACCGCCACCAGGCCCACCCGGCCACCAGGCAGGCCCGCCACCGCCACCGCCCCACCCGCGCCGAAACCATCTCGGCCACGCCCGGCCACCGCCGCCGGACTCGCGGCGCTCAGCTTCCCCACCACGCCCCGGCCCCGCCGGCCCGCACCAGGCCAGCCCGGACCCAGCCCGCACGACCCGCCCCCGCCACGGCGGCCACCGCCACCACGGCCACGCGGACCCACCCGCTGACCAGGACCGAGGCATATGGCTGCCAAGCTTAGACAAGGAAGTGTCCCCTACAGCTATGACATCTCCCCGATCGGTGACGTTACGGCAGGCGGCCGGACTCGTCCAGGTCGAACTCCCCGGCCCGGACACCAGCGGTGAAGGCTTGCCACTCGGCGCGGGTAAACCGGTGAACCGGCCCGCGTCCTTGGTCCTTGGTGTCGCGTATGTAGATCGCGTGGCCGTCGCTGGCCGCTTCGACGCACTCCGCTCCGTTGCTGCTGAAGCTGGACTTACGCCAGATCAGCCTGTTTGTGTCCACAGTTCATCATCCACCTTCAAGATCAAGTCCCGTGATGCTCCCCGTGGCAGTGCGTCCCCTAGCACGCGATCGAAGGTTACCGTAGCCTCGCGGACGAGCAGGGGGTTTTCCGTGGTCATGCCCTTGAGGGCGTCCATGTAGACCACACCGGGCTTGCCGTCGATGCTGGCGAGGTTCAGCGGCCCGGACAGTCCGGCGTTGGTTCCCGTACCCGCAGGCACCACCTGGATACCGATGAACGAACGCCTGGACATCTCCGCGACGTACAGCAGTTGCTCATGCATGATCCCAGGTGAGCCCATGGGCCTGCGGAGAACCATCTCGTCAAGAACGACCACGATGTCAGGCTGTTCCGGCCGGTCGAAGATCAGCTTCCGTTCCATCTTGGCGGCCGTCATCTCATCCGCGCGGTCAGGGTCGAAGCTTGCTAGCAGCACGCGGGAATAGTCCGGTGTCTGGAGGATCGCCGGAATAATCGTGGGCTGCCAGTAACGGAGCATCTGTGCTTCGCTCTCGGCCTCTAGCCATTTCTCGAACCACTCAGGTACCGGCCCGTCTGCCGAGCGAGCGAGTTCCGCCATGCGCCTGTAGAGTTCCTTATCCAGGTGGCACACCTCGCACCACGCGGACAGCACCTCGGGACTCGGGACACGGTGACCTGACTCGGCTTTACTCACGACAGTGCGTTCGAACCCGATCTTGTCGGCGAATGCCTGCTGAGACCTGAAACCGGCAGCCTCACGGGCACGCCTGAGTTCCTCGCCGAACCACACGCGGGGCGTCACGGTGACCTCCGATTTCTGGGTAGGGCGAATTGTGGCGTAGATCAACGCCTCGTAGTCAACGGTAGTCCCAGGGTGGCAGCTTGGCTACTGGGATCACGGGCCGGGCGGTAACTCCCCGGTTCGGACGCTGGAGGGTCGCGCAGACGCCCCCGGTTCGTGGTCCCAGCCAGGCCGCCGAAGGGGAGGACCCGTACAACATGCAGCACAAGATCATCGGCTGCGGGCATGGCGAGAGCACCGTGCAGCCGGTACGCAGCGAGGAACTGATCGTGACGAGCCAGATGCAGGCCGACCTGGAGAAGGCGAGGCGCGAGCTGGCGATCAGCCCGGCCCTGTCCGCTCCCGGGTCACTGGCCGGGACGACAGCCGGAAGCTACCTCGGCGCGGTGGCCGCCGAGCTGGCCCAGCCCGCCAGAGAGGAATAGGAGCCCATGCCCTACCTAGCCCACCTTGATACGGAGCGGCTGAAGACCGCCGAGCAGGCCGCCGCTGTGCTGGACAACCTGGCCTCCTACTGGGACAAGGACCAGAAGGCCACGATATCCGTGCTGCTGGCGAGGCTCAGGCAGTGTTCCGCGACGCGCTGGTTGGGCATGTCCGCGCCATGCTGGGTGGGCATGACGGGTGACGGGAAAGGCCCCGCCGATGGTGTCGGCGGGGCCTGGTGGTGCCCGGGTTGTCGTGGTGGTGGCCGG
>JBOHCG010000083.1:0-18924 GCA_050698735.1 Streptosporangiaceae bacterium | reverse complement strand
ATCGCGCCGATGCCGAAACGCGCCGTCGGCTGCGCCCCGATCGTGAAACCGCGCTCAACTTCCGACACGAATCCTCCTGAAATCGAGGATCGTGGGTCGTTACCGCCCCTATGAGGGAGGTTTTGACTCACGATCTTGCTGGGCGATGCGGAGGGGGGTGCGTGCCGCATCGTATCTGCCGATCGTGCCAGGTCGGGAGGCCGGGGCAGGCGGGAAGGGCGATTGGCGTACGAACTGGTCTTCGTAACAGTCAGGTCACTTCCGTTGCGCGTGTTCGTCATTAATTGCTCGCCCATCTATAACTGAGCTAGGCTATGCCGCTCTGGAACGTTCCGCGGGACGCGGCCCGGCGACGAGGAGGCCAGCAATGGCAACGTTCCTGCTGCGGCGCCTAGGGCTGATGATCCTCACCTTGTGGATCGTCAGCCTGATCGTCTTCTTCGCGGGTCAGATCCTCCCCGGCGACCCCGGCCGCGCGATCCTCGGCCCGTTCGCCGCCAAGAGCGCCGTGCAGGCCCTGGACGCCCAGCTTGGCGTCAACCGGCCGCTGATCACCAGGTACCTGTCCTGGATCGGCGGGGTCCTGCACGGCAACTTCGGCACGTCCTACACGTTCCGCTCGCCGGTCGAGCCGTTCATCCAGTCCGCCCTGTTCAACTCGCTGAAACTGGGCGCGCTCGCGTTCGTGATCGTGGTGCCGCTGAGCATCCTCGGCGGCGTGATCGCGGCGCTGTACGCGGGCCGGGCGGTTGACCGGATCATCTCGGTGACCGGCCTCTCGCTGGCCACCATGCCCGAGTTCGTGTCCGGGATCGTGCTCATCGTGGTGTTCGGGGTGGAACTGAAGTGGCTGCCGGTCGCCGCGTCGTCGGGGACGGGCGCCGGGGACGTGACCCAGCTCAGGCACCTGATTTTGCCGGCAATACCGCTCGTTTTTGTATTGTTCGGCTACATTGCACGTATGGCCAGGGCGGGGACCATCGAGGCGCTGAACTCGGACTACGCGCGGACCGCGGTGCTGAAGGGGCTGCCGCGCGCCACCATGATCCGCAGGCACATCCTGCGGAACTCGCTGCTGCCGACGATCACCGTCATCGCGACCCAGACCGGGTACCTGATCGGCGGCCTGGTCGTGGTGGAGACGCTGTTCAACTACCAGGGCATCGGGCAGCTGATCTTCAAGGCGGCCGGGGACAAGGACTTCCCGATGCTCGAGGCCGGGGTGCTGACCATCGGCGCAGTGTACGTCCTGGCCACGCTGGGCGCGGACCTGCTGCTGACGGCGCTCAATCCCCGGCTGCGGATCGGCGGCGGGGAATGACCGACTCGCTGGCGGCCTCGCCGCTCGGGCCGGACACGCCGCTCGGTCCTGACGCCTCTGTCGCGGTCGCGGTCGCGGCGGCCGCGGCGCCGGTCGGGCAGGCCTGGTGGCGGCTGCTGCTGCGCCGGCCCACGTTCGTCATCGGCGCCTGCATCCTGCTGTTCTGGATCGTCTGCGCGATCTTCGGGCACCAGATCGCGCCGTACAGCCCGCTCTCGCAGCAGCTGCTCGACAACAACGCGGCGCCCTCGGCGGCGCACTGGTTCGGCACCGACACGCTGGGCCGTGACATGCTGTCCCGGGTCATCGTCGGCGCCAGGGACATGCTGATCATCACCCCGCTGGCCACCCTCCTCGGCACCGTTCTCGGCACCGCGCTCGGCCTGGCGATGGGGTACTTCGGCGGCTGGCTGGACCTGCTGGTGGGGCGGCTGGTGGAGGCGGTGCTCGCGCTGCCCGCGGTGATCATCGCGTTCCTGTTCATCGTGGCCCTCGGGCCCTCGACCGGCACGCTGATCGTCGTCATCGGGCTGATCTTCACGCCGCTGATCGCGCGCACCGTGCGGGCGTCCGTGCTGACCGAGCGGCACCTGGACTACCTGGCCTCGGCACGGCTGCTCGGCGAGAGCCCGGTCCGGGTCATGGTCTTCGAGATCCTGCCCAACGTGCTGCCCTCCATCCTGGTCGAGTTCACGGTGCGGCTGGGCTACGCGGTCTTCACCGTGGCCACGCTGTCCTTCCTCGGCTTCGGCATCCAGCCGCCGACCCCCGACTGGGGCGCGGACATCTCGGCCAACTACGTCACGCTGGGGGCCGGCTACTGGTGGCAGACGCTGTTCCCGGCGCTGGCCATCGCCTCGCTGGTGACCGCGGTCAACCTGATCACGGACTCGATCGAGCAGGTGCTCGCCTCGTGACCGCCGACCCGGCGGGCCCGCTCGCCTCGCCGTCGCCGTCGCCGTCGGCCTCGCCTGCCGCCTCGGACACCGTGGCGGCCGCGCTGACCGTCTCGCACCTGGACGTCGCCCACCGGGTCCGCGGGCGGGACCGGCTGGCGCTGCGCGATGTGTCGTTCTTCATCGGGCGCGGCGAATCGTACGGGCTGGTCGGGGAGTCCGGATCCGGCAAGTCCACCGCGGCGCTTGCGCTGGTGCGGTACCTGCCGAGCAACGGGCGGGTGAGCGCCGGGACGATCAGCATCAACGGGCAGGACCCGCTGGCGATGGGCAAGGCGGCGCTGCGCGAACTGCGCGCCCGCACGGTCTCGATGGTGTACCAGGAGCCTGGGCGGGCGCTGAACCCGTCGATCCGGGTCGGCCAGCAGATCGCGGAGGTGTTCGAGATCGCAGGCGGGTCCCGGCACGCGGCGCTGGCCGCCGCCGAGGACATGCTGCGCAAGGTGCAGATCTCCGACCCGGGGCGGGTGATGCGGCGCTACCCGCACGAGCTGTCCGGCGGGATGGCGCAGCGGGCGGTCATCGCGATGGCGCTCGCCGCCTCGCCGTCGCTGCTGATCCTGGACGAGCCCACGACCGCGCTCGACGCCACCGTCGAGGCCGAGGTGCTTGACCTGGTCGCCGCGCTGCGGCAGGAGTTCGATACCTCGGTGCTGTTCATCAGCCACAACCTCGCGGTCATCGCCAAGATGTGCGACCGGGTGGGGGTGCTGTACGCGGGCGAGCTTGTCGAGGAGGGGCCAGCGGGCGAGGTCTTCGCGGCGCCCCGGCACCCGTACACGGTCGGGCTGCTGCGCTGCATCCCGCGGCGCGGGCAGCGCAAGGACGCCGACCGGCTGGACACCATCCCCGGCTTCCTGCCGTCGCCCGGTGCCGACATCACGGGGTGCATCTTCGCGCCGCGGTGCGCGCTGGCCGCCGATAAGTGCCGGGCCTCGGATCCGCCGTTCTTCCCTGTCGACGCGGTCCGGACCTCGCGCTGCTTCTTCCACGAGCGGGCACCTTCGCTGCCCCGTGCCACTCCCGCATCGGTCAGCTCGATCGCACCGCGCACCGACGGCGGCCCGCTGGTGGAGGTCGACGGGGTGTCCAAGACGTTCGGCGGCGGGATCCGGGCGCTGGCCGGGGTCGACCTGGTGGTCCAGCGCGGCGAGACGCTCGGCCTGGTGGGCGAGTCGGGCAGCGGCAAGACCACGCTGGCCCGGGTGCTGCTCGGCCTCACCGCGCCGGATCAGGGCTCGGTGCTGAAGCTGGACGGCGCGCCGCTCAGCCCGGACGCGCGGCGCCGGCCGCGGCAGACGCTGCGCACGCTGCAGATCGTGTTCCAGAACCCGGACTCGGCGCTGAACCGCAGGCACACCGTGCGCAGCCTGATCAGCCGGCCGCTGACCCGGCTCGCCGGGCTGTCCGGGCAGCCGCTGCGGACCCGGCTGGAGGAGCTGATCGCCTCGGTCCGGCTGGAGGACCGGCACCTGCCGCTGCGGCCCGGCCAGCTGTCCGGCGGGCTCAAGCAGCGGGTGGCGATCGCCCGCGCGTTCGGTGCCGGGCCGCGGGTGGTGGTCTGCGACGAGCCGACCTCGGCGCTCGACGTGTCGGTGCAGGCGGCCATCCTCAACCTGCTTGCCGACCTGCAGTCCGCCCAGCAGGTCAGCTACCTGTTCATCTCCCACGACCTCGGCCTCGTCAGGTACCTGTCGGACCGGATCGTGGTGCTCTACCTGGGCCGCGTGATGGAGGTCGGGCCCGCGGAGACCGTGTACGCGGGGCCGCACCACCCGTACACCGAGGCGCTGTTCTCCGCCGTGCCGTCGCTCGACGGCCAGCGGCGTACCCGGATCAGGCTGGCGGGCGAGATCCCGTCCGCGGCCGATCCCCCCGGCGGCTGCGTGTTCCACACCCGCTGTCCCCGGAAGCTGTCCACAGGCATCTGCGAATCCACCGAGCCGCCGCTGCTCGAGGGCGAGCCTGGCCACCAGATCCGCTGCCACATCCCCCTTGCCGAACTGCGAAGTCTGCAGCTAAATGAATCCGCCCCATCTCAGGGAGGGCAATAGTGAGTAGGAAAATCGATCACCGGGAGCTCGGGCGGCTGCGCCGGGGCCAGGGTGAGATCGCTAACCACATCATCGACGAGTTCGCCGCCGGACGGGTGAGCCGGCGCGACTTCATCCGGCGGGCGACCGTCGTCGGCATATCCGCTCCGCTGCTCGGCTCGATCCTCGCGGCCTGCGGCAGCAGCAGCTCGTCGGGCTCGTCGGGTGCGCCGACAACGGGCGCCTCGTCCCCGGCGCCGGCCGGCGCGGCGGGCGCGGTGATCAAGGCGGGCATCGAGACGCCCGCCGCGGCGATCAACCCGGTGACGGTCGACGACCAGGGCGGGCTTGACATGCTCGCGCAGACCGGCGAGTACCTGTGCCTGTCCGACCAGACGCTCTCGCTGAAGCCGGTGCTCGCGACCAGCTGGTCGTCGAACGCCAACGCCGACGTGTGGACGTTCAAGATCCGCCAGGGGGTCAAGTTCCACGACGGCACCCCGCTGACCGCCGACGACGTGGTGTACACCTACAAGCTGAATTGCAACCCGAAAGGCACGGCGGACGCGCTGTCCGCGTTCGGGGGCGTCCTGGTGCCGGACGGTGTGGTGAAGGTCGACGACTTCACCGTGGCCTTCCACCTGGAGGCGCCGAACGGGAACTTCCCGTACCTGACCTCCTCCGACAACTACAACATGATCATCATTCCGAACAACTACAACCCGGCGAGCTGGCAGAGCTCGTTCATCGGCACCGGGCCGTTCGTGCTCGGCCAGTACACGGACAAGGTGGGCGCCACCTTCAACCGCAACGAGTCGTACTGGGGCACCAAGGCGCTGCCCTCGCAGACCCAGTTCACCTTCTACGAGACGCAGACCCCGTCGATCCTCGCGCTGACCGGCGGGACCATCGACGTGCTCGGGCAGTTCTCGGTGACCGGCGGCGAGGCGCTGCTGAACAACAGCAGCTACAACATCATCAAGCTGAGGTCAAGCGCGCACCGCGAGCTGTCGATGCGCAACGACGTGGCCCCGTTCACCGACCCGCGGGTCCGCCAGGCGGTCGCGCTCACGCTCAACCGCCCGCAGATCGTCAGCGCACTGTTCAAGGGCGACGCCGACCTCGGCAACGACAGCCCGTTCGCGCCGATCTTCCCGTCCACCGACACCAGCGTGCCGCAGCGCGCGCAGAACCTCGCCATGGCCAAGTCGCTGCTCGCGGCGGCCGGGCACGGCTCCGGGTTCAGCACCCAGCTGGTCACCGAGGACGTCCAGGAGATCCCCGACTTCGCCCAGATCGTGGTGCAGTCCGCGGCCGCCATCGGGGTGAAGATCAACCTCAAGGTGGAGGGCCAGTCCCAGTACTACGGCAAGGCCACGTTCGGGAACTCCGACTGGCTGGACGCCACGATGAGCCTGGTCGACTACGGGCACCGCGGCGTGCCGAACGTGTTCCTCGGCGCGCCGCTGGAGAGCACGGGCACCTGGAACGCGGCCCACTTCAAGAATTCCCAGTACGACAAGCTCGTCGCGCAGTACGTGGCGGCCCCGGACCTGTCCAGCCAGCGCACCGTCGCCGGGCAGATCCAGACGCTGCTGCTGACCCAGACGCCGATCATCTACGCGTACTTCTACAACTACCTGACCGCGACGGCGTCGAGCGTCAGCGGCGTGTACCCGACCGCGATCGGGCATCTTTTCCTGTACAACGCGACGAAGAGCTAGCGGCGGTTTTGCGGTGCCGGGGGCTTGAGGTTCCGGGCCCCCGGCATCCGGGTAGCCTGCTTCACGAGCCGCGCTGGCCTGGCAAGCGACGGCGCGCTGAGGGAAGGCAGTCCGGATGGCGACCGAGAACCGCGCGCGGGCCGATGCCCACGGGCACGAGGTCGGCGGCCACCACCACAGGGATGTGTCGGGCGGGTGGCTGCGGCCCGCCGTGTTCGGGGCCATGGACGGGCTCGTCACGAACGTGTCGCTGATCTCCGGCGTGGGCGGCGGCGGCGCGAACGCGCACACGATCGTGCTGACCGGCCTGGCCGGGCTGGCCGCGGGCGCCTTCTCGATGGCGGCCGGTGAGTACGTCTCGGTCTCCTCGCAGAACGAGCTCATCTTCGCCGAGGTCAACAAGGAGCGGCTGGAGCTCGAGCACAACGCCGCGGCCGAGCAGGCCGAGCTGGCCGGCATGCTGCGGGCCCGCGGCGTCAGCCCGGTCACCGCGCGGCAGGCGGCCGCGGAGATCTCCGCCCACCCGGAGAAGGCGCTGGCCGTGCACGCGCTCGAGGAACTCGGCGTCGACCCGGGTGAGCTGCCCTCGCCCGTGGTGGCCGCGGGCGCGTCGCTCGCCTCGTTCGCGATCGGCGCGCTCATCCCGCTGCTGCCCTACCTGTTCGGCCTGCACCTGCTCTGGGTCGCGCTCGGCCTGGCAGGCGCCGCCGCGGTGGCCGGCGGCGGCATTGTGTCCAGGCTCACCGCCCGGCCGTTCTGGCGCGGCGCGCTGCGGCAGCTTGTCCTAGGCGCCTGCGCCGCCGGGATCACCTACCTGATCGGCATGGGCGTCGGTCACGTCGCCTGACCGGCGGGATCGGCCTGCGGCCTGGTTTGCAGGTACCGGCCGGCCACCGGGACGCCGAGCTGCAGGACCAGCCAGATCCGGTCCGGGTCGGCCAGCAGGGCCGGGTCGGCCAGCGGGTCGCCGTCGGCGACCACCAGGTCGGCGAGCTTGCCCTCGGCCACGGTGCCGATGTACTCGTTGACGCCAAGCGCCTGGGCGGCGGTACTCGTCGCGGCGACGAGGGCTTCGGCGGGGGCGAGCCCGTGGTGGACCATCCGCTGCAGCTCAAGCCCGGCGGCCAGGCTCATGTCGCTGCCGAGCGCGATCTTGACCCCTTCGCGGCGGGCGGCGCGCATGCTGGCCGCGCCCTCGGCCAGGTTGCGCCGCGCCAGCTCGGCGAGCACCGGCGGCATCTCCGGGTCGGGCTGCGCCGCGGCCGGGTCGATCACCTCGCCGAGCCCCGCCATCCAGTAGTAGCCGGACAGCGTGGGGACGAGGACCTGACCGTTCGCGGCCATGGCCGCCAGCAGATCCGGGCGCCGGTGCAGGTACATGCCGTGCTCGATGGTGTCGACGCGGTGGCCGATGGCGGCCGCGCAGCCGTCAAGGCCCTCGGCGTGCGCGCTGACACCGAATCCCATCCGGTGCGCCTCGTCGATGAGGGCCTTGAGCTCCGGCGCCGTGAGCTGGAGCGGCTCCGGATCCTCCAGCTCGTTGGAGCGGGCGCCCGTCGTCATCACCTTGATGAAGTCCGCGCCCGCGCGGAGCTGCTCGCGGACCGCGCGCCTGATGTCGTCGGGGCCGTCGGCCTCCCGGTACATGTCGCCGTAGAAGCGCCCGCCAGGCGCGGTCGCCGAGACGATCTTCCCGCAGGTCAGCAGGCGGGGTCCGCGGAATGCGCCGTAGCGCATGGCCTGCCTGGCCTGCTGCGGCATCGATCCCTGCGAGCCGCACACCCGGATCGTCGTCACGCCCTGGCGCAGGTAGTCGCGGAGTTCGGCCTGCAGGAAGTGCGCGGCCACCCCGGGCAGCGCGGGCTCGGCACCCTTGGCGACGTGCGGGACGCTGCCCGAGGCGTGCGTGTGCGCGTCGGTCAGCCCGGGCATCAGCATCCGATGGCCCAGGTCGATCTGCTGGGCGCCGTCGGGTGCCGGCTGCGCGGAGTCCGTGACGCGGCGGATGATGCCGTCCTCGATCAGCACCGCCGCGTGCTCGCGGACCGGCCCGCCGGTGCCGTCGAACAGACGCGCGCCGGTGAGCCAGAGCCGCTGCGTGCCAGCGGCGGGCGCCGCGATCAGCGCCGGGAACCTGTGCGCCATGCTCTTTTGACCCCTTTCGCCCTGCAGCCGACTTGATCGCGGGACAAAACTTCCCTGATAGGGGCGGTAGTGACCCACGATCATGATTCCGCCTGGCTGGGCGCCCGGCGAGGCGGGGTCCGGTTGTCCGGGTCGGGATGGCCGGTCGGTGGCGGGGGGCTACTGGATGGTAAGGTGCCCCGTGGTGATGTCGAACCGCCCGCTGCGCATCGCGCTGCTCTCCTATCGCAGCAAGCCGCATTGCGGCGGCCAGGGCGTCTACGTACGCCATCTGAGCAGGGAATTGTCCGCGCTCGGGCACCGGGTGGAGGTGCTGTCGGGGCAGCCGTACCCGGAGCTCGACCCGGGGCCGCGGCTGACCGAGATCCCCAGCCTGGACCTGTACCGCGAGGGCGATCCGTTCCGGACGCCGCGGCGGGAGGAGTACCGGGACTGGGTGGACGTCGTCGAGACCGCGATGATGTGGGGCGGCGCCTTCCCCGAGCCGCTGACGTTCAGCCTCAGGGCGCGGCGCGCGCTCGCGGCGCGCGCCGGGGACTTCGACGTCGTGCACGACAACCAGGGGCTCGGGTACGGGATGCTCGGCGTGCCCGGGCTCGGGCTGCCCTTGGTGACCAGCATCCACCACCCGATCAGCGTGGATAAGCGGATCGACCTGGCCTGTCTCGGCAGGCTCGGCCGGCTGTCGCGGCGGCGGTGGTACGGGTTCGTCCGGATGCAGGCCAGGGTCGCCCGCCGGGTCGCGGCGAGCGGGTCGCTGATCACCGTGTCGGAATCGGCCAGGCGGGACATCTGCCGCGACTTCAAGATCCTGCCCTGGCAGGTGCGGATCATCCCGCTCGGCGTGGACACCAGGGTGTTCCGGCCGCGGGCCGCCGCCCGGGTGCCCGGCCGGATCATCGCCGTGGCCAGCGCGGACTCCGCGATCAAGGGGATATCAACGCTGCTGCGCGCGGTCGGCAAGCTGCTCACCGAGGCCGACGTGCACCTGGTCGTGGTGGGCAAGCCCTCGCCGGACAGCGTCCGGCTGGCCGGCCAGCTGTCCCTCGGCGACCGGGTCAGGTTCACCCACGGGCTTGCCGACGAGGAGTTCTCCGCGCTGCTCGCCAGCGCTGAGATCGCCGTGGTGCCGTCGCTGTACGAGGGGTTCTCGCTGCCCGCGGTGGAGCACATGGCCTCAGGCACGCCGCTTGTCGCCAGCCGGACCGGGGCGCTGCCCGAGGTGACCGGGGACGCCGCCGTGCTGGTATCGCCGTCGGACGCCGAGGAGCTCAGCGCGGCGCTGCGGCGGCTGCACGACTCCCCCGCGCTGCGCGCCGACCTCGCCGACCGCGCGCTGCGCCGGGTCGGTGAGCGGTTCTCCTGGCGCGCGGTCGCGCAGGCGACCGCGGACGAGTACCGCAACGCCATCGCCCGCGCCGCACGCATGCGACTGGCGGGGCCAGAGGGGCTGACCGACCCTAAGCGGCCGGGAGAGCCAAGAGGCTTGGAGAGGCCAAGCGGCTTGGATGGACCGGAAGGGCTCGAGGGGCCAGGCGGGCCGGAGGGGCTCGAGGGGCCAGGCGGAGCGGAGAGGCTGGAGAGTTCTAAGGGGTTGAAGGGCCTGGGACCGTGCTGACCGTGGACTTCCGGCGTTTTCCTGTCCGGCCCGGGGACCGGGTGCTCGACCTGGGGTGCGGGGGCGGGCGGCACGCGTTCGAGGTGTACCGGCGGGGCGGGCGGGTGGTTGCATTCGATCTGGATCCGACCGAGCTCGGGCCGGTGACCGGGATGTTCGGCGCGATGCGGACGGCAGGCGAGGCGGGCCGCGGGGCGAGCGGGACCGTCATCTCAGGGGATGCCACCGCGATGCCGTTCGCGGACGGGGCCTTCGACCGGGTGATCGCAGCCGAGGTGCTCGAGCACGTGCTGGACGACCAGCGGGCGATGAACGAGCTCGCCCGGGTATTGCGGCCAGGCGGGATCGCGGCGGTCACGGTGCCGAGCTGGCTGCCAGAACGCGTCTGCTGGGCGCTGTCGCAGGAGTACCACCAGGTGCCCGGCGGGCACGTGCGCATCTACACCCGGGTCGAGCTGCAGGCCAAGCTGGCCAGGGCCGGGCTGCGGGTCGGCTGGCACCACCACGCGCACGGGCTGCATTCGCCCTACTGGTGGCTCAAGTGCGCGGTCGGGGTGCACAACGACAAGCACCGGCTGGCCAGCGCCTACCACCGGATGCTCGTCTGGGACATCATGCGCAAGCCCGCCGCGACCCGGCTGGCCGAGCAGGCGCTGAACCCGCTGATCGGGAAGAGCCTGGTGGTGTACGCGGTGAAGTCTGGGGGGCGCGATGTGGACGGCTGAGGCTGCTGCGGAGGACGACGCGCTGACCGTGGCGGACGTGGTCGCGACGGGTCAGGCCATCGCCAGGGCGCAGGAGCCTTCCGGGGCGATCGCCTGGCCGGACGGGCACGTCGACGCCTGGGATCACGTCGAGTGCGCGATGGCGCTGAGCGCCTGCGGGCTGCGCGAGCAGGCCAGGCGCGGGTATGAGTGGCTGCGGGCGACGCAGCGGGCCGACGGGTCCTGGCCGAGGTCGGTGACCGGCGGCGCGGTGACCGACCCGGCGGCGGAGAGCCACCACGCCGCGTACGCCGCCGTCGGGGCCTGGCACGAGTACCTGGTGACCGGCGACGAGGAGCACGCGAGGACCATGTGGCCGACGGTGCGCCGTGCCGTCGAGTGGGCGCTCGGCCTGCGCACGCCGCGGGGCGCGGTGTGCTGGGAGCGCGACGCGGCCGGGCGGCCCGGGGACCACGCGCTGCTGTCCGGCTGCGCGAGCATCCACCTCAGCCTGCGCTGCGCGATCGCGCTGGCCAAGCTGGCCGACGACTCGCGGCCGGACTTCCAGGACGCGGCGGACCGGCTCGGGCACCTGGTGGCGCGGCACCCGGAGGCGTTCGCGGACAAGAGCCGGTTCGCCATGGACTGGTACTACCCCGTGCTCGGCGGCGCGGTCCGCGGCCAGGACGCGGCCGGCCGGCTGGCCGCGGGCTGGGACAGGTTCGTGGTGCCCGGCCTCGGCGTGCGCTGCGTCAGTGACCACCCGTGGGTGACAGGCGCGGAGACCTGCGAGCTCGTCCTCGCCCTTGACGCCTGCGGTATGCGGGCGGAGGCGGCGCGGATGTTCGGCGCGGTGCAGCACCTGCGCCATCCGGACGGCTCCTACTGGACCGGCTGGCAGTACGCGAAGAGCGCGCTGTTCCCCGCGGAGCGGTCCAGCTGGACCGCCGCCGCGGTGATCCTCGCCGCGGACGCCTTGATGGGCTTCAGCGGCGGCGCAGCAGTTTTCAGACACGCCGTTCAGAGCAGTACAGACCAGAACGGATAAGATCAGATCGGGCGTGCGCGGTGCGGGTTCACGGGTGCGGTGCGGGTTAGATTCCCTGGCCTGTTCGCCTTAGGAGGCGGAGCGAGCCCTCGGCGCGGACCTCGGTGAACGCGCAGGAGGCCAGCGCGCGGCGGTAGATGGTGCAGGGGGCCTGGCCGCCGTCGGCCGGGTCGGGGAAGACGTCGTGGATGGCCAGCACGCCGCCGGGGGCCACCCACGGCGCCCAGCCCTCGTAGTCGGTGATGGCGGCCTTCTCGGTGTGCCCGCCGTCGATGAAGACCAGGCCGAGCGGGGTGCCCCAGAGCCTGGACACGTCGGCGGACCTGCCGACCACCGCGACCACGTGCTGCTCGAGGCCGGCCGCGGCCAGCGTGGCCCGCAGGGCGGGCAGCGTGTCCAGCTTGCCTGTCAGCGGGTCGACGAGCGCCGGGTCGTGGTATTCCCAGCCCGGCTGGTGCTCCTCAGAGCCGCGGTGATGGTCGACGGTGACGACGAGCTGGCCGGCGGCGCTTGCCGCGGCGGCGAGGTAGATCGTGGACTTGCCGCAGTAGCTGCCGACCTCTAGGACGGGGCCGCGGGCGGCGTACTCGGCGGCGGCGTCGAACAGGGCCAGGCCCTCGGCACGCGGCATGAAGCCCGCGGTCGCCTCCGCCGCGGCGATGAGCTCGGCTGGCATGCTGCTCACCGGTGTCTCCCTCCGCGCCGATGATCGTGTGTTGTTTGGCGTCAATCCTGGCGCTTTTTGATACACGATCATGGTGGACCCGATCTCGCGGGGCGCATGCACCGGGATGGGCGGTCGGTGTACACCGGGGCGCTGAGGCGTACGCGTGCGGGGAACCACGGCTCGTTCGGAATAAATAGGATTTGAGGCAAGGGGGTGCGGCGGTCAGGTTCCGGTACGGCGGGATAGGCGGGCCAGGGCCTCGGTTAGGACCTCGGGGCGCTTGCAGAAGGCGAAGCGGACCTGGGTGCGGGCGGCCTCCTTGTCGTCGTAGAAGACGAGGGAGGGGATGGCGACGACGCCGGCGCGTTCGGGCAGCGTGCGGCAGAAGTCCATGCCGTCGGTCTCGCCCAGCGGCTTGATGTCGGTGGTGACGAAGTAGGTGCCCTGCGGCGGGTACACCTCGAAGCCGATTTTGGCCAGGCCGGGGGCGAACAGGTCGCGCTTGGCCTGCAGGTCGTCGCGGAGCGCGGCGTAGTACTCGTCGGGCAGCGCGAGCGCCAGCGCGACCGCGTACTGGAACGGGCCGCCGCTGACGTAGGTCATGAACTGCTTGGCGGTCTTGACCGCGGTCACCAGTTCCGGGGTGGCGGTGATCCAGCCGATCTTCCAGCCGGTGAAGGAGAACGTCTTGCCCGCGCTGCTGATTGATACGGTGCGGTCTCGCATGCCGGGGAACTGCGCGATCGGGATGTGCTCGCCGTCGAACACCAGGTGCTCGTAGACCTCGTCGGAGACGACGATGAGGTCGCGCCGCACGGCTAGCTCGGCGATGGCGGCTAGCTCGTCGCGGGAGAAGACTGCCCCGGTGGGGTTGTGCGGCGTGTTGAGCAGGATGAGCCTGGTGCGGCTGGTGATCGCCTGGGCCAGCCGGTCGATATCGGGGCGGAAGTGCGGCGGCCGCAGCGTGACCGGGACGCGGGTGCCGCCGGCCAGCGCGATGCTCGCGGCGTAGGAGTCGTAGTAGGGCTCGAACGCGACCACCTCGTCGCCCGGCTCGACCAGCGCCAGCATGGCGGCGGCGATCGCCTCGGTCGCGCCCGCGGTGACAAGCACCTCGGTGTCCGGGTCGTATCCCAGGCCGTAGAAGCGCTGCTGGTGTTCCGCGATGGCGCGTCTTAGCTCGGGCACGCCGGCGCCCGGCGGGTACTGGTTGCCGCGGCCGGTCAGGATGGCGTCGGCGGCGGCCTGGGCGATCTCGGCCGGGCCGTCCCTGTCGGGGAACCCCTGGCCGAGGTTGATGGATCCGGTCGCGACCGCGCGGTCGGACATCTCGGCGAAGATCGTCGTGCCGAGGCCGTCGAGGCGGCGGTTCAGCAGGGGGCGGTTGGGTCGGCTCACCTGCTCATGAGATCACGTGGCGGCGTTTCGCGCGGCGGTTAGGCTTGCTGATATGCGTGTCGCGTTGGGACAGATACCGGTCAGCTCACGGCCCGAGGTCAACCTGGAGCGGGTGCGGGCGGCGCTGCGGCGGGCCGCGGACGGCGGCGCCGACCTCGCGGTGTTCCCGGAGGCCACCCAGGTGCGGTTCGGGTCCGACCTGCGCGCGGCGGCCGCGCCCCTTGACGGGGCGTTCGGTGCCGGGCTGGCTGATGCGGCCCGGGAGTTCGGCGTGGCGGTCGTGGCGGGGGTGTTCGAGCCCGCGCCGGACGGGCGGGTGTACAACACCGCGGTGGCGTTTGACGCGGGCGGCGGGCTGGTGGCGGCGTACCGGAAACTGCATCTGTTCGATGCGTTCGGTCACCGGGAGTCGGAGCTCGTCGCGCCGGGTTCTGCGCCGGTGATCTGCTCGCTCGCGGGCGTGTCCGTCGGGCTGGAGATCTGCTACGACGTGCGGTTCTGCGAGCTGTCCCGGGCGCTGGCGCTGGGCGGGGCCGCGCTGATCGTGCTGCCCGCCGCCTGGGCCGCGGGGACGTTCAAGGAGGAGCACTGGGTCACGCTGGTGCGGGCTCGCGCCATCGAGAACACCGTGTGGGTGGCGGCGGTGGGGCAGGTGCCTGACGCCTCGGAGCCGCCGACGCGGGCCGCGACCGGGATCGGGCGGAGCATGCTCGTCGACCCGCTCGGCGTGGTCAGGATGGACCTCGGGCCTTCGGCAGGGGTGGCGGTCGGGGAGGTCGACGTCTCGCTGATCGAGACGGTGCGGACCAGCCTGCCGTGCCTGGACAACCGCAGGGAAGACGTGTTCGGCAAGGGCGTCGCGGTTTCGTAGGCCTGCTGATCGGCTGATCGGCTGATCGGCTGATCGGCGTCAGCGGATGGGGGACTGCCAGAAGACCGGTTCTTCGCTCGCGGGCGAGGCGGTGAAGCCGACGCCGGTGAGGGTGCCGCCGGCCGGGGTCAGGCCGGTGATGGCCTGGATCCCCTGACCCGTCATGCCGGGGCCGACCGGGGTGGTGGTCTTCCAGGTCGTGCCGTCCGCGGACGTCCAGACCACCACATCCTGGTGGGCCTGGGTGGCGCCGAACGTCCCTGTCACGGCGAAGCCGTCGGCGTCGGCGGCGAGCGCGGTGACGTCGGCTGCCTCGTTCCCCGGCGTCGGCAGGGCGGACTCGGTCCAGGTGGCGCCGTTGTTCGTGGAACTCGCGGCGAACGGCAGCTGGCGGCCGTCTGGCATCAGCGCGATCCCCGCGGCGACGGCGGTCCTGCCGTAGCTCGCCACGTGCTGGAGCACGGCCCGGGTGGCGCCGACCGGGAGGGGCAGGTCGGCCTGGGTCCAGTTCCGGCCGTCCGGCGACGTCCAGGCCGACGGCTGGTCGCCGGCCTCACCGACCGCGACGAAACCGGTCGCGGCCGCGGTGACCGCGATCATCTGTGCTGTCTTCGCGCTATTGCTTGTGCCGCTTGTGCCGCTTGTGCCGCTTGTGCCGAGCGCGGCGCGCTGCCAGCCGGTCAGGCCGACGGACCACCAGGCCGCGGGGATCGAGGTGACCGTGCCGTCGGGGGCTCGGGTGTCCTGGCGGCCGACGATGACGTAGATCTGCGGGCCGGCCGCCGCCTGCTCCGTGACCAGGCCCGGCCCGGCGAAGGCCCCCTCGGTGCCGGCGGTGGCCCAGCTGCCGCCGGTCGGCGAGACGACCACGATCGGGTGCGGGGCGCCCGCCGTGGCGTCCCCGACCGCGAGCCAGCCCATCGCGCCGTGGGCCACGCTGGTCAGCTGCTGCAGGCCGGGCTGGCTCTCCAGGCCTTGCGCCCTGCTCCAGGTGCTGCCGCCGTCTGTCGAGGTCCAGGCCGCGGGGTAGCCGTTCGCGCCGCCCACGGCGACCTGCACGCTGCCCTGCGCGGCGACGGCGTTGACTGCCAGCTGGGGATCCAGGGCGCCGGGGATCTTGGCGATGTCGACGTCCTGCGGCGGGCCGTGCGGGGTCAGCACGGTGATCACCGGTTGGCGGCTATCCGGGCCCGCGGGGCTGCTGCCGGTGACGACGGCGGTCGAGCCGGTCATGGTGATGCCGTCGATGTCTTCTGGGGTTTCTGCTGGGGTTTCTGCTGGGGTCGCGGCTGTCGCGGTGGCAGCGGTGTCGGCCGTGCCTGCGGTGGCTGTGGCGCCTGCGGTGCCGAAGATCTGGGTTTGCTGCCAGGAGGCGCCGTTGGCGGAGACGAAGGCGACCAGGCCGCGGCCGGACGTGCCGGTGACCGCGGCGCCGGCCTGGCCGCCGTTGGTCATGCCGGCCTGGAATCCGGACGGCGTGCTCAGAGTGGTCTCGAAGGTCCAGGTGGTGCCGTCCGGCGAGCGGTAGACGTCGACCGCCTGGGTCGGGTTCTTGCCGGGCTGTCTGCCTGGGTTCTGGCCTGGAGTTCCGCCGAACGTGGCGGGGCGCAGCACGACGAGATCGCCGCCGACGGCCGCTTCCCCGGCGATCAGGTCCTGCGCGCCGTGCCCGGCCGGCACGGCGGCGGGCGCCCAGGTCGCGCCGCCGTCGCCGCTCAGCCAGGCGGCGCTGGTGCGGATGGTCACCCGCTGGTGCTTCTTGCCGGTCGTCGTGGTCGTGGTCGTCGCCACGTCGCCGGCGATCAGGATAAGGTTCCCTGCCACCGCCGCGTACCTCATGTCTAGCACGCGGCTGCCCGGCTGAACGGTCAGCCCGAGCTGCGCGGCCCCGAGGCGCTCCCAGTCGATGCCGTTGACCGACAGGAAGATCACGGGGCTGGACAGTGCCTGGTCGCCATTCGGCACGTTCGATCCGGCGGCGATGAAGCCGCCGGCCGTCCGCCTCAGCACGCTGATCTGGTCGCCGGGCTGCAGGGGCAGGCCGGACTGCGAGATCAGCGTCCACGCCATGCCGTTGCCGCTGGTCCAGATCGAATCCGTGCCGACGGCCACCCAGGCGCCCTGGCCGCCCGCCACGAAACGCGCCGCATGCCCGGGTGGCGGGGGGCCGCCGCCCGATGCCTGTTCGGTGCCCGTGGTCCAGGAACGGCCGCCGTCCCGGGACACGAAGAACTGTGCCCTCGCCAGCCGGGCGCCGGTCTGCGAGCCGACCGCCACGATCTCGGCTCCACTGCTCGTCACACGGCCGAGAGTCTGGGTGATGCCACGGTCGTTCGGCGCCGCCGTGAACTGGCTGCCGGCCAGCGTCGCCGGGGGGAAGCCCAGGGACGAGGTGTCCGGCGTGGGCGCCGGGTTGCCGCTGTTGGCGTCCGCGAGCACGACGATGACCACGCCCAGCGTGACCATGGCGAGAATCGGCATCGCCACCCTGGTCCCCCAGCCGCGGAACTGGAGCCCGGCGCGGAACTGCTTTGACCAGGTGCGTTTGGCTGGCGGGGGGATGAACGTCCGGAGCAGGCGCACCCACTCCGCGCGGGCGGACTCAAGGAGCGCTGCCGTCGAGCGCCCTGAGTGGTGCTCTGCGCGCGGACGGTCGGGGCCACGGCCCGAGCGGGGGCGGCCGGAGTGGTGGGGGTGATTGGGGTGGGCTGCGTGGTCGGGGTGGGGTGGGGATATGGCCAGGCGGGGCGGGGTGATCCAGGCTGAGGGGCCTGGGGTGGGGCCGGCGGCGGGGCCTGGGGTGGGGCCTCGGGTGGGGCCGGCCGTTGTCACGGTGTCGAACTCGAAGCCTGGCATGGCCGACCGTTCGGCGGTCCAGGAGGGGGGAGCCTGAGGCGGCACGGACAGCGGCCCGCTCACCGTCGGCGTGTACCTGAAGCGCCGCTCCTGACCGGTCGCGTCGTCGCGGCGTGTACCGCGGTCATGCCACGAGGCGCGGTCCCGGCGCGACTCCCGGTCCTGGCCGGCGTCGCGGTCTCGGCCAGCGTCGCGGTCTCGGCGGGGGCTGAGGTCTTGGCGCGCGTCCTGGTCGCGGCGCGCGTCCTGGTCGCGGCGCGCGTCCTGGTCGCGGCGGGGCGGGAGGGCCGCATCACGATGGTCAGCCCGTGAGCTGTCCCTGCCTGGGCGTGAGGGCCGGGGCTCGAATTCGTAGCCAGGGACTATGTCGTCGTCGCTCGGCGCCAGCGGCGCCGGGAAGGCGCGCCCGGCCCAGCGCGGTCCGGTGACGCCGGCTCTTGGATCCGGCGGATCAGGCGGGACGGCGCGCGAGAGCATGCCGGAGCCTGGAAACGGGCCGTTGTCCGCGGCCGGGAACGGGCCGGTGCCGGTGCGCGGGAGCCGTGGGCCGGAGGGTCCCAGGGGTTGCCGAGGTCCCCAGGCGCGGTTCGCCCGAGGGTTGCCGTCCGGGTCCCTTGTCACCTTGTGCCTGAGCCTTGTGCCTTGCCGTCGCGGGATGCGGAAATGGGCATGTTAACCCTGAATGCCATTGATCGCGATGGTACCGGTCTGCGCCCCGCCTTGACCGGGACTTCCGCGCACCCCGCTGCCGATCTGTACTGCGATTTCGCTACCGATGATGAACAAATCGGGGCAAATCGTGAGACGTGGCAGGCACGGATATCCGCGCAAAGGTGGAGCTTGGTCGCACAGGTGTGCTATTAGCCTCGCGGATGCGGCTAATGGGGTTGGTGAGGCCAGCCGGATCCCGCCGCGCGCTGAAGGGCAGGGCCGCGGCGCGCGCAGGCTCGGCGTTCACTCTTGTCGCGCGGACACCTGAGGACACTGTGGTGGCTTCGGTACTGTGCCTGATGACGCCGGGTAGCCTGATCAGTGAAACCGATCATCGACGCATCTCATCGGAAGAGGGTTCTCAGGGACGATGTCCGCCGTGTCTTCTGGGTCACCGCAGGGCGACGCGGGGGTCCGCGAGCCTGAAGCATCAGACGAGCCGCGCCACGCCGGGGCGCCGGATCCTGGGCTGAACCAGGCCGACTTCGGCACCAACGAATGGCTCGTGGAGGAGTTGTACCAGCGGTACCTGGCCGATCCCGGTTCGGTTGACCGGGCCTGGTGGAGCTTCTTCGCCGACTACCAGCCGACGCTCACCAACGGAACCGGCCCGCAGCCCGTGCTCCAGGTCCCCACGACCACCGCCGCGCCAGCCACTCAGGCCCCGCCAGCCGTAGCAGCACCGCAAGCCCCGGCGGCTGCGCGGACGGCTCCGCCGAATCCCGCTCCCCCTCGCCTGAGCACAGGCCCAGGCCCAGCTGCACCGTCCGCGCCGGGCACCCCGCAAGGACCCGCAGCGCCGCAGGGACCCGCAGCGCCGCAGGGACCCGCAGCGCCGCAGGGACCGGCTGCCGCCCCCCGCGGACCGGCCG
>JBOHCG010000082.1:0-18972 GCA_050698735.1 Streptosporangiaceae bacterium | reverse complement strand
GGCCGTGCTCGAGGACCTGGCGGGCCGTGAGTGAGAACTGCTAGCCCGGGGGGGACGACCCCCCCCAAACCCCCCCCGAGCTTGGGGGGGCAACCCGCCCCCCCAACCCCCCCTGGCCCCCCTGGCCCCCCTGGCCCGCTCAGGCGCTGGCTCGCCGAACTCGCCTGGCTCCCCGGCCGGGGCGTGTGCTACGACGTCCTGATCGAGGCCAGCGGGGAACGCTTCACCGCCGTCACCCCCGACGCCCCCTCGATCCCGTCAGACGCCGAGCATCTCAGCGGCCTGACCCTTCCCGGGTTCGCCAACGCCCACTCGCACGCCTTCCACCGGGCGCTGCGAGCCAACACGCAGGCCGACCGCGGGACGTTCTGGACCTGGCGCGAGCGCATGTACGAGGTGGCGGCGCGGCTCGACCCGGACAGCTACCGGCGGCTGGCGCGCGCCGTGTACGCCGAGATGGCGCTGGCCGGGATCAGCTGCGTGGGGGAGTTCCACTACCTGCACCACCAGCCGGACGCCCGCCCGTACCCCGACCCCAACGCGATGGGCCGGGCACTGATCGAGGCGGCGGCCGAGGCCGGCCTTCGGATCACCCTGCTCGACGCCTGCTACCTGACCGGCGGGCTGGACCCTTCGGCTCCCGCCCCCGTCTCAGCCTCCCCGTCCGCCTATACCCCGTCAGCCCCGTCGGGCCTGCTGCCCCTGACCGGGGTCCAGGTCCGCTTCAGCGACGGCAACGCCGAACGCTGGGCGGCGAGGGTGACTGCCCTGGGCTATGACCAGTACGGCATGGTCACGCCGCATGCCAAGGTCGGCGCCGCGATCCATTCCGTCCGCGCGGTACCCAGGGAGCAGATGCACCAGGTCGTGACCTGGGCGCACGGCTGCGGCGCCCCGCTGCACGCTCATATGTCTGAGCAGCAGGCCGAGAACGACGTGTGCAAGTCCTTCTATGGGATCTCCCCGGCACGGCTCCTCTATGAAGAAGACGTCCTCGGCCCGCGCACCACGGTCGTGCACGCGACCCACGTCGACGCCGCCGACCTGGAGTTGCTCGGCGGCTGCCACGCGTTCGCCTGCATCTGCCCCACCACCGAACGCGATCTCGGCGACGGCCTGGCTCCCTCGATGGCGCTGGCCGAGGCGGGCTGCACGCTTACCCTCGGCAGCGACAGCCACGCGGTGATCGACATGCTCGAGGAGGCCCGCGGCGTCGAGTACGCCGAACGCCTGGCGCACCAGGCCCGCGGCCACTTCACCGCCGAGGCCCTGCTGCAGGCCGCCACCGCGGACGGCCACGCCAGCCTGGGCTGGCCCGACGCGGGCGAGATCGTCCCCGGCGCCTGGGCCGACCTGGTCACCGTCTCCATGGACAGCGTCCGCACCGCTGGCGCGGACGACGACCTGGCCGCCGAGGCGGCGGTCTTCGCCGCTACCGCCGCCGACGTCCACCGCGTCGTGATCGGCGGACGCGATGTCGTGCGTGACGGAGAGCACCTGCTCGTGCAGGACGTGCCCGGTGAGCTCTCCGCCGCCATCCAGGAGATCCTCCCTTGACATCCTCCATCGCCCTAAAAGGCAAGGATTCCCTCACCCCCGAAGAAGTGGCCCGCTTCGGCCGCCGCCAGGAAGCCGCACAGTGTCTCGCACCAGGCTGCGGATGGCAAGTGGTTGTCCACAGGCAGGCCTGCCGAGCCTGAGTTATCCACAGGCGTGCCGCCATTCAGGCGGGCGGGGTCCCGGCTGGTCCACCGTGAAGGGGAGACCGGTGGCGCGAGGTCACCGGAACGCAAGGAGGAACAGCCATGAGCCAGGGCGGATACGTGACCCTCGTCGGGTACGTCGCGCGGGACCCGATCATGCGCCAGACCAAGCAGGGCGCGAATGTCACCGACCTGCGAGTGGGCACGACGCCCAGGATCCTCGACCGGACGACCGGGGAGTGGCGCGACGGCGACACGAGCTACTACACCGTCAAATGCTGGCGCAGGCTGGCTGACCACGCGAGGGCCAGCCTGCGCAAGGGCGAGCCAGTCATGGTCAAGGGCCGCTTCCGTACCCGCAGCTATGAAGACAAGACCGGGCAGTTCAGGACCGAGGTCGAGATCGAGGCGGACGCCATCGGACATGATCTGAGCCGGGGCATATCCAATTACATCCGCACCCGAACGTCCGCGGACCCGGCTGACGGCCGTGCCGACGGCAGTGCCCAGGCCGGCGACTCTGCCAGCGCCGGCGGCAGCGCCCAGGACGACGGATCGGCGGGACGCGGCCACGCCGACGACCTCATCGACGACGAGGCGATCATGCAACTCGAGCGCGAACTCGGCGCAGGCCTGCACGGGGACGAGTTCCCAGCGCAGGCCCTTGACGAGGACGACGAGGTCGATGGGGAGGAGGGCGATGAGCACGAGGCGATCGGGACCCCTCGGACCCCCAGGACCCCCGAGGCCTCAATGCCCATCTGAACCCCTAGCTCCAGATCACGCCTCGCACGACTCCACCTCTCCCCCACTCCGCCGACTGTCGCGTGGTCTGCCGACTGTCGCGCTGTCTGCCCATTGCTGTGTCGCCGGGTCTGCCGACTGCGTGTCGCCGGCCTGCCGACTGCGGGCCGCAGGGGATTTGGTGGCCGAGTCTTGTTGACTACACGCCGACCGGGTCCTTAGGCCGTCCGCTCCCCGCGGTCCGGCCTAGCCCGGTCGGCCCGCCCCCGCGGACCACATCCGTCAACATACCGGTTTCTCGGCGCGTCAGCACTATTCGCACCTACAATGTTACCTACCGTAATAACTGGCCATGAGGCCACCCGGCCTTGCGCCTGCTGGGAGGAGGCATGTCGGCAGTTCAAGAGGCGATAGGGCAGCGCGAGCGGGGCCTGCGGCAGCTTTTCAAGCGACCATGGCGCTGGCCACTGCTGGCAATGCCCACGTCACTCATTGTGTACGTGATCATCCTGCTCGGCTTCGACCTCGGCCTGACCGGGTGGGAGATCAGTGACACCTCACCGCAGGTCGGCGACATCACCCTGTTTGCCGGACTGCTGGTCGCGGCGGTTGTCTGCGTCGAGGCGATGCGCCGCCTTGGTCAGCCGTCCGGCGTGTCGCGGGATCTCCTGTCCGCATGGTGGCTGCCCATCGCGCTGCTGCTGCCGCCGGCCTACGCGCTCGTCGCTCCGTTCGTCGTCGGGGCGGTCCTGTACGCGCAGGGCCGCCAGAAGCCCTTGTACCGTCGCGTGTTCAGCTCGGCAGCGCTCGGGGTCGCGGGAGCCGCGGCATCGACCACCTTCCACCGGCTGATCCCGGGCATCGCGCTGGCCACGCTGCACGGCTCCTACGCCTGGATGGGCCGCCCGGCGGTGATACCGGCCACGCTGGGCTGCGCGATCCTGTTCAATATCGTCAACACGAGCCTGGTGGCGGTCGCCGCGCACCTGGCCGATCCGCAGCAGCCGCTCGGCAAGGTGCCCTGGGACCGGGAGGGCCTGCTTCTCGACCTGACCGAGACGTGCGTGGGCATCCTCGTCACGATCACCTGCGCGCTCAGTTTCCTGCTGCTCCTGGTCGCCCTGCCGCCGGTCATCCTGCTCCAGCGCAGCCTGATGCACCAGCAACTGCAGGCGGCCGCGAGCACCGACCCGAAGACCGGGCTGCTGAACGTGATCGCCTGGCAGCGAGAAGCCGACGCGGAGATCGCCAGGGCGCTGCGCAACCAGACGCCGCTGGCCCTGCTGCTGATAGATGTCGATCATTTCAAGCAGGTCAACGACGGCTACGGGCACCTCATTGGCGACGAGGTACTCCGCGGCCTGGCCGCCGAGCTACGACATCAGGTCCGTGAGTCGGACGTGGTGGGCAGGTTCGGCGGCGAGGAGTTCACGGTCCTGCTGCCGGGCACCGGGGCCACCGGGGCCTGCCGCATCGCGGAACGGCTGCGGCACAGTGCCAGCGTGCTGCAGGTCAGCGCCGGGGATGCGCAGATCAGCGTCACGGTCTCGATCGGCGTCGCGGTCCTCGGCCGCCACGGCCGTGACCTGTTCGAACTGCTCGCCGCGGCCGACCTGGGGCTGTACCGGGCCAAGGACGCCGGCCGCAACCGGATCCGGCTGAGCGCTCCGGTCAAGGATCCGAAGGATCCCGCGCCCGGACCCGTGCCCGAATCCATGGCAGGCCAAGTGGCAGCCGGGGAAGCCCAGCAGGCTGGGCAAGGAGCTCAGGAGGAGACTGGGCAAGAGGCCCGGGAGGAGGCCAGGCAAGAAGCCCTGGAGGAGGTAAGGCAGGAAGCCCGGGAGGGCTAGGCAACAGGCGCGTGCCCGTAGGCTTGATGCCATGCCCGAGTTCATCTATCAGATGCGTGCCGTGCGCAAGGCGCACGGTGACAAGGTCATCCTTGACGACGTCACGCTCGCCTTCCTGCCCGGTGCGAAGATCGGCGTGGTGGGGCCGAACGGCACCGGCAAGTCGACCCTGCTCAGGATGATGGCGGGCGTCGAGCAGCCGTCCAACGGCGAGGCGCGCCTCATGCCGGGCTACACCGTGGGCCTGCTCGATCAGGAGCCGCAGCTAGACGAGACCAAGACCGTCCTCGGCAACGTCGAAGACGGCGTGGCGGACACCAAGCGGCTGCTCAGGGAGTACAACGAGATCGCCGAGAAGCTGGCGACCGACTACTCCGATGAGCTGCTCGAGCAGATGGGCCGCCTGGGGGAGGAGTTCGACCACAAGGACGCCTGGGACCTGGACAGCCAGGTCGAGCAGGCCATGGACGCGCTGCGCTGCCCGCCGCCGGACGCCGACGTCACCAGCCTGTCCGGCGGCGAGCGCAGGCGCGTCGCGCTGTGCCGGCTGCTGCTGTCCCAGCCCGACCTGCTGCTGCTCGACGAGCCCACCAACCACCTGGACGCGGAGAGCGTGCAGTGGCTGGAACAGCACCTGGAGAAGTATCCGGGCACCGTCGTCGCGGTCACCCACGATAGGTACTTCCTCGACGACGTGGCCCAGTGGATCCTCGAGCTCGACCGCGGCCACGCCTACCCCTACGAGGGCAACTACTCCACCTACCTGGAGACCAAGGCCGCCCGGCTCAAGGTCGAGGGCGCTAAGGACGCGAAAAAGCGCAAGCGTCTGGAGGACGAGCTCGAATGGGTCCGCTCCAGCCCGCGGGCTCGCCAGGCCAAGAGCGGGGCCAGGCTCCAGCGATACGAGGAGATGGCCGCCGAGGCCGACAAGAACCGCAAGCTGGACTTCGAGGAGATCCAGATCCCGCCGGGTCCGCGCCTGGGCAGCGTGGTCGTGGAGGTCAGCAACCTGGTCAAGGGCTTCGGTGAGCGGTGCCTGTTCGAGAACCTCTCCTTCAGCCTGCCCCGCAACGGCATCGTCGGCGTACTCGGCCCGAACGGCGTGGGCAAGACCACCCTGTTCAAGATGATCGTCGGCGAGGAGTCCCCCGACTCGGGCACGATCAGGATCGGCGAGACGGTGCGGATCTCCTACGTCGACCAGAGCCGGGAGCGCATCGACCCGAACAAGAACGTGTGGCAGGTCATCTCCGACGGCGAGGCGTACATCAGCGTCGGCAACGTGGAGATCCCCAGCCGTGCGTACGTGGCCGCCTTCGGCTTCAAGGGCGCCGATCAGCAAAAGCCGGCCGGCGTGATGTCCGGCGGCGAGCGGAACCGGATGAACCTGGCGCTCACCCTCAAGCAGGGCGGCAACCTGCTGCTGCTCGACGAGCCCACCAACGACCTGGATGTGGAGACGCTGGGGAGCCTGGAGAACGCGCTGCTGGAGTTCCCCGGCTGCGCGGTCATCACCAGCCACGACCGGTGGTTCCTCGACCGGGTCGCCACCCACATCCTGGCCTGGGAGGGCGGGGCGAACTGGTTCTGGTTCGAGGGCAACTTCGAGGGCTACGAGAAGAACAAGGTCGAGCGCCTCGGCGCCGAGGCCGCCCGCCCGCACCGCGTCACCTACCGCAGGCTCACCCGCGACTAAGCGCGGGTGAGCCGCGCACGCGGTCAGGCCCCGCCGAGCGATGACAGCGGGAACGTCTGGGTCGCGGACACGTGGAATGTCTTGCCGGCGGCCTTGTACGTGGTGCTGCCCGTGAGGATGATGGTCAGCCGGCTGAAGTAGCGCTGGCCGCCGTGGCCCGACCACGGCTCGGTGCGCCACAGCGCGGCAAGAACCGGGAAGCTGACATAGTGACCCGCCGCGCAGTTGGGGGTGCAGGTGTTGAAGACGTAGCTGCCGGTGGCGAAGGCGGCCGAAGAGCCCCAGGAGGCCCACTGCAGCTTGTTGACGTAGCCGTTGCCGTCGCCGCACGCCAGAATGTACGTGCCGGGCCGGGTCTGGGCATGCATGGCGCAATTGACGACGACCGGCACGCTTGCCGTGCTGCTCGACAGGTGCGGCTGCCCGCTGGCCGCGCCGGCCGTCGACGCGAGGCCAACGGTAACCCCGATCGCGGCGATGCCACACAGCCCGACAACCGCGGCCTTGACCCGGCTAATCCTCATTGACGTCCCCTCTCACTGGCTTCACACGCTTACGTCTTGCTATTCGGAGCGGACGACCGCGGCGATTGCTCTGCCAGGCCGCCCGCAGCGGCCAACCGCGGAGGGCGGCGCTACGAGCGGCGCATGGCCAGCTGCGGTGACAGCCACAGCGGCGGCAGGTACCCGGCCAGGTTCGACAGCGGCAGCACCTCGGGCTTCAGGGAGATGCCGAGCACGCCGGCCATGAACGCCCGCCGCGCAATCACCCGCTGCCACATCCCGGGGTAGCGCTCGGCAATCTCGGCCCGCAGCGCGTCGTCGGCAAGCGCAACCCCGTCCTCGATGTTCGAGGTGTGGTACGCGGTCCCGGTGGCGGGGATGATGTCGAGCTGCAGCGCCATGCCGGAGGCCAGCGCCGCCGGCGACCCCGCGTACACCGGCGAGCTCGGCCACTCGTCCAGGTGGATGAAATGGCCCGGGTTCAGGTGCACGCCGAAGAAGGGGTCGGCCAGGTGCCGCCGCATGACCTCGAACAGCTCGCCGCCGGTGACGCCGATCCCCACCGTCTCGTACCACTCAGCGGCGCACGCGAAGTACGGCGCCACCAGCCGGTCCACGTAGTCCGCCGCGGCGGCGGGCAGGTCGTCGGCCGACGCGGCGAGGAAGCCGCCGCGGGCGATGTTGCTGCCCCAGTAGCCGAGCGACGCGACCACCGGGTCGCCCTGGCGCAGCACCCGCCCGGATGCGCTGGCCAGGCCAAGCGCACAGCGCTCGCCGGACAGCAGCACCGGGTGGTAGGAGTACGGCAGCCCGATCGTCTGGTACAGCGAGAACGCGGCCAGCTCGGTCAGGCCGGGCCGCACGCCGTGCAGCAGTCGGCGCATGGACTCAGACCCGTGCGCGGCCGCGAACTCGAAACAGGCCAGCTGGTCCGCGTCGCTGATCAGCCGCAGGCCGCGACCTGGCGCGGTGAACAGCGCCGTGGCGTTGACCACCGCGCACCCCAGCGCCCGCAGCGAGTCGACGATGAACGCCGGGGCGTCGACCCATGACTCGGGCAGGTCGGCCTCGGAGGCGTCGAAGTACTTCCAGCCCGCGACCCCCACCCGCCGCGCGCCGTCGCCCAGCCCGATAGACCCCAGCCCGGCGGACCGCAGCACGACATCAAGCCGCGGGCTGGCCGAACGGTCCTGGCTGACCAGGCTGAAGCTCTGGTAGAGCACGACCTCGATGCCGTCGGGCACGACCTTCGCGTACGACTCTCCCTCGTTGCCGACCAGCAGCACCGGCGCGTGCCCGGGCGTCAGGATCAGCAGCGACTCCTCGAACCGAGGGTCGTACCCGGTCAGGTAGCTCAGGTTGGCGAAGTGCTCCCTGTCGGCGTAGACGACCAGCGCGTCTAGGCCGGCCCCGGCCGCCGCGGCGGAGGCCGCGGCGATCCGTGCCTGATAGGTTGCGGCCGGAATCGACGGCTGCTCGGCCGGCAGGTCATAAGAGGGCAGCTCTACCGGCCCGAGCTCGACCCCGCGTGTCACGACGCGTCCGGAGCGACCGCCGCCGAGTCGTCCCAGTCCACGTCACCCTCGGAATCCGTGGTGTGGCCGACCAGCTCGGTCGCGCCCCGCTGCAGCGCG
Source organism: Streptosporangiaceae bacterium (assembly GCA_050698735.1). Taxonomy (GTDB): domain Bacteria; phylum Actinomycetota; class Actinomycetes; order Streptosporangiales; family Streptosporangiaceae; genus Palsa-504. The sequence goes on along the minus strand of JBOHCG010000082.1, from coordinate 10,842 downwards.
CCTGGTCGGCGGCGCTCCAGCCAGATCATGTAGCCGGCCCCGACGAGCATCACCACGATGAATATGTACGGGGTGAGGTTGATCGGCCAGGACGGCACCGGGTACACGGTGGTGAACAGCACCGGCAGCAGCGCGAGCGTGCCGATGCCTGGCAGCACCAGGTGCCGCCACACGTTGTAGTCGTCGCGATGCTCCCGCAAGATGTAGGCGGTCAGCGCGAAGTTGGCCATGATGTACAGCACGATGACCGCCAGCGTCGTGACCGTGCCGAGGAAGCCGAAGATGTCGCCGGGCGCCAGCGCCAGGCCGACGATGAGGATCGCGGCGATCCCGATCGACTGCTGGACCGCGATCGCGAAGGTCGGCGTCCGGTGCTTCGGGTGGATCTTGCCGAACCTGGCGGGCAGCGTGCCCGCCTGGCCCATCGTGTAGGAGACGCGGGACGCGGCGTTGGCGCAGGCCAGGCCGCAGCCGATGGCGCTGTTGATCAGGGCGATGACGACGAACCACCAGCCGGCCCCCCACAGCAGGTGCCCGAGCGCGTAGTAGGGGTTCGCGTTCGACGCGAAGGCCGCCATGTTCCCGGTGCCCCAGCCGATCGCGCTCGCGTACGAGGTGAAGATGTAGAAGACCCCGATGAGCAGCAGCGATAGCATGACCGCGCGGCCGATGAACTTGCCGGGACGCTTGGTCTCCTGCGCCAGCGGGGCGGGCGCCTCGAAGCCGCTCAGCGCGAGCACGGAGAACACCATCCCGGCCAGGATGCCGCCGAAGTGATGCGGCGCGAGGCTCGGATTGATCGGCGCGCTGAACGACGATCCGTGCCCGGGCTTGGCAAGGAAGGTGAAGGCCAGCGCGAGCATGATGAGGATCTCGATGGCGCCGAAGATCGCTGTGGTCCGCATCGACAGCTTGATGCCGTAGTGCGTCAGCGCCCAGACGATGGCGAAGGTGGCCAGCGCGAAGATCCACCATGGCACGTCCGGGCCGCCCGCGTCTTGGATCGTCGTCGAGCACAGGTAGCCGAGGAAGCCGATCGCCCCGGCCGGCCCGATGATGTCGTAGATCAGGTAGCTCCAGGTCGTGACGAACCCGCTGCGGGCGCCAAGGCCCCGGGTCGCGAACGAGTAGTAGCCGCCGCTTGAGGGCATGTACCTGGAGAACTGCGAGACCGTGTTCGCGATGAAGACGCAGACGATCGTGGTCAGCAGGAACGAGATGGGCATGTCGGGCCCGGCCTTCAGGGCGATGACCGGGAACGTGAACACGATGTTGATCGACGGCGCGATGTGCGTGATCCCCTGGAACACCACCTGCGGCAGGGTGAGCACGTTCCGGCGCAGCCCGGTGGACGGCACGGTGCTGGCTGCCTGAGCTGTCATCGCTAGGTCCTCCTCATTGCGCAACCGGTTTCGTATAATTATGAACGTCCTGACCAGCGCGTCAAGAGGTAACCAGGGCTGACGCATCTGCAATCAACCGACGCCCTGCTACAGTTAGCGCAACCGATTAACTAGGGGGCAGGTACGCTAAGTGACCACGATCAAGGACGTGGCCCGCGTGGCCGGGGTAGCTGCCTCGACCGTCTCGCGGTACCTCAACGGCCAGCTCAGGGTGTCGCCCGCCACCGAGGCGAAGGTGCTCGGGGCGGTAGCTGAACTCGGCTACGTGCCGAACGCCCCGGCCCGTAACCTGGCCCGCCGCCGCTCCGGCGTGATCGGCTTCGTCGTGCCGGAGATCAGCAACCCCTACTTCGGCACCATCGCCGACTACGTGGTGGAGGCGGTCGAGCGGCAAGGGCGCCTGGTCCTGCTCTGCTCGCACCGCAGCCAGTCGGTGAAGCAGTCTAGCTACATCGACCTGCTCGACTCCGGCGCCATCGACGGGATGCTCTATCTCGGGTCGTTCCGGTCCAACGAGCGGCTGGCCGCCGCGATCGCCGACGGGCTGCCCGTGGTGGTGGTCGACGAGCCGATCGCCGGGCTTCCGCCTGTGTCCAGCGTGGTGATGGACGACTATGCCGGCGGCTACCAGGCCACCAGCTACCTGGTCGCGCTCGGCCACCGCCGGATCGCGTTCGTGTCCGGCCCCGCCGAGCTCGGCTCGGTACAGGAGCGCTACCGCGGCTACTGCGACGCGCTGCGCGTTGGCGGCATCGACGCCGAGGGCCAGGTCAACCTGGCCGGCCAGTTCACCGAGCAGTTCGGGATGAGCGCGCTGCCGCACCTGCTCGCGGCCGCGGAGCCGCCCACCGCCGCGTTCGTGGCCAGCGATTACATCGCGCTCGGCGTGCTGTCGGCGGCCGAGGTGCACGGCATCACGGTGCCCGACGACCTGTCGATCGTCGGCTTCGACGACATCAGGTTCAGCCAGTACGTCAGGCCGAGGCTGACCACGATCCGCTCGCCGGTCGACCGGCTCGCGCAGCAGGGCGTCGAGCTGCTGTTCGAGCGGCTGCAGGACCCCCAGGCCCCGGCGCGCACCCAGGTGCTCCCGGTCGAGCTTGTCATCCGCGAGTCGGCCGCCGCGCCCGCGCTGGCGCGCGGCTGAGCACGAACGAATCGGAGGATCCACCATGCGCGTCCTGCTGTGCGGCGAGAGCTGGGTCACCCACAGCCTCCACATCAAGGGCGTGGACTCCTTCACCACGAGCAGCTACGTTGAAGGCGCCGACCGGCTGCGAGAGGTCCTCGCCGCCGCGGGCATCGAGGTCGACTACCTGCCGGGCCACCTGACCCCGGCCCGCTTCCCCGGATCCGCCGCAGCGCTAGCGTCCTACCAAACGGTCATCCTCAGCGACATCGGCGCGAACAGCCTGCTGCTGTCGCCGGACACCTTCGAGCGCTCAGCCGTCGCCCCGAACCGGCTGGCCGCCGTCGAGCAGTACGTCCGCGACGGCGGCGGGCTGCTGATGATCGGCGGCTACCTCTCGTTCGCCGGCATCGAGGGCAAGGCGCGCTATCACGCGACCCCGGTCGAGGCCGCGCTGCCGGTCACGATCAGCGCAACCGATGACCGGGCCGAGCGCCCCGAGGGCGTGCAGCCGGAGGTAACCGCTCCCGGTCACGAGGTGCTCGACGGCGTACCGGAACCATGGCCGCCCCTGCTCGGCTACAACCAGCTGACCGCAAAGCCGGATGCCGAGGTCCTGGCGCGCTGCGGGACCGACCCGCTCCTGACGCTCGGCAGCCACGGAAACGGCCGCAGCGCCGCGTTCGCCTCCGACTGCGCCCCGCACTGGTGCCCGCCCGGCTTCATGACCTGGCCCGGTTATGAACGCCTCTGGGCCAACCTGGTCCGCTGGCTGGCGGGCCAGTAATCGGCCTACTCTGCCGGTATGGGGCAGGGCAGCTGTCCTTTCGATCACGATGGGTCTTGTTAGGTGCCTGGGCTGGCGGCCGGCCGCCGCCCGCTCGCTGCCGGGCGGTGACGGGACTGGGGCCAGGGAGAACATCATGCTGGAGGATTTCGCTGATCTGTCCACGCCGCTAGTGGCCGATGCCTGTGTGCGGAGCGGCGTGCCGCTGCGCGCCGCGCCGCCTGGCATCCGCGCGGTCGTGCCCGGGCACCGGATCGCGGGGCGGGCGCTGCCGGTGCGGCACTACGGCAGCGTGGACGTGTTCCTGGAGGCATTCGGCGGGGCCGGCCAGGGTGACGTGCTGGTCATCGACAACGGCGGGCGGCTGGACGAGGCTTGCGTCGGTGATCTGGCGGTGCTGGAAGCCGGCGCAGCCGGGCTGGCGGGCCTGGTGGTGTGGGGGCTGCACCGGGACAGCCCGGAGCTGGCGGAGATCGGCCTTCCGGTATTCAGCTACGGCAGCTACCCGCCCGGCCCGCTGCGGCTGGACGAGCGGGAGCCTGGGGCGCTGGCCACGGCGCAGTTCGGGCCGCACCTGGTCAGCGGCAGCGACGTTGTCTTCGGCGACGACGACGGCGTGCTGTTTGTCGCTGCCGGGCACGCCGGGCAGGTGCTGGCGGCGGCGCACCAGATCTGGCAGGCCGAGCGTGAGCAGGCCCGCAGGATCCGGGCCGGTCAGACCTTGCGCCAGCAGACGGACTTCGCCGGCTACCTGGCGCGGCGCGCCGCCGATCCGTCGTACACCTTCCGACGGCATCTCCGGCGTATCGGCGGCGCTATCGAGGAGTAGATGAGCCCGGCGATCTTCACGGGGGAGTCGCCCCCTAGCCCGATCCAGGCCGTCAGGCAGGGGCAAGCGCAGGCACCCGAAAGGACAAATGACCAAGGCAGTGGTGGCGACCGCGTTCGGCGGCCCGGAGGTCCTGGCGCTGGCCGAAGCCGCCGCCGCGCACCGCGCCCTCGCGACCGGCCACACCCGCGGCAAGATCGTCCTGGTTCCGTAACGCCGGTTACGCGGACCGGCACAAAGCCGGCCGACTCTCACACCGAGCCGAAACTACCCGGCGGCGTGCCTCGCGCAGCGCCCGGAGCCGGATTCGTCGTGGAAGGCCCGCCCGCAGTTCGGCGCCGGACACAGCTTGAGGCGTAGCCAGCCGCCCGATGCCGCCGCCTGCGCGACCGCGATGGCGACGAGCGCGACCAGGTTGGGGTAGCTGGCCCGGGCGGCGCTGGCCAACTCCACGGCGCTGCCTGGATCGACAGTGAGGATGAGACGGCCATCGGCAAGCGCCCTGGTCAGCCGGGTGGCGGAAGGGGCGTCCTGGCGGCCGTTGGCGTGGGTGACCAGGACGTCCCTGATCGCCTCGCGCAGCCGGAGGAGCGCGGCGTGCTCGCCGTTGCTCAGCCCCGCATCGTCGGGCAGGAGGGCTGCCGAACGCAGCCAGCCGGCAGCCTCCTCGCGGGTGCGCAGCAGATCCACGTCGGGGCCGGGCCCCAGCGTGTTGGCGAATGACTGGATGAGGTATAGCGGACCGGAAGTGTCAGGCACCATCCGATCGTAACCAGCCGGTCAAACACGCCAAGGCACGATCAGATCTCGCATAGCGCGCCACCCACCCGTGCCGTACTGTCCACCTATGCCCAACCCAGACGCTCCCGGGGCAAGCGGACCGCCCGGGCCAGCCCCACGTCCCGCCCGCCGCGGCTCGCCAAGACGGTCTGGACGAACGCCGGCTTCGACGCGATGAGCTGGCACGACAACACCGTGCACGTCCTTGCCGTGGTACCACTCCCGCGCCTATGCCACTCCGGCGTGGCACCTCTGACCCCACCCCGGTGGCACCTTACGCCAGCCGTCAGCCGGACGTCTTGGGCGACAGCCCAAGGTCGGGCCGCCGGTGCTCCGGCTCCACGTTGACCAGGCTCTGCGCCGCCATGACCAGGTAGTTCCAGAGCTCAGCCCGGTGCTCCTCGTCCATGTCGAGCTCGTCAAGCGCGACCCGCATGTGGTGCAGCCAGGCGTCCCTCTCGGCCTCGCCGATGGCGAACCTGGCGTGCCGCATCCTCAGCCGAGGATGCCCGCGCAGCTCGTCATAGGTCCGCGGCCCGCCCCAGTACTGGATGAGGAACAGCCGCAGATGCTCCTCGGCCGGCCCAAGATTCCGTGCCGGATAAACCGGCCGCAGCACAGGATCTTCCGCAACGCCCTGATAGAACCGGTGGACCAGGCGGGTAAAAGTCTCCTCCCCGCCCATGGCCTCGTAGAAGCTGGTCGGCTGGCTCATGCCTGAAAGCTTAAGCGCGCCCCGCCCCGCCTCCGCCCGAGGACCCCTCCTCCGCCTCGTCCGCCCCCGCGACCTCCCCGTCCGCGACCTCCCCGTCCGCGACCTCCGCCTCCGAAGCCTCTGCCCCCGCCGGAAGCCCCGTCGCCTCCCGGGATGCCGTCGCCTCGCCCGACGTGCTGATCACGACCGTCTCGGGGCCTGTCTGCTTGACCCCGGCCGCGTCCAGCCCCGACTTGACCCTGGCCCGCAGTTCGCGGGCGACCTCCCACTGCCGCATCGGCGCGGTCTTGGCCACGATCCGCATGGTCACTTCCTGGCTTGACAGCTCCTGCGCCCCCCACACCTCGGGCTTCTCCAGCATGAGCTTGCGCCAGCCCCGCTCGCGGTAAAGGCTGCCCGCGGCCTCCTCCATCAGTTGCCGGATCCTGGCCAGGTCCTCGCCATACGGAACCGGGTAGTCGATGATGGCACGGGACCAGCCCTGCGACTCGTTGCCGACAATCTCGATGCTGCCGTTCCTGATGTGCCAGACCACGCCGTTGACATCCCGCAACCGGGTGGTGAGCAGCGACATCGCCTCCACCGTGCCGGTCGCGCCCGTCACGTTGATCGTGTCTCCCACCCCGTAGTGGTCCTCGACAAGCATGAGAATCCCGGACAGGTAATCGCGCACCAGGTTCTGCGCGCCGAACCCCAGGGCCACACCCAGCACGGTGGTGCTGACCAGCAGTGGCGTCAGGTCGACGCCGAGGTAACCGAGGATGGTGAGCGCCGCGATGCCGAACACCAGGATGGACACCCCGCTGCGCAGGATCGAGCCCAACGCCCGCGCCCGCTGCTCGCGCCGTTCCATGCCCGCCGCGTGCACGGCCGCGGCGGCCTTGTGTATCCGGCCGTTGCCGGCCGCGGGCAGAGCCGCGGTTGCCGCGCCCTCGGTGATCTTGTTGATCACCCGGTGCGCCACCGCCCGTACGAGCATCGCCAGCACGATGACAAACGCGATCCGCAACACCTGGCTGAGCGGCCCCGCCACATAGATCTGGACCACCTGCGCCGCGCTAGTGCTGTGCGTGATGTCCCAGGTCAGGCGGCAGGCGATGCCAGGATTATCGCCGCAACTGCCGGTCAGCGTGCCCAGCACATGACCCAGGCCTGTGGCGTGAAACACAGAGCTCCTCTCGCCGGCTGCCACTCCACGCGAGGCTACAGTGAGGTCGCCGCCGGCGTGCCCGCTCCGCGGCAAAGCTCCGTGATTCCTGAGGCTGGCCGTGTGAGCCTACGTCCCGCCACGCGGCTAAGGCTCCGCCGGCATGGCAAGCCGACCGGACAGTCTCAACCGAAGCACCTCATTTGCCCCATCAACCACATCTACAACACGGTCGTACACTCTTACGATAATGACGCCAGTTTCCGCGGAAGATCCGAGCTTGACGGAGAAAAAGACGCCATATACAGCGCCCATTCTTCCGCCAAGCCCGGAATTTCCAAGATCTTTATGGATCCAGGCCGTCGACAAGACCCGCCGAGCGCAGCGCGGCCAGATCCGGATCCCGGCTGGCGTTGACCCGCAGGTCCGCATTTGCCGCGACGGCCGAAGCGAGCGACGAAGCCGCCTCCTCCAACCGCCCGACCCGCCCCTGAGCGCACGCGAGGCTATAGATAGCCATGCCCACGGCCGGCGCTGGCGCGCCCAGGTACCGCGCGGTCGCCACCGCGTGCGCGTGCATCTCCACCGCGCGCAACGGCTCGCCGTGCCCGAGGTAGTAGTCCCCGACGTGCCCGGTCGGGTGCCAGAACCCGCGGACGACGATCTGCAGCCACAGCATCCGGCCGCGGAGCCACGGATGGCGGGCCGGATCGAGCAGGTCCTCGTCGGGCACCGCCCACGTCCCGTCCACAAGCTCCGCGGTAACCAGCCGACAGCCGAGCAGCACCCGGTCAAGAGGCTGCGCACGGTACTGTCCGTAAACCGAGGCCGATGAATGATCGATCTCGCCAAACGAAGGTGGTATCCGGCCCGCCACGATAGCCTGCAGCCGTTCGGCCTGCTGTTCTTTGAAGTGGTTATTGTGCGCCACCACCGGCACGGCGCCCCAGTTGCCCGGGCCGTCGGCGCCTTCCGCGGACGATGAGGCGGGGCCGGCGAAGCGAACGGCCGCGAGCAGTGCCTCCTCCGAGGCTGCCGCGAAGCTGAGCAGCCCGGCCACCGAACGCCGCAGCTCAGCACTCACCACGAGCCTCCTTAACCGCGGTGAACACCAGGTTGTACGACACACGCAGGGTGATCGCGGTGAAGCCGACCGTCTGCAGCCGGACAAGGAACGCCGAAGGCTCGACCGGGTTATACGTGTCGCCCTCGTGGAACTGGTGCAGCCCGTCGCTGCCCAGGCTGTCCGAGCCGATGAACGCGCCGCCGGGCCGCAGCACCCGGAACGCCTCGGCCAGGATCCGGTCCTGCAGCGCCCGGGTCGGCACGTGGTGCAGCATCGTGCAGGTCGCCACCGTGTCGAAGGACTCGTCAGGAAAGTCAAGCGAGGCCGCGGACCCGGACAGCACCTCGACGTTCGTCCCGGCATACCTCTCGGCAAGAAGAGCGGCGGCATCCTCCTCGTGCTCGATCGCGACCAGGCGGGCGACGCGCCCCCGAAGCCATTCGGTCGCCGCCCCCGGTCCCGGCCCGAGTTCGAGCAGGTCCTTGCCGAGGTCGATGCCGGCGGTCGCCAGCGGAAGCACCTCGTCCTGGATGTGCGCGGCCCATTCCGCGCTCGGCATGAGCTGTGCGTGGTTCTCGTTCATAACCCCGACGCTAGGCCGCCGGCAGCAAAAGACACACAGCGTAAGCTGCCATGTTGTGTCGCCAGACAGACAGGACACGACAACCGCCGTCGAGGTGGTGGACTTCCCCATGTCCGCGAGCACGGTCTTCGACTGGCACACGCACGAGGACCATCAGCTCGCCTGGGCGGTCAGCGGCGTGCTCACCGTCATCACCGCGGACGCGACCTGGGTGCTGCCGCCGACCCGGGCGCTGTGGATACCCGCGGGCCTGCCGCACGAGACCGCCGCCGCGGGCCGCGCGACCATGCGCTCCCTCTACATCAAGCCCGGCCATTTCGGCTGGACGGAGCCGACCCCGGTGGCAGCCACCCCGCTGCTCGCCGAACTCATCGGCTACCTCGCCACCGACCTGGATCCCGGCCAGCGGGCTCACGCGGAAGCCCTCCTCAAAGACCTGCTGACGCCGATGCCTGTCACGACCATCGAGGTCCGCATGCCATCCAGCGAACTCGCGCGCCAGGTAGCCGCGGCACTGAGAAACAACCCGGCGGACAAGCGGACGCTGCGCGAGTGGGGCCGCGAGGTAGGCGCCAGCGAGCGGACGCTAGCGCGGGAATTCGCCGCGGGCTCCGGCCTGCCGTTCGGGCACTGGCGGACGCTGCTGCGCCTGCAGGCCGCGCTGCCTCTGCTCGCCGCGGGCGAGCCGGTGGGCCGGGTGGCCTACCGGGTCGGGTACGACACCCCGAGCGCGTTCGTCGCGGCGTTCCGCCGCGAAACCGGCACGACGCCTGCCGGCTACTTCCGCGCCATGTCCCCCGAGGGATAGCCCGAAGACGGCCAACTCAGTCACCCAAATCCCGGGCTCAGTCTGGGCCACCTTGTACCCTTATCCTGTGGCAGACGCGCAGACCAGTAGACACGCTGGGAGCATGAGGGTTCTGTTACGGCCGCGCCAACGGGAGGTGCAGTGCGAAGAGTGCTGCTGCTCAACGTGACGTTTGAACCGCTGACCACCGTCGGTCTCCGCCGCGCCGTGTGCCTGGTGCTCGGGGGCAAGGCCGAGGTTGTTCACGATGATTCGGGGGGCGCCGTGCTGCACGCGGCGTCAGTGGCGCTGGCGACGCCGTCCGTGATCAGGCTCAGGCGTTACGTGCGGGTCCCTTACCGCAACCGGGTCCCGCTGACCCGGGCGGCGCTGATGCGCCGGGACAACTACCGGTGCGCCTACTGCGGCCGCCGCGCCGAGACCATCGACCATGTGATGCCCCGGAGCCGCGGCGGCCAGCACGCGTGGGAGAACTGTGTCGCCTCCTGCACGATCTGCAATCACCACAAGGCCGACCGGCTGCTGTCCGAGCTCGGCTGGTCCCTGTCCGTGCTGCCCGCCGTCCCCCGCGGCATGCACTGGCGCCTGGTCGGCGCCCAGCACGACGGCGACCCCCAGTGGGCCGCCTACCTGCGCGAACCCAGCGCCGCCTAAAACCGGGCCGGGCGCTAACCCGGGGAACCCGCCGCACCCCATCATCCCGGGCTGCCGAGCATCGTTTCATTTTTATCCAGAACGAGCGGTGGTATCACCCCACGGTCCGCTCACTAGGCTCTCCTGGTTGCTCAGCAATCTCTGCCGCATGCCCAGATCGTTCGCGAGCACCGAATACCCGAAAGTCCCGCTGCGTCAGCCCGCCCAGCATCGTCACGGCCACCAGCCCGCCCGCGATCGGGAAGAACACCGAGGGCCCCAGGTGCCTCACAAGGACCCCGGATACCGCCACGGAGAGCGGGAAGCTGCCGAATGCGCACAGCATCAGCACCCCCATCAGCCGCCCCAGTAGCACAGGCGGCGCCCATTTCTGGAACACGGTAATGAGAGTGACGTTGCCGAGCCCGTTACAGGCCCCCGCTACCAGGAGGGCGGCCGCGGCCCCGCCCTCGCCGACGTACGGCACCAGCCCGATGGCCAGCGCGAAGAGCAGGAAGAACGGCACCGCGAACATCGTCGGCGCCCGCAGCCCGCCGGTGCGGGCCGCCCCGAGCGTGCCGACCACGCCCCCGGCCGCCAGGCACGCAAGCAGCGCCCCGTACCCCGCCGCCCCGAACCGGGCATGCGCCAGCGCGGGCAGCGCCACATCGCCCATCCCCCCGCTAGCCAGGTTCGCCACGACGACGATGACCAGAAGCACCTGCAACACCCGCGACCTGCGCAGCAGAGCAAGAACCCCGCCCCCCGCCAAGCCGCCCGCGCCGTCCGCGCCGTCCGCGCCGAGCAGCGAGGCGTAGCGGTCAGCGAGCTCGTCGAAATGCGGCTTGCCGACGAGCTCCTGGCGCTGCTCCCAGGCGACCATCTGCTCAAGCGCGCCAAGCGTCGAGCCGGTGGCCCTCAGGTGCTCGAGCACCACCTGCATCCCGCGCAGGGCGCCGCGC
>JBOHCG010000081.1:0-19034 GCA_050698735.1 Streptosporangiaceae bacterium | reverse complement strand
TGCTGAGCTGGCCTGCGCCATCCGCCACAGTGGCGGCGCGGCTGGAGCTGGCGTCCGGTCTGCGATGGACCCTGCATCAGGGTGAGACAGACCCCATCCTCGGTTGGTACGCTCCCGGCCTCGGACGCCGTGTTCCCGCTTTCAGCCTGCTCGGCAGCGGCCGGTCGGCGCCCGGCGCTCCTTTTGCCACGCGGCTGAAATTTCTAGATGTGGGCAGATCGCCGGCGGCCCTCGCTTCCCGAGAGGCCATACCATGGTTCGCATAACCGGGTGAGACTGGCTAGGAATTGAGATGGAGATTGAATGAGCGAGAAGGCGCTGGACCTACGCGGGTCGGTCCAGGTTGTGCGGCGTCGCAAAAGACTGGTGGGCGTCGTGATGGCCCTCGGCCTCCTGGCAGGCGGCGCCTACTCCGCGCTCCGCCCGCCGCTGCTCACCAGCACGGCGCTCATCGTGCTCCCGCAATCCACGCAGGCGGCCGCTGCGGCAGCGGCCAGCTCTAACGGCGGTCCGGATGCCTACACGGAAACCCAGATCGTGATTGTACGCAGCACCCCTGTCCTGGTCGACGCGTTGCCCAGTGTCCGGCCGGCCATGTCCCTCGACGCGCTACGCACGGACATTCACGTCAATAGCCTCACCGGCTATATCATTTCAGTAAGCGCAGAAAGCAAGCTCGCCGCCGACGCAGAGGCAACTGCCAACGCCGTCGTCAATAGCTATATCGCCTATGTCAATTCGCCGAATAGCCCTATCCCGCAGGTTTCAGCACGCATACTGCAGCCAGCGACCAGCGCAACCGGGAAGAACCGGTGGCTGGCGCTCGTGCTCACCGCATTGATGGGAGCGCTTGCAGGCGTGGTCATCGGGGTCATCGCGGCGCTTGCGATCAGTCGCAATGACCGGCGGCTCTGGAAACGCGACGAGATAGCGGGTTCCATCGGGGTACCCGTCCTCGCATCATTCCCCGTTCGTCACCCGCGGGATGCCGCGGGCTGGACGGACCTCCTCGAGGATTACGAGCCAGGAGCCCGAGACGCGTGGCGCATGCGTCAAGCCCTGCAGCAACTGGGAATAGCCGACATGAGCGTAAACAACGGGATTCTGGACAATGGCGGCGACGGCGGCGGTTCCTCGCTCGCCGTTCTGTCTCTTTGCTCCGATCCTGGAGCTATTGCTCTCGGCCCCCAGTTGGCGGTTCTCGCCGCATCTCTGGGCATCCCGACGGCCCTTATCGTCGGCCCACAGGAGGAACCCGCCGCCGCAGCCACATTGAGAACAGCATGTGCCATGCCTCCGCCCCAGTCGTCGAAACGGCCGAGAAATTTGCAAGTCATCGCCGGTGATGGCGCTAATTTCGACGGACGGTCCCACGCCGCGTTGACGGTGTTCGTGGCCGTTGTCGACGACCGAACCCCGCAGATGCCGCACACGATGCGTGCGAGAACGACGATTCTGGGCGTTTCGGCGGGCGCGGCGACTGCCGAGCAGATCGCGCGGGTGGCGGTAAACGCAGTCGCAGACGGTCGCGGAGTCGCCGGAATCCTCGTGGCGGACCCTGAACCGGCCGACCACACTTCCGGCCTCGTTCCGCAATTGGCACGGCCGACGCGTCACAGGCTGCCAACGCGTCTGAGCGGCAGAACAACGGAGATCAGAAGGTGAACGACCCATACGGTTCGGTTGCGTGGCCCAACGGGACAGGCGATGACCTGCCAGGCCGTATCTGGACCCATGATGACTTCACGCCCGTCCAAGAATTTCCAGTAGCCGAACTGACCGGAGGCTATACCAGCGGAGCATTCATCAAAGCGGCACTGAGACGACGTATACGGTTCTGGTGCGCCACCGCTTTCGTCGGGCTGCTGATTGGCTTCGGACTGTACGTGAAGTTCCCGCCGGCTTATCATGCCACGGCTACGCTCCTGCTCACGACCGCCCCTAACGAGGACTCTGCGACGGCGATGGAGACCGAAGCGACACTTGCGCAGAGTCTTCCGGTAGCCGAGCGCGTTGTGCATCAACTGGGGCTGCAGCAAAGCGTCGCCAGCTTCATGGCAGCCTCCACTGAGACAGTCGTTACCGATCAGGTGCTCACTGTTACGGTGGGCGCGCCATCAGTCAATGCGGCCGTGACTCGCGCGAATGCCCTAGCCGTGGCCTTCCTCCAGTTCCGCGCCGCGTACCTGGAGACCCAGCAGCAAGATCTGGTCGTAGAGCTCAACCAGCAGATAAAACAGGCCCAGCAGCGTCTGGATTCTATTAACGCGCAGGTCAAACGAGTATCAGCGGAGCCCAGCTCTCAGACTCAGCTGGCAAACCTGCGGAGGTTGCAGGCACAACAAGTAGATGCAAGTAACGCGCTAGGCCAGGTTAAGTCGTATGTGGTCGGCACCGTAGCGGCAGCGAAAACGACGATGGATTCGATTGTGCAGGATAGCAGAGTGCTTGACCCCGCCACTGCGGCCAAGCATTCTCGCGTGAAGAGCGTGGCGCTCGATGTGGCCGGGGGGCTCGTCGGCGGCATGGCTCTGGGCATGGGGATCGTAATCGTCGGGGCGCTTGTATCCGACCGACTGCGTCGCCGCGACGAGGTCGCGGAGGCGCTGGACGCACCCGTCGGGCTCAGCGTCGGCGTATTGCGCATGCCGTGGCGGCAGAAGGCGATACCACGGCGGGCGGCGAAGCGACGCCTCGATATGAGGCGTGTTGTCGCATACCTGCGTAATGCCCTACCTGGAAGCTCCCGCGGCCCCGCCAGCCTAGCGGTCATTGCCGTCGATGACGCTCACGTCGCGGCGCAGGCCGTCGCATCGCTGGCCGTGTCCTACGCGAGCGAGGGCAAACAGGTCATTGCCGCCGACCTCTCCGGCGGAGTTCACCTGGCGCGCCTGCTGAGGGTCAAGGACACTGGAATACATGCGGTCAGCCGGGAGGGCACTAACTTCTTGGTGGTGGTTCCTCAACCCGAGGATGTCGCGCCTGCCGGTCCTTTGCAAGGAAGCACTCTCTCGGCTATGCCTGCTCAAGCCGATAAGGCCCTAGTCGCTGCCAGCAACTCCGCGGACGTTCTGCTTACCCTGGCCACCTTGGATCCCGCGTTTGGTTCAGGGTACCTCGCGACATGGGCGACTGATGCGGTAGTCATGGTGACTGCCGGTCAGTCATCGGAAGAACGCATCCGCGGCGTACGCGAGATGATACGGCTTGCTGAAACGCGCCTGGATTCCGTCGTGCTGGTCGGGGCGGACAAGGGTGACCATAGCCTCGGCGTGAGCAGTACGGAGGATGAGTCGATTTTCGGACCGGTGTGATGGTCGTATGTCCGTCGCCGAAACGTCGGCCTAGGTGCGAGCCATGCGATTGAGCACCGGCCGCGGTGCCCTGCACCGGCGCAGTGCTTCTTCTCGCCGAAGGCGGCGGGCGTTCGCGGTCGTAGTGGCCGTGATTGTGGCGTTCTGCCTGGTTACCGCGCGGCTGTTCCTGTGGCCGGCGCAGGGAATGCCGTCCCACATCAGCGCGATCGTGATGCTGGCCGGCCCGGGCGATCGCCTGGCGGTGACGTTGCAGCTTGCCAGGGAGCACAGGGCGCCGGTGCTCGTGATCTCGCAGGGCCAGCACGGGTACGGAGGGCCATGTCCACCCAAGCCGTCGGGCGTGGAGCTCATCTGCTTCGATCCGGACCCGGGCAACACCCGCGGCGAAGCCGAGTACCTTGGTCTGCTCGCGCGACGCTACCACTGGAATTCGGTGGCCCTGGTCGCCACACGTGCACAGGACACCCGCGCCCGGATTATGGTGCGGCGTTGCTTTGCCGGCTCCGTATATGTAGTGACGGCGCCGCTGCCCGCGGGCAGTTGGCCCTATCAGATCGCCTACGAGTGGGGGGCGCTTTTCAAGGCGCTGGTCGTGGACCGCGCGTGCTGACCTTGGGCTACGCCAGGAACCTGGATGCCAGACGCCCGTGGATCACGCGACTCACGAGGCCTCGAGCAGGACGCGTAGCCTGGCTAGGCATCGTCCCCGGGTTGGCCCGATACTCCCGATCGGGAGCTCGAGCTCATCGGATATGTCGGCGTAGGAGGCCGGCGGATCGGCCATGAGCATCTCGAGCAGCCGCTGCCAGCGCCGGGGCAGACTGGACAGGGCCTCGCGCACCGTCTGCGCGCGTTCGTCGGCGAGAAGACGCTCGTCGATATCGGGCGCGTGGGCGACGGCGTTATCGAGTTCGACGTCCTCGTGGCCGAGGACCACCCTCTTGCGCGCCGCCAGGCTGCGCAGGCACTCGTTGCGTGCGGTCGCCGCCAGCCAGGAGCCCACGCGATCCGGGTACTCGATACGGTCGATGTGTTCGAGCAGCCGCAGCCAAGTCGTCTGAGCGACGTCGGCGGCATCACTTTCCGCCAGCTTGAATTCCGCGGTAATCGACCAGATCAGCCGCGCGAACTGATCGACCAGGCGACCCCACGCCATCATGTCCCCGGCTGCGGCGTGCCGCACTAGCTCGGCGACTCCGCAGGACTTAAGGTCTTGCTCCGCCATCATCATCATCCGGGTCCTCTCGTATCCCCGTCTGCGGCGCGTCGTACCAGGCCTGCGCCGCCCGAGGAATGAGGATCTTGCTCCGCCATGATCGTCACTAGCCCCTCCATATACACCAAGGCAGGGAAGCCGGCGGGCGTTAATAGGCCCCCGACCCCCGTACCAGCACCGAAATGGTCTTCCAAAGGATCTGCAGGTCGAGCGCGAACGACCAGTTCTCCACGTACCGCAGGTCGAGCCGCACCGATTCGTCCCAAGGCAGATCCGATCGCCCGTTGACCTGCCACAGGCCGGTCAGGCCCGGCTTGACCACGAGCCGGCGGCGAACATGCCCGGCGTACTGCTCCGCCTCGTCAGGGAGAGCGGGACGCGGCCCCACCAGTGACATATCGCCAAGGAAGACGTTGAAGAGCTGCGGCAGCTCGTCCACCGACCAGCGCCGCAGAAAAGCCCCCACCGCGGTGACCCGAGGATCCTTGCGGAGCTTGAACAGGACGCCCTCGTTGTCGTTCCTCGCGACCAACTCCGCCCTGCGCTGCTCGGCGTCAACGACCATGGTCCTGAACTTGTAGATCCTGAACACGCTGCCGTCCTTGCCCACTCTCACCTGGGTGAACAGCGCCGGGCCGCGGTCGTGGAGCCAGATCGCCAAGCCGAGGCTCACCATCAGCGGGGCGAGCAAGATCAGCGCGGTCGCAGCCGCGCAGCGGTCGAACAGACCCTTCATGAGCAGCCGGATGCCGCCCAGTTGCGGGTGATCGACGTGTAGCAGGGTCAGCCCGGCCGTCGGCCGCACCGTGGTCCGCGGACCCGCCACATCGAGCAGCGCGGGCGACACGCACAGGTCGGTGCCGGTCTTCTCCAGATCCCAGGCCAGGGACCGCAGCTTGATGCCGTCCATTTCCGGGCAGGCTAGGACCGCGACCGTGTCCGCGTTGCATTTGCGCACGACGTCCGTGACGTCGTCGAGACCCCCGTACACCGGGACCTCGGCGATCTCGCCGCACCCTGACGGCTGCGCCAGGCAGGCGCCGACCACCGTCAGCCCGTGGTACCGATCGCGCTGGAGTTCGTTGATCAGGTCGGCCACCGCAGACTCGTGGCCCACAGCCACCACGCTGAGCAGGCATCGGCCGGATGCGCGCATCTTGTGCAGGTGCTTGCGGACCGCGAACCTGGCGAACAGGTCGAACACCGTCGTTGCGGGCAGCGCGATGAGCACATATGCCCGGGACAACTCGATGTTGACCGCATACGAGAAGATCGCGAGCGCCGCGGTCAGGCCTACGCCCGAGCTCAGCACCTTGCGGAACTCGTCAGATCCGGTTCCGATGAACCGGACGTCGTACCCCCCGGCCAGCCAGAGAGCACCGAGCCAGAGCACCGGCAATGTGAGGCTCAGGGCCAGATAGGGCCCAGTGACATCGCTGCCGAAGCGGACCTGGGCGGCCATGAACACGCCGAGCGTGGCGCAACCGAGGTCGGCGACGGCCGCCCGGAGCAGGTAGTCCCTAGCCCAGACGGAACGCCTGACCGCTTGACGCTCGTAACGCTCACGAGCAACTGCGAAACCAGACATGCGCACCCACCCCCCGCGGGTAGCGCCCAGCACGTTCGAGCACTTACCCACGCTCCCACTCAGTCCGCCCTGAGGTTTGTCCCATATACGAGACGCATAGATAAAACCTCTGGTTTACGGGTATGAATAGTGACTTATCGTGACGTTAACAACTCGCTCACGGACAACTTAACCCCCAGAGGAGCAAGAGAGTCACAAAGAGTACGAAAGCACCCAAACTGCACCCGAACGGCACCCGGATTGCTACCGAAGCTCCCGTTCATCTCTCGGCAGGCGGTCACCGCGGTGGTGCGCGCCTCGAACGCTGGATCGCCGACCGCTAGCTCGTGGCGCGCGGCCACTACGTTGTCGGTGCACTTGCCCCTGACCCGGTATTTCAGTCGCTGGCTCAGGACCAGCCGGGCCAGAGTGTCGAACAGCGTGATGCTGGGCAGCGCGGTGACGCACAGTACCGGCAGGGCCAAGCCCAGCGTCAGGCACATGATCGTAAGGTCGATGCCGAACAGGGTCTGGGCCGCCACAAAAACACTCACCGCTGCACCGCACGAGCCGACCAGAGCCACCTCACGCGGGTGGTCCCTTGCCCTTGCGAACAGGCGCCCGACCTGGCGCCTTTCACAGCGGCCGCTGGTTGCGGCAATACCAAACATGCGCACCGACCCCCCATGGGCAGCACCAGACGACCGCCTGGCACTCCCCACGCTCCCACTCAGTTCGCTTAGCCTGAGTTCTCCCATATAGATGGACGTCTAGTCAACTGCCCCGGTTTACGCGTGCAGGTAGTGACTTATGGTGACAGCCACACAGCGAGCGTATGGACAACATACCTCGCAAAGAGCATAAAAAAGCACGTAAACCGAACAAACAACCAAACGGCAACCGAGATGCACCCGAAGCGCACCATAAGACACGGGCCAGCGCATCGGGAGGCGGGGTTAAGACGGGCCGGCATGCCCAGGCAGATGGTGACGGGGAGCAGCCGCCGACGGCCTGAGCTGCCCGGTTACCAGCTGAGCAGCCTCTGCGGTGCAACGACGCTATGCACGTGCAGCGAGCCCGGCACCTGTGCCGACCCCTCGCCGACCAGCCAGGCGCCCCGGGGCCGCCCACTGCCGGCACGCCCAACTTTCTGCGCAATTCACACAGAATTTTCTAGCAAAAAATGATATAGAGCCGTCGGCGGGCGCCCGGTCGGGGAATCGATTACCCATCGTGATCGCCGTCCCTGGCCGGGAAGCCTTTGCAATTCCAGCCCGCACCTCAGGACCTTCAATCGAAAACGAATTCCTCTATTACTGGCTTTCCCAGGCGCGCACAAGATCGCGGTAACGGCGCGCGACCGCCCGCAGTTCGAACTCGGGGTCGCGATCGGCGGCGCGAGCCGCCACGACCAGACGGAACAGCTCGCGTCCGATCTCCGCGCCGGGCCCGTCGCCGGCCGGGTCGAGCGGACCGGCATCGCCGTCGAGACGGGCCAGTTCGTCCGGCACCCCGGCCCGCGCGGCCCGTCGCTGCAACTGCGCCGCCAGGGCCAGGGCCGGCTGCCCGAACGGCACCCCGTCAAGCGCCGAGGGGTCGGGACCATCCTGGCCATCCCGCTCGGCCCGAGCCCGCTTCTCCTCCCGCTTGATCGCGTCCCAGTTGACCTTGACCTCGTCGGCACCGGACACCGTCACGTCGCCGAACACGTGCGGATGCCGCCGCTTCAGCTTTGCCACGATCCCGTCGGCGACGTCATCGACCGTGTAGCCGGTGCCGTCATCACGCTCGGACGCGACCCTGGCGTGGAACACGACCTGCAGCAGCACGTCCCCGAGTTCCTCGCGGAACGCCTCCTGATCGCCGGACTCAAGCGCGTCCAGAGCCTCGTAGGGCTCCTCGAGCAGGTGCGGCGCGAGCGACTCATGGGTCTGCCTGGCGTCCCACGGGCAATCGACGCGCAGCCGGTCCATGGTCGCCACCAGGTCGAGCAACCGCGCACCAGGCAGGTCCGCCGAGCCAACCACCACCCGCGTCCGGCCCTCGCCAACCGAGCCAAGCGACCCGAGCTCGCCGACCGAGCCGAGCAGCCCCTCGACGTCGATGCCAGGATCTGGCAGCCACACAACCGACTCGCCAAGCTCCGCCGCCGAAGCCAGCGACCGGATCAGCTCCGCGCCCTGGCCGGGATCCGCCACCCGGATCCCCGCCTCGTCGAGCGCGGGCAGCTGGGCATGGTCAGCCGAGGCAAGCACAGACCCCGCGGTCTCAAGCGCCCGCCAGGCGGCCCGGCTAAGCAGCCCCGGCGCCACCCGCGGGCTGGTGGTGACGACGGTCAGCAAGCCGGCGCTAGCCCCGCCAGGGATGCCTTCTTCGCGGGCCCCTGCGCCCGCGTCACCGTCGAGGCCGCGGCCACGACCGCGTAGCTGCTGTAGTTCAGCCGGCCGAACTGCGGGTTGACCTGAATCTTCAGCGACTTGGCGGCCAGGCACTGCGCGTGGGCGAGCTTGGCGCCCGCCGCGTTCGAAGCCGACTGCGTGGTAGGGACCTTCCCGCCGTTCACCATGGCCTCGTACAGGTTGTCGATCGCCGCGTACCGTTGCACCTCGTCGTACAGGTTCGGCGGGATCCCGGCGTTGACCAGGATCAGGTTCTGGCTGGCGTTGGTCACGCCCTGCGACGCGGCGTTCGCCTTGGCCTCATCGTAGATCTGCGCCCAGGCCGCCTTCGCCGCGCCCGGGGAGACCGTGATGCCTGCCTGCTCGGCCAGCTGCTCGTTGATCTGGAACCGGATCAGCCAGGTGAGCGCGTCCTGCGTCGCCTCCGCCTGGCTCAGCTTGAACAGGCTCGCAAACGGCTTGGCGTTCTGGCTCAGGCTGGTGGCATCGGTGTCGAGGGTCGCGATCGTGATCGCGTGGTTGCCGACGATCGCCGCGGAACCGAACTTGACCGGTGCGCACCCGGCCAGCACGATGCCGGCGCCGAGCACGAGGACGGACGCCTTGACCAGCCTCCTGAGCACCGCCCCCTGAGCGCTAAACACAGTGCCTTCTCATAAAGACCCTTCTCACGCCGCACCTAAGCTAAGTCGAGTACCGATCTGATGACTTCACTACACCAGGCAAGCAGTTCGGCATCCCGCAACGGCCGCCCGGCAACCGGGGCCGTCTTCGGGGCCGGTAGGAGCATCGTACGCACCGCGGGTTTGAGCACGGTCTTCGGGTACAGCCGCTGCACCCGGACTTGCCTTGAGTCCGGCAGCTCGACCGGCGCGAACCTGATGTGGTTGCCCGCGGCGGTGATGTCGGTGAGCCCGGCCCGCCGGGCCGCGGTGCGCAGCCGCGCCACGTCGAGCAGGTTAAGTACCGGCTGCGGCGGCACCCCGTACCGGTCGGTCAGCTCGTCGCGCACCGCCATGACGTCGGCCTCGGACTCGATCGCGGCGAGCCTGGTGTAGGCCTCGAGCCTGAGCTTCTCTCCGGCCACGTAGTCGTGCGGGATGTGCGCGTTGACCGGCAGCTCGACCCGGGCCTCGGGCTTTTCCGCCGGGCCGTCGCCCTTCAGCTCGTTGACCGCCTCGCCGATCATCCGCACGTACAGGTCGAACCCGACGCCGGCGATGTGCCCGGACTGCTCGCCGCCAAGCAGGTTGCCCGCGCCGCGGATCTCCAGGTCCTTCAGCGCCACGTACATGCCCGCGCCCACCTCGGTGTGCTGGGCGACGGTGACCAGCCGCTCGTGCGCGGTCTCGGTCAGAGTCGCCTCCGGCGGGTAGAGGAAATAGGCGTAGGCGCGCTCACGGGCGCGGCCGACCCGGCCCCGCAGCTGGTGCAGCTGCGACAGGCCGTACATGTCGGCCCGGTCCACGATGAGGGTGTTCGCGTTCGGGATGTCCAGACCGGATTCCACGATCGTGGTCGCCACGAGCACGTCGGACTTCCGCTCCCAGAAGTCGACCATGATCTTTTCCAGCTCGTGCTCGTTCATCTGCCCGTGCGCGACCGCGATCCGCGCCTCCGGCACGAGCTCGGCGACGTGGGCGGCGGCCTTGCGGATCGAGGTGACCCGGTTGTGGATGTAGAAGGTCTGGCCGTCCCGCAGCAGCTCGCGCCTGATCGCCGCGGCCACCTGCTTGGCGTCGTAGCCTCCGACGAAGGTGAGCACCGGATGCCGTTCCTCTGGCGGGGTCAGGATCGTCGACATCTCCCTGATCCCCGCCACGCCCATCTCCAGCGTCCTCGGGATCGGGGTGGCCGACATGCCGAGCACGTCCACCTCGGTGCGCAGCCGCTTGAGGTATTCCTTGTGCTCCACGCCGAACCGCTGTTCCTCGTCGATGACCACCAGGCCGAGCCGGGAGAACCTGGTCTCAGGGGACAGCAGCTTGTGGGTGCCGATCACCACGTCGACGGTGCCGTCGGCGAGCCCGCGCAGGGTCTCCGCCGACTCCGCGCTGCCCTGGAACCGCGACAGCGGCCTCACCGTCACCGGGAACGGGGCGTAGCGCTCGGAGAACGTGGAGAAGTGCTGCTGGACCAGCAGCGTGGTCGGCACGAGCACGGCGACCTGCTTGCCGTCCTGGACCGCCTTGAACGCGGCGCGCACCGCGATCTCGGTCTTGCCGTAGCCGACGTCGCCGCAGATCAGCCGGTCCATCGGCACGGGGCGTTCCATGTCGTGCTTGACCTCGTCGATGGCGCCGAGCTGGTCAGGCGTCTCCACGTAGGGGAACGCGTCCTCCAGCTCGCGCTGCCACGGAGTATCCGGGCTGAACGCGAACCCGGGCGAGGCCATCCGGGCGGAGTACAGCCGGATCAGCTCCGACGCGATCTGGCGGACCGCCTTGCGCGCCCGGCCCTTTACCTTGGCCCAGTCCGCCCCGCCGAGCCTGTGCAGCGCCGGCGCCTCGCCGCCGGAGTACCGCGTCACCTCGTCAAGCTGGTCGGTGGGCACGTACAGCCGGTCCGGCGGCTGGCCCCGCTTCGCCGGGGCGTACTCGATGAGCAGGTACTCCCTGGTGGCGCCGGCCGCGGTCCTCGAGGTCATCTCGACGTACCTGCCGACGCCGTGCTGCTCGTGCACCACGTAGTCGCCGGGCTTGAGCTGCAGCGGGTCGACGCCGCCCCGCCGCCTGCTCGGCATCCGCCGCATGTCCCTTGTGGTGGGCAGGCCAGCCGGGTGACCTGCCAGGTCGGTCTCGGTGAGCAGCGCGAGCCGGGCCGACGGCCAGGTGAAGCCGTTCTCAAGGCACGCGGTCGTCACGTAGAGCACGCCGGCCTGCGGCGGGTCGTCCGGATCGGCCAGCCGGGCGCCGATCCCCTCGCCGCGGAGCATCTCGGCGAGCCGCTGGGCCGGGCCGTGGCCCTCGGTCACCACGACAACCCGCCAGCCCGCCGCCAGCCAGTCCCGCACCTCCGTAATCATGCGGGCCGTATTGCCGCGATAGGCCGGTGCGAGGGAGGCATTTATCCGGAACGGAAGTCGTTCCTCTGGTCCCTGCTGTGCTACTTCGATCCCGGAGCTCGCGTTTGGTGCGGATCTGTCGGCCCCAGTATCGATGGCACCTGCGTCGGTCACGCCGAACGGCGCGATCGTCCACCAGGGCAGCCCGGCGGCCGCGGCGGCCGCGCGGATCACCGCGATCGGCTGGAAGGCCGCGGCGCCGAGGTCGATCGGCACCGCGCCGCCCGCCGCCGCGTTGACCCAGGACGCCTCGAGGAACTCGCGGCTGGTTCTGAGGAGTTCCTCGGCCCGCGCGCGGACGCGTTCGGGGTCGCAGGCGAGCACGACTCCGCCGCGCGGGACGTAGTCGACGAGCAGTTCCATCCGGTCGGCGAGTACCGGGGCGAACGCCTCCATGCCCTCCACCGTTATCCCCTCGGCCAGCTTGCCGAGGATGTCGCCAAGCGCCGGATGGGTGTCGGCGAGTTCCTTGGCCCGTTCCCTGACCGCCGGGGTCAGCAGCAGCTCGCGGCACGGCGGCGCCCAGAGCCCGACCTCGGCGTCGCCGATGCTGAGCTGGTCGGCCACCTTGAAGTAACGGATCTCGTCCACCGTGTCGCCGAAGAACTCCACCCGCAGCGGGTGTTCCTCGGTCGGCGGGAACACGTCGACGATGCCGCCGCGGACGGCGATCTCGCCGCGCTCGGTGACCAGGTCGACCCGCGCGTAGCCGATCTCGACCAGCCGGGTGAGCAGGTCGTCGAGCTCGCAGGCGTCCCCGGCCGCCAGCCGGACCGGCTCCAGGTCGCCAAGCCCGCCCACGATCGGCTGCAGCAGGCTGCGGATCGGCGCCACCACGACCGCCAGCGGCCCGTGCGGATCGCCGGGTCCGGCCGGGTGGGCAAGCCGCCGCAGCACGGCGATCCGCTGCCCGACAGTGTCAGAGCGCGGCGACAGCCGTTCATGCGGCAGCGTCTCCCAGCCGGGAAAGCAGGCCACGCTGCCCTCAGGCAGGAACGAGCCGAGCGCGGCGACAAGGTCGTCGGCCTCGCGCGCGGTGGCGGTGACCGCCAGGGTGAACCTGCGGGTCCAGGTGGCGAGGGCGGCAACGAGCACCGGCCGCAGCGCCGGAGGGGCGACAAGATCTTCTCCGGTGAGCGGATCGAAGGTCCGGGCATCCGGGGGGATAGGTTCGTATTCCGCACGTGAGATCACGCCACGTAGTTGCGGATCGTCATCGAGAGAGCTGAGCAGTCCGGCGAGGCTCATGATGTCCCTGTGGTCGCTATGTCCGATGTCCCGGATGCCTCGATACGTTGGGCCGGACCGCTCGCGCGGCCCTGGTTGACCAGGTCCGGGCAGCACGAAACGGCCGGGTTAGGAGGCACCCGGCTGTCCGCGGAACTCCCTTGAGTTTACCCGCCCGCCGCATGCCCCGCGGCGGCCCGCCCCCCACCACATGAGGTGCGGGGGCCCCTGCCCCCGTCCGATGGGGGCAAGGGGCCCCGCTCCCCGATCCACGGCGCGCCCCGAGCGGGGAGCATGTCGGCTCGGCGAGCGGTAGTGACTGAAAGTAGCTAATCAGTTACTCTTTGGATCTATGAGTTCCACGGCGGGCTCCGCGCGGCCCGCATCAGACCAGGCCTCGGCGGCCGAACGCCAGCAGGCGGACGCCCAGCGCGCGGTGCGGCGGGCCAGGCAGACGGCGGACGCGGTGCGCCTCGCCGTCGCCGCCCAGGCCTACGGCCAGGGGCTGGTGCGCGAAATGTTCGCCCAGCCCGTCCACGACTACGTGGTCGGCTGCATCGGCCGCCCGGTGCGCCTGCTTCGGGCCGGCTGCCTGACCTCGCTGGACGAACTCGGCCTCGACATGCTGCGGGTGAGCGGCTTCGAGATCGGGGTGACGACGATCGACGAGGACCGCCCCGAGTTCGCCTGCCTGACCGACGAGATCACGCTCGGGGACCTGCGGACCGTCCCGCTGCCGCCCCGCTCCGTCGACATCGTGCACTGCTCGCTGCTGCTTGACCGGATTTCGCACGTCGAACTGGTACTGGATCGCTTTGTCGCCGCGCTGCGCCCCGGCGGGCTGCTGTTGCTGCGCATCCGCGACCCGGACTGCGCCGCGGCAGTCCTCGACAGACACCTGCCCGAGCGGGCCAGGCGCGCGCTGTGGGCCGAAAGGTACCCGGGCCTGCCCGGCCCGTTTCCCGCGGTCTACTCGCCGGAAGCATCCGACCGCGGCATCCAGGCCTACGCACACCTGCGGGGCCTGACCATCGCGCACCGGGAGACCGGTACCACGTGGCCGGGCCGGCACGACCGAGCGGGGCGGGGCGACCGCAGGCTCCGGACCGGGCGCCTGGCGTGCCGCCTGATCCGCCGGCTGACCCGCGGTCGTGCGACTGATGCTTACGATGAGGTGTCCTACGTGATAAGAAGGCCCGAGGACCGCTTCGCGCGAGTCTTGTGACATACTGCCGACGGCTTGTCCTCCACCCCGCTTCGGACACGACGGCCGTTCCGTATCGTTAACGGCACGGACATACCGGCATTACGCGCACTTCGCGGCGAGCTGGCATACCGTGTCTGAAATCGCACCGGAGGCACAGCTGACCGCTCAACCACCGCCAGGGCTGCCCGAGGAGCTAGCCGCCTGGCCCGCGTGCACGCTCGACGAGGCGCATCTCGGCGATCTTGAGCTGCTCACGTCCGGGGTGTTCGCCCCGCTGAGCGGCTTCATGAGCACCGCCGACGTGGCCGCGGTCGCCGAGCGCGGCACGCTGGCCGACGGCGTGCCGTGGCCGGTCCCCGTCACGCTCGAGGTGCCCGCGGACGCGGTTCCCGCCGACGCTGACCACGTCGTGCTGACCGACCAGGAGGGCTCGCCGCTCGCCGTGCTGTCGATCAGCGAGCGGACGGCCAGGCCCGATCCCGCCAATCCGCTGGCGGCTCCCCGGCTGGTGCGCCTGGCCGGGCCGGTCACCGCGCTCCGCGCGCCGGAGCACGGTCCATTCCGCCAGCTGCGGTGCCGCCCCGAGGACGTCCGCGCCGAGCTGTCCGGCCAGCAGCCGGGGGGCAACGTGCTCGGCTACGCCACCCGGCGGCCGCTGAACAAGCGGCACATCGGCCAGTTGCGTCATTACGCAGGCCAGCTCAACGCCCGCCTGCTCGTGCTGCCCCTCGTCACCGGGCCCGCTGACGTGGTGACCCGGCCGGAGGCCCTGGTTCGTTCGGTGCTCGCGGCCAGGCAGTACCTTCCGGCAGGCACGCTCGTGGTGCCGATTCCGCTCGGCACCCGGCACGCGGGTCCCGCCGCCGACCTGCGCGCCCGGGCAATCGCCGCGGCCGCCTACGGCGCCACTCACCTGCTGGCGGATTCGGTCGCCGCGACCGGGCTTGACCCTTCGTCGGGCCCGCAGGCCGGCGCCAAGAACGGCGCGCTGAGCCTGCCCGGAATGCCGATCCCGGTCATCGCCGCGGGCGAGTGGGCCTACGATCCCCGCGC
Source organism: Streptosporangiaceae bacterium (assembly GCA_050698735.1). Classification (GTDB taxonomy): domain Bacteria; phylum Actinomycetota; class Actinomycetes; order Streptosporangiales; family Streptosporangiaceae; genus Palsa-504. The sequence continues at coordinate 3,984 of JBOHCG010000081.1, read as the reverse complement.
CGAGGTGTGGCGGCCGCTCGCGCTGATCGAGCCGGGCCTCGAGCAGGGCGAGCTGACCGACTCCGAGCTTGGCGCGCTGCTGGATTCCGGCGCCGCCGTTCCCGGCTGGTTCGCTCACCCCGCAGTGGCGCGCGAGCTGCGCCGGGCCCGGCCGCCCCGGGCGCAGCGCGGGCTGGCGGTCTTCTTCACCGGGCTGTCAGGCTCCGGCAAGTCCACCATCGCCCGCGGGCTGTTCCAGGCGCTGACCGAACGAGGAGACCGCAGCGTCTCGCTGCTCGACGGTGACCACGTGCGGCGACTGCTGTCCGCCGGCCTGACGTTCTCCCGGGCCGATCGCGACCTCAACATCGCGCGCATCGGCTACGTCGCGGCCGAGGTCGCCAGGCACGGCGGCATCGCGATCTGCGCGCCGATAGCGCCGTACGCGCAGGCGCGCGCGACCGCGCGCTCGATGGTGACCGAGGTCGGCGACTTCCTCCTGGTCCACGTGTCCACGCCGGTCGACGTGTGCGCGGCACGCGACCACAAGGGCCTGTACGCGAAGGCGCGAGCCGGCCTGATCCAGGGCTTTACCGGGGTTTCGGATCCCTACGAGGAACCGCGCGACGCCGACCTGGTCATCGATACCTCCACCATGACCCGCCAGCAGGCGGTCGACGCCGTGCTGGGGCTCCTGGTCACCGGCGGCTGGCTGGCCGCCTCGCCTGAGGAACCCGACGAGGCCAACGGGTCCGCGACCGCCCGCGCCCAGGGCTCAGGGATCCGGCCCGGTCCCGCCGTGCGGCTCCGGTAACGCGCGGCTCTGGTTAACGCGCAGCCCGGTAACCCGGCCGGTCAAGACGGCCACAGTGCCGACCGGAGCGGACGCGTCGGACAAGCCGCCGCGCGGCCGCTCAGTCGTGGTCTTCGGACCGGGCGCCTTCCTCCAGCCTGGCCCGCAACCCGATTTTCCGGGGGCGCCCGTTCCGCAGTCGCGCCATCAGCGCTCCAGACATCAGATCCCGCTGCCTGGACAGCAGGACGAAGCTGGCTATCCCGCTCACCACGAACGCAAGCGCGAGCAGCAGGAAGCCGCGCGCGCCCGCCAGGTAGAGCAGGATCATCGCGACGACGAGCAGCAGGATCCGCGCGGACGTGTAGGCCAATGTGGTGCGCATGACCACACCAGCATAGAACGCTGCCCCGCGCGCTTGCGCCGACGGCCCGCCAACAGCCCCGCGCCAGCCGTCGCCGCCTGGCCGCGCCGTCAGCCCGGGGCCAGGATGGACGCGAGCAGCTCCGGGTCGATGTTGCCACCGGACAGTACGGCGACCCGGGTACCGCCGGCGGGTAGCTCGCCGGCGTGGAACAGGCACGCCGCCACCGCGGCCGCTCCGCCCGGTTCCGCGATCAGCCGGGCCTGGAGCGCGAGCAGCCTGACCGCGGCGAGCATCTCGTCCTCGGTCACCGTGACGATGCCGGTGACAAGCGCCCGGATGTGCGCGAACGGCAGCGCCCCGACCCGCTCCACCCTGAGCGCGTCCGCGATCGTCCGCTGCACGTCGGCCGCCGGCCAGCCGACCCGCTCGCCGCGGCGCAGCGAGTCGCGCGCGTCCGCGGCAAGCTCGGGCTCGACCCCGACCACGACCGCCTCGGGCCTGCGTGCCCGCACCGCGGCGGCCACCCCCGAGATCAGCCCGCCGCCGCTCACCGGCACCACTACGAGGTCGGCCTGCGGGCAGTCGGCCATGATCTCCAGGCCGACGGTGCCCTGCCCCGCGATGACCCGCCGGTCGTCGAACGGCGGGATCAGCGCGTAGCCGTGCCTGGCCACCAGTTCGTCGGCGGCGGCGATCCTGGCGGCCATGGTCGGCTCCACGCGCACCAGCTCGGCTCCGTACCGCTCGATCGCCTCGGTCTTGACCTTCGGCGCCGTCCGCGGCACCACCACGGCCGCGCGCACGCCGAGCAGCGCCGCGGCGTACGCCACCGCGAGCCCGTGGTTTCCGCTCGAATGAGCCACCACGCCGCGCTGCCTGGCGGCCTCCCCGGCGGCCATGATCGCGGTGTAGGCGCCACGCAGCTTAAAAGAACCGGTGGGCTGCAGCGACTCCGGCTTGACCAGGAGCCCGGGCTGGAGCCCCGGCACGGGCAGCAGCGGCGTCCGCACCGCGACGTGCTCGAGCAGCCTGGCCGCGTCTGCTATCTCCGCCAGGCCGACCAGCTCAAGCTGGCCCTCCTCGGCCCGTCCCGCGCTCCCGCGATCCGGCATGCTGTCCCTCCCGTTTCTCCGGCCGTTTCTCCGGCTGCCCGCGACATGCAGTACCTTCCCACCCGCGGCCCGCCCGGCTCGCGCCGGGTTCTGGCGCGGGCACGGCCGCGGCTGCGACTCCAGATCCGGGCGGAACGCGTGCATACTGTTGCGTTATTACGGAAAGCCATTCACAAATGACTCAACGTACGCTAAATGACCGCGAAACGACGACCTAATTTCCAGAAATCTAGGTAGAAAGTACTCGTTCAGCGCCAAACTAGAGGGATACCTGACAGAGGCTCACCCAGACTGCCGGAGGAGACTGAACGTGGACGGCAACAACGAGCGCCTGCTCACGCCGGGAGAGGTGGCGGCACTCTTCCGGGTGGACCCGAAGACAGTCACCCGGTGGGCGGCCTCGGGGCGGATCACGAGCATCCGTACCCCCGGCGGACACCGTAGGTTCCGCGAGTCCGAAGTGCGCGCGCTGCTGCGCGGCGACAGCGAACCGGCGCCCACAGGCCACATGTCGGCCTGAAGGGCCGGCTTGCAAGAGTCTCTGTCGACGGCACCCGAAACTGGATCGTGGACCCCGCGCGCCTTTTTCGCCCCTGGCGCGCGATGGCGACTGAGTTAGCCCGCGCCTGCTGCCGACGACGCGGCCCAGGCCAGGCCAGGCCAGGCCAGGCCAGGCGTCAGCCCACCCCTGGCCAGGCGTCAACGCACGGCTGGCCAGGCGTCAACGCACGGCTGGCCAGGCGTCAACGCACGGCTGGCCAGGGACGCTCACGCCGGCCGCGGCCGCGGCCGGGATCATTCGCCGTCGGCGGACTCCGGCCAGGCAGATTCGCCGTTCAGCCGCGCGAACTCAAGGAACTCCTGGCGGAGCGCCTCGTCGTCCTGCCGCCACCGCTCCCGCTGGCGCTCGGCCTCCTCGGGCGTCAGCGCCTGCGCCGCCAGCCGGCTGTAGTCGGCGTCCTGCGGCCCGATCTCCACGTACGCATCGCCCATGATGCGCCCGTCCTGACCGATCGCGGTATGCGGAACCTTCAGGTTCCCGTTCGGCAGTCGTATCACAAACATCGCGCGATCACCCTAGATGCCGTAGCGCCTGTTGAAGTACAGCATGATCCATAGCGCCGTCCGTGTATCCCCGCCGAGCATGTCCACAAGCGCCGGCCGCTGCCGCGACGCGATTGCAGCGAACGCATCGGCGAAGAACTCCTTGCGGCCCAGGCCACCGGGCTGCCGGTGGAAGTCGCTCGCCAGATGGGGCTGGCATTGTTCGTAGAGCCTGCGGAACTCCGCAGAGTCAGATTGCCACCTCCCCGGCGGGCTGTCTAGGTCATCGAGCGCGTGTCCGACCTCGTGACACATCACGTCCGGCGTCGGCGACGGCTGGGAACCGACCACGATCTTGCGCCCGCCGTAGGCGCCCGCGCACGCGTCCCAGGAGGCTCGGCCCGACGGCAGCCGCACTCCGCGCAGCCCGGTCATCTCGTCCAGCTCGGGCACTCCGCCGGGTCCGACGAAGATCGCCTCCAGGCCGTCGGCCAGCCTCTCCTTGATCTTCTCCGGCAGCTCGGCCAGCCGGTCGATCGCCTCGACCACCTCGGCGGGCGGCAACGTCGCGACGTCCCACTGGCGCCACAGAACGCCTTCGAGCGAGCCGCAGTTCCGCCGTCCGTCCGCGGTAGGCGGCGCGTGCGTGGCATGCGGCGCCGCGAACGGCAGCTCGGCCTGCCACGGGT
>JBOHCG010000080.1:0-19168 GCA_050698735.1 Streptosporangiaceae bacterium | reverse complement strand
GCTCGAGCGCGCGCACCGGCGGCTGAGCGGCACCCGCGGCGGCGCCGTGGGCATCGTGCAGATCGCCGGGCGCGCCGCCAGGTTCGCCGGGCTCGGCAACGTCACCGCGTCGATCCTGTCCGCGGGCAGGCGGAAGGGCATGCTGTCCGTGCCCGGCATCGCCGGCCACCAGGCGCGCACGATCCGCCAGTTCGAGTACGAAGTTCCGCCCGATGCGGCGATCGTCCTGCACTCCGACGGCCTGAGCAGCCGCTGGGACACGGCGGGGGTACCGGGCCTGGAGGCCAGGGATCCGCTGCTGATCGCCGCCGTGCTGCTGGCCGTGGCGGGAAGTCATCGCGACGATGCCGGCGTGCTGGTGCTCAAGCCATGACCGGTGAACTCGCCAGCCTCGACGTCCGGGATCGAGCCGACGTGTTCGCGGCCCGTCAGCTCGGTCGCGCGCTGGCCGGCAGCCTCGCCCTGGAGCGCCAGGATCAGATCCGGGTGGCGACCGCCCTCAGCGAGATAAGCCGCAGTGCGGTCATGGACGGCCGGGGCGCCGTCATCGCCTTCGGAATCGACGACACCGACCTGCTGCTGACCGTCACGTTCGACGGCGAGCCGCCGGTGGACGGAGTCGTCGCCGCCGCGAGGCTCATGGATAAGGTCACCGCAAGCGGCAACGTCGTGCGGATGACGAAGCGGCGGCCGCCCGGCGTGCAACCGGACATGAAGCTCGTCAACGAGCAGCTTGCCGCGGTCCTCCCGCAGACCGCGATGGACGATCTGCGGCGCCATAACCAGGATCTCATCTCCGCGCTCGAGGACCTCAGGCAGCAGAAGGAACAGCTGGTGCTGCTGAACTCCGAGCTGCAGGAGACCAATCGCGGGGTCATGGCCCTGTACAGCGAGCTGTCCAGCGAGCTCGAGCAGACCAACCGCGGCGTGGTGGCGCTCTACGCGGAGCTCGACGAGAAATCCGAGCGGCTGCGCGCGGCGTCGGAGTCCAAGGACAGGTTCTGGGCCAACGTGAGCCACGAGCTGCGGACGCCGCTCAATTCGGTCATCGGGCTGGCCAGGCTGCTGGCCGAGCCCACCGCGGACGGCGGCCTCGATGCCGAGCGGCTGCACCAGGTCGAGCTGATCCGCAGCACGAGCGGCAGCCTGCTCGCGCTGGTCAACGACCTCCTCGACGTCGCCAAGGCCGAGTCGGGACGGCTTCACGTCGACCCGGCGCGCGTCGACCTGCGCGCGCTATTCGGCCGCCTGCGCGGCCTGGTACGCCCGATGGCGGAGGGCAGGCCGGTCGAGGTCATCGTCAGCGACGACGGCGTCCCCGATACCGTGCTGACCGACGAGACGGCCCTGACCAGCATCCTGCGCAACCTGCTGTCCAACGGGATCAAGTACACCGACAGCGGCGAGGTTCGGCTGACCGCGCGGGTGGCCGGGACCAGGCTGGAGATCACCGTGGCCGACACCGGCATCGGCATCCCGGCCAGCCTGCAGGAGGACGTCTTCGAGGAGTTCTACCAGGTGCCGGGAGCCCGCCGCGGCGGCACCGGACTTGGCCTGCCCTATGCGCGCAGGCTGTCCCGGATACTCGGCGGGAACCTGACGCTGACCAGCGAGCCCGGCGTCGGCACAACCGTGGTGCTCAGCTTGCCGTACGTTACTCCGGCGATCGGTACGGTCGTAGTAGCCGACGACGACGCCGGCTTCCGGCAGGTGCTGAGGCGAATGCTGACCGGGATAGCAAGCCATTGCATCGAAGTCGAGGATGGCGGCCAGGCCCTCGCCTTCCTCGCCGGCGCCCCGGCCGACCTGGTCCTGGCCGACCTGAGGATGCCGGGCACGGACGGCAGCACGCTGCTGGCGCGGCTGCCCGCCGCGATTCCGGCCATCGTGATCACCGGCGCCGACGCGCCGCCGCCGCCGGGCGCGGCCGCCCTGCTGCGGAAGGACGAGCTCACCAGGGAGCGGCTGGAATTCACCATCCGCGACGTCCTTGGAGGTGGTGCCCGGTGACGGACGCCCCGGGGGTGCTGCTTCTCGTGGACGATGACGAGGCAAAACGCTATGTCATGGCCACCTGGCTGCGGCGGGCCGGTCACACGGTGATCGAAGTCGCCACCGGGCGCGAAGGCCTGACCCAGGCCGGCACCGCCGAGCTCGTCCTGCTCGACGTGAACCTGCCCGACATCAGCGGCTTCGAGGTCTGCCGGCAGATCAAGGGCGACCCGCGGACCGCCGCGATCCCGGTGATCCAGGTCTCGGCCACCGCCGTGGCCGTCAGCGACCGGGCCGAGGGCCTGACCCAGGGAGCGGACGCCTACCTGATAGATCCGACCGAGCCCGAAGAACTGCTCGCCGTGGTCATGGCGGCGCTGCGCTACTACCGGGCGCGCCAGCGGGCCGAGCGGACCGCCTCCCTGCTGAGCGCGCTGACCAGCGTGACGCTCGACATCAACGCGGCACAGACCTTTGACCGGCTGACGCGGGTGGCCGCCGCCGGCGCCGCGCGGATCTTCGCCACCGAAGCCGTGCTCATGCTGGAGATGCCCGACGGGCAGGTCCGCAGGATCTCCTCTTCCCCGCGGCATCCCGAACCCGCCCAGCGCGGCGGCCCGCCCGGGCTGGCGGGCACGGTGGTCGGGCACGTGCTCGGTCCGCAGCAGACCGGCGCGGCCGAGATGGTCTCCCGCGAAGACTGGCTGCGGCTGATCCCGGACAGCACCCTGCGCTGCGATGTCGTCCTGGCCGCGGCCAGGACCAAGCTCGACAGGCCGCCGGTGGCGCTGGCGGTGGAGCGCGACAGCGTGCCCGGGCAGGAGGAGCTGCAGATCCTCCGCCAGCTAGTGCAGTCGGTCGCGCTCGCGGTGGAGGCCCTGCGCGCCTATGCCGAAGAGCACATCGTCGCCCTGACGCTGCAGCGGAGCTTCCTGCCCGCGGCGCTGCCCGAGGTAGCAGGTCTGGCCATGTCGTCCAGGTACATCCCGGCCAGCGACCAGGTTGAGGTCGGCGGTGACTTCTACGAGGCGCTCGCCTGGCACGATAGGGTCCTCGTAGCGATCGGCGACGTGCAGGGGCATTCGCTGCACGCTGCGACCGTGATGGGTGAGCTCAGGCACGCACTGCGCGCCTTCGCCACCGAGGAGCATTCGCCGCTGGCCATCACCGGCCTGGTCAACGAGGTGCTGTGCCGCTACCACCCGGGGATCATCGCCACCTTGTGCCTGCTGCTGCTTGACCCCGCGTCAGGTGAGCTGCAGATCGTGAACTGCGGGCACATGCCGCTGCTCCTCGTCGACGGCGCCGGTGCCGCCTACCTGGGCGAGGGCGGGCTCATGCTCGGCCTGCCCATGCACGAGCCGCATGTCGAGACCACGTCGCTGCCGGTGGGCGGCACCGCGTTGCTGTACACCGACGGCCTCGTGGAGGATCGTGGAGTTTTCCTCGACATCAACCTGGAGAAGCTGCGCGTTGCCGCCCACGAGGTCAGCGGGGCGGACGTCGAGGCCTTCACCAATCACCTGATGTCACTTTTCGGCCCCAGCGAGGACGACGTCGCGATGATCGCGCTACGGCGGACGCCGGTGACCGAGTAGCCGGGATAAGGACTGGTGCGTGAGCGGAACGTCAGGACCCGCCGGGGCAGGCCGCCATGTCCACGAGCTCGAGGCGCGCGTGGCGGCGCTGCTGCAGGCGGCGCGGTCCAAGGGCGCCGTGCCCGGCGAGTTGCTCGACGCGGCGCTGACCGAGCTTGAAGGTACCGTCGACCTGCTCAGGGCGGCCCAGGCCGTGGCGGACGAGCCGGCCCAGGCAGCGGGCACGGCCGAACGCAGCCTGCTGCGCGCCGCCTTCTCCGATGCCCCCGTCCCGTTGTTCCTGCTCGCCAGGGACGGGACGGTGCAACGGATCAACTCCTGCGCCGGCGACCTGATCGGCGCGAAGCCGGGCTACGCGACCGGCAGGCAGTTCACCGCGCTGGTCAACCTGCCATCGCGCGCCGCGGTGCAGTCGCAGCTCAGCGCGGTCGTCCGCACCGGCAGGCTGCGCCGGATCCGGTGCACCCTGCTATCGGCGGGCGGCCTGGTGCCGAGCGAGCTGGTAATCGGCCGGATCGGCGTTCGCGGCGAGGCCGACCAGCTCATGGTCGCGGTGCGCGAGGGGGCCGAGCCCGCGCAGGCGACTGAGCGCTCGCAGGCGACCGTGCCCGCGAAGGCGGCCGAGCCGCTGGAGGCGACCGTGCCCGCGAAGGCGGCCGAGCCCGCGCAGGCCATCACCCGCCGGCTCGATCTGGTCACGGCCACGGCCAGGCTGCTGCTGGAGAATGAGGGCTTCAGCGAGTCGAGGACCCTGCAGCGCTGTGCGCGCCTGATCGCCGGGGAGTTCACCGCCTGGGCCATCGTCGACATCGAGCGCAGGGGGAAGCTGCGGCGGCAGCTGGTCCTCGGGCCGGACGACCCGAGGCTCGCCGGGCTGTCCGCCATCGTGGCCGCGGTTGACCCGGTGCCAGGGTCCGTCCCGTACACCGTGCACGAGTCGGCCAGGCCCGCGCTGATCGCCCACGCGGAGGACGCCGGAGCCCTCGGAACCGGGCAGGACGGCGAGCCGCTGCTGGTATCGCTCGAGGCCACGTCCTTGCTGTCCGTGCCGTTGTCCGATGGCGAGAACCGGTACGGCGTGCTCACCCTCGTCCGGCCCGCCACCGCGGGGTTCTTCCGGGTGCCTGACCTCGCGTTCGTCGAGGAACTCGGCGAGCAGATGGCCATGTCCATCCGGGTGAACCGGATGTTCAGACGGCGCTCCGACACGGCCGACGCGCTGCACGGCAGCCTGCTGCCACGGCGGATGCCGGAGATTCCCGGCGCGCAGATCGCGGCCACCTACATCGCCGCCGAGGATCCGGAAGTCGGCAGCGACTTCTACGACGTGTACCGGACACCCGACGGCTGGGGCCTGGCGGTCGGCGACGTCTACGGGAGGGGCGAGGAAGCGGCGGCCGTGACGGCGGCGGCACGGCACGCGATCCGCGTTCTCGCGCGTCGCTGCGCCGATCCCGGTGAGGTGCTGGCCGGTACCAACGAGATCCTGCTGGCCGATGAGCTTGCCCTGGACGGCGGATTCGTCACGGCCGGCATCGCGCACCTGAGCTGGCCGGACGCGCGGCTGCGGGTGGAGGTGGGAAGCGCGGGCCACCCGGCCGCGGCCGTGCTGCGGGCGGACGGCCGCGTCCGGATGCTCAGCGGCGGCGGTCTTCCGCTCGGGCTGTTCCCGGACGCGGAGCCGGCCACCCAGGAACTGACGATGGACCCCGGAGACGTGCTCTTCCTCTACACCACCGGGGTCGCGCAGCTGCGCGGCCCCGGCAACACCGAGTTCCAGGACAGGCTGGCCGACGAGCTGGTCGGCATGGCCGGCTACCCGCCGGACCGGCTGGTGGCGTCGATGCGCCAGGCAATGCTCGACTTCAGTGCCGGAAACCTCGTCGATGACGTGACGATGCTGGCGATGCGCGCGGACCGGCGGCCGAAGGGGGCCGCGCGGCACCAGTGACCTGTCCCTATTGTCATGGCCCGGGCGGAGCAGGCACGATGTGCGAGTGATCGGCCGGGCCCGCGTTGCAGGAGGGAGTCAGCGTTGACCGATACCAGGCACCTGATCGGGTTGCTGCTCGGCACCGAGGAGGACTGGCCGACGGCGTTCGAGAAGATCCTGCGCCGGCTCGGCCCGGTGTCGGGCGCGGACGGCAGCAGCCATTCCTTCGACATCGAGCGGATCACCATCGAGCCGTTCGGCCTGCGCGACCGGCCGCGTTACAACCTGGTCATCGACCGGCTCGCGTACTGGTACTACCACCCGAGGGAGTGGCTGAAGAAGATCGCGCTGATGGACGGCGTGTACCTGCTGAACAGCCCGTTCACGTTCCAGTCGATGGAGAAGCACGCCGCGTACTGCGCGATGATGCGGCTCGGCCTCGACGTGCCTGAAACGGTCCTCGTACCGTACAAGAACCCGATCGATAACGCCAGGTACGCCTACACCGCCGCCCGCTACAACCAGTCCTTCGACCTGGACGCGATCGCCGAGCGGATCGGCTACCCGCTGTTCATGAAGCCGTACGACGGCGGCGCCTGGCGCGGCGTGTCCCGCATCGGCAACCCCGAAGAGCTGCACGCCGCCTACGACGCGAGCGGCGAGATGCTCATGCACCTGCAGAAGGCGATCGACTACGACGTCTTCGCCCGCTCGCTGTCGATCGGCGCGGAGACCATGGTCATGCGGTTCCAGCCGGACCAGCCCATGCACCTGCGCTACGCGGTCGACCACAGTTTCCTTTCCCCGTCGGTCGGCGACGACGTGGTGACGATCGGGCGGCTGGTCAACGCGTTCTTCCGGTGGGAGTTCAACTCGTGCGAGACGCTGATCCGCGGCGAGGAGGTCTACCCCATCGACTACGCCAACGCCTGCCCGGACGTGGCGCTGACCAGCCTGCACTATTACTTCCCCTGGGCGATCAAGGCGCTGGTCAAGTGGAGCGTGTTCGCGCTGGTCACCGGCAGGCGGCCCAAGCTGGACCTGGATACCGACCGGTTCTTCGCGATCGCGGACGACGCGGGCACCTCCTTCCCGGAGAAGATGGCGGCCTACCGGCGGCTCGCCGACGCCTACTTCGAGTCCGAGCGGTACCACGATTTCTGCGCGACCAGGCTGCCGCAGCTGGACGAGATCGTCCTGGACTGGGTGGCGGGCCCGGACTTCGACCAGTTGCTGATCGACACGGTTCACTCGGTATACCCGGCGCACGAGCACGACCAGTTCATCGCACACCTGCGCGGGCTGCTCGGCCTGTGGGTGACGGACGAGAGCGCCCGCCTGGGCGGCGGTAGCTAGCGCCTACGGCGGAGAGCATGCGAATGTGGTGTCAGTGCAGGTGCGAGGTTTGTCGGTTTCGTTGAGCGGAGGCCTGCGTGGGCCGTGACATCGAGGCAATCAAGATCAGCGGCGAGGACCGGCGCAAGTACCGGGACAAGGTCCGGCGCTCGCTGGACGTGTTCGCCCGGATGCTGCGCGAGCGCATGTTCGAGGCCGCCCCGTCGCTGGTGGGCCAGGAGATCGAGCTGAACCTGGTGGATGCCGACGGCATGCCGTCGATGCGCAATGCCGACGTGCTCGACGCGATCGCGGACCCGGCCTGGGCGACCGAGGTCGGGCAGTTCAACCTGGAGATCAACGTGCCGCCGCGGCACCTCGACGGCGACGCGCTCGCCGACCTCGAGCGGGAGATCCGCGGCGACCTCAACGCCGCGGACGCCAAGGCCCGCGCGATCGGCAGCAACCTCGTGATGATCGGCATCCTGCCCACGCTGGCCGAGCACCACGTGGACGAGGAGTCCATGTCGGCCAACGAGCGCTACCGGGTGCTCAACGAGCAGATCTTCGCCGCCCGCGGGGAGGACATGCGGATCGCGATCGACGGCGCCGAGCAGCTGCTCACCCATACCGACAGCATCACGCCCGAGGCCGCCTGCACCAGCGTGCAGCTGCACCTCCAGGTCAGCCCGGACGCCTTCGCCAGCTACTGGAACGCCGCGCAGGCGATCGCGGGCGTGCAGGTAGCGCTCGCGGCCAACTCGCCGTTCCTGTTCGGCAGGCAGCTGTGGCACGAGACCCGCATCACCCTGTTCGAGCAGGCCACGGACACCCGGCCGGACGAGCTCAAGGCGCAGGGCGTGCGGCCCAGGGTGTGGTTCGGCGAGCGCTGGATCACCTCGGTCTTCGACCTGTTCGAGGAGAACATCAGGTACTTCCCCGCGCTGCTGCCGATCTGCGAGGACGAGGATCCGCTTGCCGTGCTCGACGGCGGCGCGATTCCGCAGCTGGCCGAGATGAGCCTGCACAACGGCACGGTCTACCGCTGGAACCGGCCCGTCTACGCCGCCGTCAACGGCGTCCCGCACCTGCGGGTGGAGAACAGGGTCCTGCCGGCCGGCCCGACCATCGCCGACACCATCGCGAACGCGGCGTTCTACTACGGCCTCGTCCGCACCATGGCCGAGGCCCAGCGCCCGATCTGGACCCAGATGTCGTTCTCGACCGCCGCGGAGAACCTGCACGAGGCGGCCCGCCACGGCCTCGACGCGCAGCTGTACTGGCCGGGCGTCGGCGAGACCCCGGTGGCGGAGCTGATCCTGCGCCGCCTGCTGCCGATGGCCCGCGAGGGGCTCGCCCGCTGGGGAGTCGGCCAGGCCGAGGCCGACCGCCTGCTCGGCATCATCGAGCAGCGCTGCCTGACCGGCCAGACCGGCGCCGCCTGGCAGATCGCCACGGTCGCGGAGTTCTGCCGGGACGGCTGCGACCGCCCGGAGGCCCTGCGCCGGATGACCTTGCGCTACATCGAGCACATGCACACCAACGCCCCCGTCCACACCTGGCCCGTGGGCGCCTAGAGCGGGTCACGCGAGGCACACAACGCCACGTTCACTACCGAAAACGGTATGCGTTGCCACGTTTACTACCTGCCTTATCCGGCTCCGCCGACGGCTATCAGGGCGACGCAGACCGCAGCGAGGGCCAGGCCGGCCAGGCGCAGCGCGGTCAGGCGCTCGCCGAGGAGGGTGCGGGCCAGCACGATCGTGATCGCCGGGTAGAGCGAGGTGAGCACCGCCGTCACCGCGAGGAACCCGTCGTGCACGGCGAAGAAGTACAAGATCGTGCCGAGCGCCCCCGCCGCGCCGGTGATCGCCGCGAGCCAGCCGGAGCGAGCCCCGGGCAGGCGGAAGTTGCCGGTTACCGCGGCCATCCCACAGATCACCACGATCTCGGCGACCTGGGCGACGGCCACCGGCCACAGGCCGCTGCCGGAGCCGGCCTGGTTGAGCCCGATGAACACCAGCGCAAAGCCAGCCCCGGCGACCAGGCCCGCGGCCACCCCCGCGGCCGGTCGGCCCGCCGCTGCCACCCGGAGTGCCGGCCGGCCCGGCGCTGGCACCGCTGGCACCGCTGGCACCGCTGGTGCTGACCGGTCTGGCGCGGTCGCTCCGGGTGCCGACTCGGCCGGTGCGGCTGGATCTGCGACCTCTGCGGTCCGTATCGGGCTCTGGTCGACCATGGTCGCGTCATCGGATCGCGGGGCATTTACTTGGCCTGTTCTGGCCGCGCTGGCCGAGACGCCGACGATGGCGGGCAGCGCGAGGACGATCCCGGTGAGGGCGAGAGCGGTTGGATGCTCGCCGAGGAGCAGCCCGGCGAGCACCGAGAATCCTGCCGCGCCGACCGCGCTGAGCGGGCCGGCGACGCTGAATGCCGCGTGCCGGAACCCGAGGTACAGGGCCAGCGCGCCCACCGTGCCGCCAAGGCCGACTACGACTCCCCAGGTCAGCGCGGCGGCTCCCGGCGGGTGCGAGGCGGTCAGCGGGAACGCGACGAGGATGACTGCCAGCCCGGCCACCGAGGCGATCAGGGTTATCCGGATGACGTCGGCTCTGCGCGACGCGAGACCGGCGGCGAAGTCCGAACCTCCGTAGCTGATCGCGGATGCCAGCGCCAGGACGATGGCTACCAAGCCCTAGGTCGCCTGCTTCGCCGCGGGGCTGCCCGCCGGATGGAAGACACCGAGCAGTTCGAGCAGGTCCTGGCCGGTGTTCTCCAGGCAATGCGGCCACCCGGGCGGCAGGTAGATAGAGGTTCCCGGCCCGATCTCGACCTCGTCGTCGGCCAGGTGCGCCACCCCGCGCCCGGCCAGCACGTGCACCACCTCGTCGTAGGCGTGCTGGTGCGCCGGGGCACGGCCGGGCGGGATCAGCCCGGCGAACTGCGTCATCGGCAGGCCGGCGCTCAGCAGCACCCGGAACTCCCTGTCGCCGGTACGCTCGGGCTCGCACTCGTCCAGGGTGCTGACAAGCAGAGCCGGCCGCTCGCCGGAGCCGGGGGACTCCGCGCGCACGACCACGGCCAGCACCTCCAGGTCCTCACCGGGCCGCGCGCGGCACCGGTAGGGCAGCGAGCCCCGCATCCACACGGCCGTGCCCGGCCGGAGCCTGACCGTCCCGTGCATCCTGGTGTCAAGGACGCCCGATCCCCTGATCACGTACCAGGACTCGCCCTCCCCGGCGGCGACGCCGGACAGATCCGTGGTCGTGGCAGGCCCCGCGAACCTCAGCCGTCGCTGGTGCAGCCCGCGGCAGCCCTGCCGGTCATCGAGCAGGTCGGTGACCGTGACGCCCGGCGCGAGCGGGCGGGCCCAGGCGTGTTCGGGCCGCCGGATGACCGGCGCCGCCGCGCCGGCGGTCATCGGTCCACCAGGTAAGCGCCGCCGCGTGCCCGGCGGGTACGGGCCCAGTACTCGACGGAGAATCCCGGCCATATCGCCCGGTTCACGCCGCTCATCCGGGCCGCCCTAGCGGGCCGCGCAACTCAGCCATCGAGCCGATCTGCGCCTGCGTCATGCCTGCCCTCGCCCCGCGTGATGCCGGATTTACGGAAGTTTATGCCCGTCAGGCGCCCAGGTTACAGCTCGGGGTATACGGCGTTCGGGTTGTGCTCGGACAGCAGGGCCTGCGGTCCGACGAGGGACGGGTCCGGTTTCCCGATGGCCTCCTCGTCCTTGCCTTCGTAGTCGAACTTCAACAGCACGTGCTTGATCGCCTCGAGCCTGGCCCGCTTCTTGTCGTTGCTCTTCACCACGGTCCACGGCGCCCAGTCCGCGTTGGTGTAGTGGAACATCGCCTCTTTCGCCTCGGTGTACGCGTCCCACTTGTCCAGCGACTCGACGTCCATCGGGCTCAGCTTCCACTGCCGCACCGGGTCGACTCGGCGGATGACGAACCGCGTGTGCTGCTCGGAGCGCGTCACCGAGAACCAGAACTTGGTCAGGTTCAGCCCGGAGCGGACCAGCATGCGCTCGAACTCGGGCGCCTCCCGCATGAACTCCCAGTACTCCTCGTCCGTGCAGAAGCCCATCACCCTTTCCACCCCGGCCCGGTTGTACCAGGACCGGTCCAACAGGATGATCTCGCCGGCCGCGGGCAGGTTCGGCACGTACCGCTGGAAGTACCACTGGGTACGTTCGCGCTCGCTCGGCTTGGCCAGCGCCACCACCGTGGCACCGCGCGGGTTCAGGTGCTCGGTGAACCGCTTGATCGTGCCGCCCTTGCCGGCCGCGTCGCGGCCCTCGAACACGATCACTATCCGCTGCCCGGTGGACTTGACCCAGTTCTGCAGCTTGACGAGCTCGACCTGCAGCGGGCGCTTGAGGTACTCGTACTCGTCCCGCGGCATCTTCTCCGGGTACGGGTAGTCCTCGCGCCAGGTATCCACTTCCCGTCCGTCCGGCCAGCGCAGGACGGGGTCGTCGTGCTCGTCGTCGTCGACGACGACCAGGCCGGCCAGCAGTTCGGGGTCGGATGCCCAGTGCTCGGGCAGTGCGTTGAAGTCTTCGGCGTGTTTGCTGGTCACGTCACAAGCACAGCACATCCAGCCGCTCTGGTCACGACCAGGCCGGCCCGCCGCTCATGCCTTCGGTCCGGCTCGCCCCCCGGGCCGCCCACCAGGCGTCGGTCACGTCGGCCCGGCCCTGCGCGGTTCCGGCCGCGGCCCGCAGCAGGCCGGCGAACTCCCCGGCCCGGTGGTCGTTGTCGACCACCACCAGGCTCCCGCCCGGTGTCAGCACGCGCAGTACCTCGGCCAGCCCGGCCTCGCAACGAGGCGGCCAGAAGTAAGCGAACCTGGCATGCACCACGTCCACGCTGGCGTCGGGCAGCGGGATGTGCTCGGCCGACCCGGGCAGCACCCGCACCCGCGCGTCGCGGGCGGCGGCCAGCGCCACCAGCGCCGGGTCCGGCTCGACCCCGATGACCGCGCCGGCCTGCCCGGCGTAGCCCGGCAGCCAGTAGCCGCTTCCGCAGCCCAGGTCGAGCAGGGTCCTTCCAGCCCACGGGGCCAGTTCCCGCATCGCATCGAGCACCAGGTGATCGGGGTCCATTGCCTGGTTCTCCAGCTCGTACAGGTCTGGGCGGGCGCCCTGGTTCGGCGCAGGCTGGAAGTCGGGGAGCCTTATCGCCAGCCGCCGTCGCCATGGACGACCGCCCCGCCTGAGATGGTCAACTCCACCGATGCATCTCCGATCGAGGTGGCCGGGATGACGAACAGGTCCTGGTCGAACACGGCGACGTCGGCACGCATCTCCGGCACGAGCACGCCGGTCACGTTCTCCTCGTGATTCACCCACGCAACACCGGAGCCGAACGCGTCCAGGGCGGCGTCAAGTGCGATCGCCTGCTCGGGCATGAACGGGATCTCGCGGGCCGGCTCGCCCGCGTGGCCGAGCCGCGAGGACAGTACCCGGTTCACCGCGACGTGCATCTCCTGCAGCGGATCGGCACTGGATATCGGCCAGTCGCTGCCGAACGCGAGCCGCGCTCCCCGCCCAGCCAGCGACGCTATCGGGTACTGCCACCCGGCCCGTTCCTGGCCGACGAACGGCAGGGTCAGCTCATCCATCTGCGGCTCGGCGCACGCCCAGAGCGGCTGGAAGTTGGCCACCACGTCCAGCGCGGCGAACCTGCCCAGGTCCGCGGGACGGATGAACTGCAGGTGCGCCACGTGGTGCCGAGCGGCCCGGCGCAGCCCGGCCGGGAGCGCCTCGAGCACGTCGAGGGCGGCGGTGACCGCCCGGTCGCCGATCGCGTGAAAGTGCAGCTGGAAGCCCTCCGCGGTCAGCAGCCGGACGGCCGAAGCGAGCATCTCGGGCTCGATGAAGAGCCTGCCCCCATCACGAGTGGGATGCCCGTGCCCGTCCAGGTACGGGGCGGACATGGCGGCGGTGAACGTCTCGCACACCCCGTCGAGCATCAGCTTCACCGTGGTGGCGCGGAACGGGCCCGCGGCGGCCCGCTCACGCCGGGCCAGCAGGTCGTCGATCTGGCCAAGGCCGCGGTTCCTGTCCCACCACAGCGCGCCGACCACCTGGCAGCTGAGCAGGCCGTCATCGGCGGCCCGCCGGTAGGTGTCGAACACGTCAGGTATGCCGAGTTCGCCGGCCGCGCCGACGCAGGCGTCCTGGAACCTGGTGATGCCGAGCGAGTTCAGGTGCGCCTGGGCCGCGAGCAGGCCCGCGGTGAGCTCGGCCGTGGAGGCCGCCGGCACGTGCTCCGCGACCAGGCGCATCGCCCCGTCGTGCAGCGTGCCCGCGGGACGGCCGCGGGAGTCTCGCTCGATCCGCCCGTCCGGCGGGTCCTGGCTGCCCGCGTCCACCCGGGCGATGGCGAGGGCGGCGGCGTTCACCCAGGCGCTGTGGTGGTCGCGGTTCGGCAGGAAGGCGGGCCTGCCGCCGGCGACCGCGTCCAGGTCCGCCGCCGTGGGCAGGCCGCCGGGGAAGGCCGCCATGGTCCAGCCGCCGCCGAGCACCCAGGCGCCGGGGGCCAGGCCGGCGCAGTACGCCGCGACGGCGTCCAGCGTCTCGTGCCTGGTCCGCAGCCCCAGCAGGTTGCAGCGCAGGCTCTCAAGCCCGCCGGCCACCGCGTGCACATGCGCGTCACCGAAGGCAGGCAGCGCCAGCCGCCCGCGCAGGTCGATCACCCGCGTGCCCTGGCCGGTGAGTTCCCTGATCTCGTTGTCGTCACCGACGGCCACGATCGTGCCGCCGCGCACCGCGAGTGCCTGCGCGAAGCCGGACGGGTGCGCGGGCGTGCGCACCTTCCCGTTCACGAGAACCAGATCCGCAATCGTGCCGCTCGTTTCCGCCATGCTCCCTCTCCCGTCTAGTCCTAGTCGAGGGCGAGAATGGCGCGCAGCGCGTCGTCGACGGCCGTCATCTCCCTACGGCTGAGGCGGCCGGCGAATTCCCCGATTCGCTTCTGCGGATCGATCACCGCAAGCTGCTCGACCATGACGCGAGTCTTGATGCCGTCGATGTCAATCTCGGGACGAAAGGATGCCTCTCGGCGGCGCGTTGAAGTGGGCGCGACGATCCACGTCGAGAGTGGCAGGTCGTCCGATTGGAGTACCACGGCGTAGCGGGCACCGGCTTGCTCATGTCCGAGGGCATCCCTCGGTGCCTTAAGCCGGTACAGATCACCACGCACGGATCGCTTCCATCTCTGCGGCCAGCTCTTGGGAGGCGGCCACATCGTCGGGGTCATTGCGGAGAGCCTCGGCCTCGGCCCGCATCCGTGCCCGCCGCTGTTCCCGGTCAGCGACGAGTATGGCGGACCGCACCGCGTCGGAACGCGACCGCCCATCGCGGGTTAGCGACTCAAGCGCCCGCTCCACCTCGGGGTCCGTGCGGATTGTAAGAGTACTCATGGCCTAAGCGTAACGCATTTCGCATTACACCCACCGTGCGAGCCGGACGGGAGGGAGCGCGGGATGGATGAGGTCGGGCGAAGCCGGGAGGCTTTCGATCGGGGTCCAACATCCACGACTTCGGCGACGCGCTGTGGTACCGCCCGACCAGCCAGCCGACTTACATCCGGGAGCCGGGCGGCTTGCGGTGCATCCGGTAGTGCAGCACGAGGAAGGGCAGGCCGAACACCCAGAACGCGTGCTCGGCCTGCAGCTCCCCGTCAGCAAGGTAGACGTCAAGCCGCTCCGCGAACCCCCGGACGGCCGCCACCGTGACCTCACCGGTCTGCGGGTCGATGTAGGCCAGGTAGTGACCCGGCTGGTCGAGCTCGCTGCGGCTGTCCAGCACCAGGCCGCCGCCTGCCCTGTCCTGCGGCAGCAGCGTGGCGGTGAAGCTGGCCTGCGGCAGCGGGAAGCCCACGCTGACGTAACCCCGGTCCTCGTCCCGGTAGGTCGTGTAGATGCCGACGTAGATGGGCTCGTCGGTGTCGGCGAAGGAGCGGATCCAGCCGCGGACCGCGACCACCTCGCCCGGCGACCCCGCGGCCGGCTCATCAGGCAGCCCGCTGACCGTGTCGATCCGGCTGCGCACCCCGTGCTGCGCCTCCCGCTGGCTCATCGGCACGTTGGCCTGCCCGAGCGGCCTGGCAAGCAGCGTGCGGTACAGCAGGTAGCCGGGCCGGACCCAGGCCCGCCACTCCGGCACGATGTCGAGCGCGAACCGCGTCGTGTGCTCGTAGAACTCCCGCACCAGCGGGTCGACGCGGGCCGGGTCGAAGGACGGGCCCGCCAGCTCGTCCAGCGACCCGACGATGCCGATGTCCGGAACGTCGGCCGTGTACCTGCCGCCGAGGACCTGCGCGAGCGAGCGGACGTAGCCGGTACCGACGTAACCTGTCCTGCTGGCAAGCGGCACCACGAACAGGACGTCCCGCGGGCTCACCCGCTCGGCAAGCAAACTCACCTGGGGATCGCGGAACGCCACTGCGGACACCACCCGGTACCCGACCACGGCCGCGGCGGCTGCCACCGACCCCGGCACCGGCGACGCCGCGGAATCGGCCCCCGGCCGGCGCCATCCCGCCAGGCCGAACCCGACCGCGGCGCCCGTCACCGGGCCGAGCAGAACCTTCTGCGGCCGCAGCCCGAGCGCCCCGGCGGCCGCCCCCGCCGCCGTCGCCACCGGCACGGGTCCCACGCCGAGGAGGCGGTCCGCCATCCAGCCGAGCGGCGCCGCCATCGCGCCGCTCATCAGGACGCGCGACCACAGGGCGGGGATCTCTCCGGGTCGCTGCCTGGCCCTGGCCAGGGCCTCGGCCGCCCCCATCCACGCTGCCCCGGCGACCACCCCCGCGGCCGTCGCCGCCTTGCCGCGGTGGGCGGCCAGCGCCGCCCCGGCCAGCCCGCCTATCGCGCTGGCGAATCCGATCTGCTGTGCCCGCTGTCCCCGCTGCACCGACCCGGCAGCCCCCGCTCGATCCATGGCCACCCAAGGAACCTACCGCCTCGCCGGAACAAAGGAGGTCCGCGGCCGAGTTGTCCGACGCAGTGACGATAGGAGACGCCCGAGTGAAGATCGAGATCTGGTCCGACGTGGTCTGCCCGTGGTGCTACATCGGCAAGCGCAGGCTCGAGCGGGCGCTGGGCGAGTTCGAGCATGCCGATGAGGTCGAGATCACCTGGCGGAGCTTCCAGCTGAACCCCGACGCGCCCGCCGGCCCGGGCGAGCCGACCCTGGACTACCTGGCCCGGCGGTTCGGCCCGCAGGCAACGGCGATGACGACCAGGGTCGCCGAACTCGGCCGCGGCGAGGGCCTGGACCTTGACTTCGCCACCGCGCTCACCGTGAACACCCTGGACGCGCACCGGGTGCTGCACCTGGCCGCCGACCTCGGCCTCGGCGGCGCGGCCAAGGAGCGGCTGCTGCGCGGGCACTTCACCGAGGGCGCCGACCTGTCCGACCCGGACACGCTGGCCCGGCTGGCCGGGGAGGCGGGCGTCGAGGAGGACCGGGTGCGCGCGGTCCTCGCGAACGGCGAGTACGCCGACGCGGTACACGCCGACGCGGCGGAGGCGCACGCCCTCGGCGCGAACGGCGTCCCGTTCTTCGTCATCGACCGCAGGTACGGCATCTCCGGCGCGCAGCCCGCCGAGGCATTCCTGCACGGGCTGAGGACCGCGTACGCCGCCGAGGCCGAGGATGCCAGGTAAAGATCAAAAGATAATGTGACCGAACGGGCCGTGGTACCACGCCCGCGAACGCCCCCGCCACCCCAGTGGCGGGGTGAAAACCCGGCCGCAGGGCTAGGCTCGGTGCGGTGCGGATCGTATCGCTCGGGTTCCGTACCGACGTCGCGCTGCGCGTGCTTGAGGGCGCCGAGGTCGCCGACCATGGCGACTACCTCGTCATCCGCAGCCCGGACAACCCGAACTTCTGGTGGGGTAACTTCATCCTGCTCGGCGTGCCGCCGCGGCCCGGTACGGCCGGCCCCTGGCTGGCCCGGTTCGCCGCGGAGTTCCCCGCCGCCCGGCACATCGCGCTCGGCGTCGACGCCGCCGGCGACCAAGACGAGGTACCCGGCGAGTTCGCCGCCGCGGGGCTGGAGATCGAGCGCGCGACCGTGCTGACCGCCGCGTCCGTCCGGCCGCCGCCACGGCCCAACTCCGCGGTCGAGATCAGGCCGCTGGCCTCTGACGCCGACTGGCGGCAGGCGCTCGAGCTGAACGTCCGCTGCTTCGGCTACGAGGATTCGCAGGAGTACCTGGAGCGCAGGGTGACCGCGCGGCGCCGGCTGACGCAGGCCGGGACGGGGGCATGGTTCGGCGCCTTCGCCGGCGGGCGGATGCTCGCCCAGCTCGGGATCTTCGACGCCGGCGGCGGGTTCGCCCGCTACCAGGATGTCGAGACCGACCCGGCCGCCCGCCGCCAGGGGCTGGCCGGGACCCTCGTCTGGCACGCCGGCCGGTACGGCCTGCGCACGCTCGGCGCGGGCACGCTGGTCATCGTCGCCGACCCGGCCGCCGAGGCCATCGATGTCTACCGCTCCTGCGGTTTCGCCGATGCGCAGGCCCAGGTCACCATGGAGCGCCCGCCCGCGGGCCGAGATTAAGCGAGCACGCGGATCGGCCCGGGTTTGCTGCCCAGGGTCTGGGAAGCTATCCAGCGGGGGCCTGGGGTTTGCGTTGGCCTGCGGGCTGCCTGTCACGGAGATGGCCGCAGCCCGAGGGAGGAGCTGGCGGTGTCGCAGGAGGAGGAGAAGCGCGGCCCGTCGTATGAGACCGGGGCGGCGGCGCTGCAGGCGGGCTGGTATCACGGGCATCGCGATGTATCCGGCGGCTGGCTGCGGCCGGCCGTGTTCGGCGCGGTGGACGGGCTGGTCACGAACGCCTCGCTGATCTCCGGGCTGGGCGGCGGCGGAGTCTCGGCGCACACCGTGGTGCTGACCGGCGTGGCGGCGCTGGTCGCGGGCGCGTTCTCGATGGGCACCGGGGAGTACATCTCGGTGACGAACCAGAACGAGCTGGTCCAGTCCGAGGTCTCGCTGGAACGCCAGATGCTCTCCCAGTTCCCCGCGGCCGAGCAGGAGGAACTCGCGGGCTACTTCCGCCAGTACGGCGCCGATCCGGAGACCGCCTCCCGGATGGCCGCCGCGGTGTCCGCCGACCCGGGCACGGCGCTGCGGGTGCATACGCGTGAGGAACTCGGCGTGGACCCCGAGGAGCTGCCGTCCCCGGTCATCGCCGGCGCCGCGTCCCTGCTGGCATTCTCCTGCGGCGCGCTGGTGCCGCTGTTTCCCTACCTGATCGGCCTGCACCTGCTGTGGGTGTCCCTGGCGCTGACAGGGACCGCGCTGCTGAGCGGCGGGATGGCGGTGGGCCGGCTGACCGGCCGCCCGGTCCTGCGCTCGGGCCTGCGCCAGTTCGCCCTGGGCGGCATGGCCATCGCGGTGACCTACCTGGTCGGTCACCTGATCGGCAGCCACGGCGCCTGACGGAGCGGGATGAGCGTCCCGATCAGGGAACGGAGAGATCGCCCGTCTGCGGGACGATGATCCGGTTCTCGGTGACCACCGCGGAGATCAGCTCGGCCGGGGTGATGTCGAAGGCGAAGTTGAGCGCCCTGGTACCGGGAGGGGCGGCAGGGACGGTGACCTCCTCGTCGGCGCGCAGCTCGAGCGGGATCGCCGTGCCGGACGGGGTGGCCTCGTCGATGGTGGACTCGGGGGAGGCGACGACGAACGGGATGCCGGCCCGGCGGGCGGCGAGGGCCAGGGAGTAGGTGCCGATCTTGTTGGCCACGTCTGCGTTCGCGGCCACCCGGTCGGCGCCGACCACCACGGCGTCCGCGAGCCCGCGGCTGATCAGGAACGGGCCGGCGCCGTCGCAGGCCAGCTGGTGCTCGATGCCGAGTTGGCCGAGCTCCCAGCAGGTCAGCCTGGCGCCCTGCAGCAGTGGCCTGGTCTCGCCAACGATCACGTGGCTGAGCGCGCCGCCGGCATGCAGGGCGCGGATCACCCCCAGAGCGGTGCCCCAGCCGAGGCAGGCCAGCGCGCCGGTGTTGCAGTGGGTGTGGATGCGGAGCCGCCCGGCCCCGCAGGCATCCCTGAGGTAGGCGGCGCCGCGCTCGCTGATCCGGCGACTCACCTCGGCGCTGGCGCAGACCACGGCGAGCGCCGCCGCCTCGACCGCGGCCCTCCCGGCAGGCAGGTGAGCCGCGACCGCAACGACCTCCCGGCCCAGGTTGACCGCGGTCGGCCGGGCCGCGGCGATCCGCTGGATCTCCGCGGTCAGCCGCGCCTCGTCCCAGCCCTCGCGCTCGCCCTGGCGGACCGCGAGGGCA
>JBOHCG010000079.1:0-19257 GCA_050698735.1 Streptosporangiaceae bacterium | reverse complement strand
GTAGCCTCCTGGCCTGCGCAGGCGAGGCGATGGGCCAGCGGATGGCGGACTGGCCCGTCCCGGTGCCGTCCGGTGCCTGCGACGCGGAACTGCTGAGCGCCGGCGGGCGGCTGGTGGCTCCTCCGACGCCCGGTGAGGGTGCGGGCCCTGTCATCCCGGCCGACCGCTCGTGGCTGGCGGCGCACACCTCACGGCCGGTCACCATGCCCGGCGCCGGCGGGACGTGGCGTGTCCTGCTGGAGGCGGTCCGCTACCAGCCGCAGCGCATCTTGTACGTGTACGGGCCGGACGACGTGCAATACGTGATCAGCGGACAGGCGGGACACGGTCCCTCCGGGCTGCTGGTCGTGATGGCGAGAATGGCCGGCATCGGACGGCTTACCGCGCAGGCCGCGGCGCGCTACGCGGCCGCGGCGGGTGCGGTGCTCGTGCTGCTGGCCGTTGCCGCCCTCGCCGTCACGCGGGCCATCCTGCGGCCGCTCCGCCAGACCGCCCGGTTCGAGCCGTTCGCCGCCGCGTCGGTGAGGGTTTCGGAGCGGATGGACGCCAGTCGCGCCGCGGAGGCCGGGGCCCACCGGTCGGCGGCGGAGATAACGCAGCGCCTGAGCGAGGTGAGCCAGGAGCTGGGGACGTCGGTCAGCATCGTGCGCGGGTTCGCGGAGTCCTGCCGGCGCCGGGGCAAACCGCGGCCAGCCGCCGACGACCCGATACTGAGACGGGTCGCCGAGGAGATCACGCGGATGGAAACGCTCATCGCGCACCTTGACGCAGATCCCCCGCACGCTCCGCCAGACCAGACGGGCGCCGGGGCCGGGTGAACTCCAGGAAAACGCGCATTCCCGCCTAATTGCATCGATTATAGTGCTCGGCCGCTGGGCGGCTGGGACGTACAGAATGGATGATCTGGGCGTGGGAGCAATATCTTATCTTGGATGAGCACGAACGTCTCGACAGAGGAACTTCGCCACCTACGCGGCTGAGGTTCAACCAACGGCCATAGCCCGCTCTCTTGAGTGAATGGCGCGGCGAAGCCGCACCATTCGGGACCGCGCCAGAATTAGGCATATTGCTCGCTCGCCAGCCAACTTCAGCCTGTTGCGCAGATAGCGAATAATCGGCGATAGGTAATATGGGATTTGGTTAAAGCCTGGTGTCCCGTCGTGGCGGCGTCGTTCCGCTGGCCATTCGCTGTGTTCAGCCACGGCAGGATTGGGGTGCCGGGGGCGGCGCGGGCCGCCTGGCTGGAATGCGTGGCGGGAAGCCTGGTCATGTGCTGTTGCGCTGGGACATGATGTTCGGTGTGAGTGCTGAGCCTGGGGTGTATGTGGCCCGCTACGGGTGGAACCGCCGCAGTGGCAGCCTGGTCATCGGGGCTGCGGTATTCGTGCTGGTCGCGCTGACGGTGCCGATGTCACTGGCTCTGCGGGTGGTCACGCTGGTGTTCTTCGGCGGTGGCGCGCTGGTGTTTATCGCGAACATCGCCAGCCGCCGGGTAGCGCTGCGGGTGGATGCCGGCGGCATCACCCTCGGCGGCTCGCCCGGGCGGTACCGTTCCGCCACCCGCCTGATCCCGTGGGCCGACATCAGGGAAGTCGTGCTCTGGCGCCAGCCGATGCCCTACGGCCGTTCTATGCGCTACGTGGCCGTGGTCCGCCGCAAAGGCGCCCGGCCGCTGGCCGGGCGCCGTGGCCAGCGAGCCGGCAAGGTGACGGCCCGCGCGCTCACCCCTGTCAGCGGCGACACGCTGCTGGCCAGCCGTGCGGCGAACCTGTGGCGCCTGGATGCGGACCGGATGTCCGCAGCCGTGGCGCATTTCGCGCCCGGCGTCCGCGTCATCGACCAGGACGCCGGCCAGGTCACCGGGGCGCGGCTCCGGGACCAGTCCGCAAATCCCGCACGTCACCGCCCGCGGTGAATTCCGCCCGGGCCACCAACCTGGGGCACGCACGAGAACCGATCTGTGTTCTGCGCGGCGCTAGCTTGCCGGAGATCCGCGTCCGGCCGTGTCGGCGGATTTTGCGGGCGGGGGTTTCGCATCCACGCGTCAATCGCTGTAGTAGCGTCCGTTTATGCCGCCGGATGAGGACTGGCCGGGCCGTGCCCCGGTTACCGCAGCCGACGTCACGCTCGCGGTGCGGCTTGCGGTCGCGGCGCTCGGCTGCGCACCGGCCGGAGGATGGGGCAATCAGGCCGGCTCGCTGGAGTGGGACTGCTGGGAGACCGCCGAGCACATCGCCGACTGCCTGTTCGCCTACGCCACCCAGCTGACTCCTGCCACGCCCGAGGGCGGCTACGTGCCGATCGCGATGACGAGCACCCGGCCGGGCGGCGCGGAAAGCGCCATCCACGTGAACCGCGAGGAAGGGACGGCAGGACTGCTGCAGGCGGTTGAGGCGTGCGGCGCCCTGCTGGCGGCCATGGTCACGACCACGTCCCCGGGCACCCGCGCCTGGCACCCGCACGGCACCGCAGACCCGGAAGGCTTCGCCGCGATGGGCGTGGCCGAAATCCTGGTCCACGGGCACGATGCCGCTCAGGGACTCGGCGTGCCATGGGAGCCGCCCGCTGATCTGTGCGCGCGGGTGCTCAGCCGGCTCTTCCCCGGCGCTCCGGCGGATGCCCTCCCATGGGCGGCGCTGCTGTGGGCCACCGGGCGCGCTGACCTGCCGGACCGGCCTCGGCTTGGCGAGTGGCGCTGGTACTCCGAACCACGGTCCTAGCACGAGCAAAGCACACCCGGCTGCACAACACTGATAACGCGGCCTTCAGAGTGCCGACCACCTGCTCGCGCTCAGCATGCGACACCCGCAGGTATCCACGGCCCGCCGCGGACGCTGCCTGCTCGTCTCCCGGTCCTGTCACCATCGCCGCCCCCCGCCATCACGATCAGGGGAAGCGTAGCGCGGTGCCCGTCCCGGCGTCATCCTCGCAGGTGCCAGGCTCGGGGAGAGCGGGCGGACGCCGCAGCCGGCGAAGCCATCACGGCACGCCGCAGGAAGCCGAGATACCGGTATAAATAGAAGCTCATTGCTTGATGAGATCAGGGGGCACATGGTCGGGGGATTGCAGCCTGGGGATCCGCAGTGGGCCGGGCCGTACCGGCTCCTCGGACGGCTGGGTAACGGCGGCATGGGGCAGGTGTTCCTGGGGCGGTCGGTCGGCGGCCGGCCGGTTGCGGTGAAGGTCATTCGCGCCGACCTGGCCGGGGACGCGAGCTTCCGTGCACGGTTCCGGCAGGAGGTCGCAGCGGCGCGGAAGGTGAGCGGCCTGTACACCGCGCTGGTGGTTGACGCGGACCTAGATGGTCAGATGCCGTGGCTGGCCACCGCTTATGTTGCCGGGCCGTCCCTGGCCGAGGCGGTGGCCAGCCACGGAGAACTGCCGGCCCAGACGGTGCTGGCGCTGGCGGCGGGCCTGGCGGAAGGGCTGCATACCATCCATGCCGCGGGCGTGGTCCACCGGGACCTGAAGCCCTCGAACGTGCTGCTGGCGGATGACGGCCCGCGGGTCATCGACTTCGGGATCTCCCGCGCCGCCGAGGCGAGCGCACTGACCCATACCGGGCAGGTGGTGGGCTCGCCCGGATTCATGTCACCGGAGCAGGCCGAAGGACGGGAGGTCGGACCGCCAAGCGACATCTTCAACCTGGGCGCGGTGCTCACCTTTGCCGCCACGGGAGAGGGCCCGTTCGGCACCGGGCCGACCCTCGCGCTGATCTACCGTGTCGTCCACGGTCAGCCGGGCCTTGATCACCTGCCGGCCCTGGTGCGGCCCCTGGTCGAGCGCTGCCTGGCCAAGAATCCCGCAGGCCGGCCAACCGCCGGCGAACTCCTGGCCCATCTGAGCAGCACGGACCTGACAGCCGACTGGCTTCCCGAGCGGATCGTCCGGGACCTGCCCCGGTACGCCGTGAGTGGCTACTCAGATTCGGGCGGAGCCGCGGCTACGGGAGGTTCACTGGGGCAGGACGCAAGCGGGAACAGCCCGGTACGCGATGTCCCCTACGCACCGCGGACGGTTACCGGGGCCGCCGCATCGCCCGCGCCCGGGCAGACCCCGGGCCCGCCGCTGCCAGGCGGTGCGAAACAGGGCCGGCAACGTGGCGGCCGCAGGCGCCTGGCCCTAGCATCGGTCGCAGTCGTCCTGGCGGCATCCGCCGGGACCGCCTACGCCCTGGTCGGCAGCCCGGCCGCCGGGCACGCCGCCGCATCGCAGGCGGCAACATCGCGGGGCGTTAGCGCATCTCCCGGCCAGTCGCCATACGTGCCGCTGCCCGGGTCGGTAGGGGTCACGCCGGGCGGCAGGCAGTCCCCGGGCGACCCGGCGTCCCCGGGCGACCCGGCGTCCCCGGGCGACCCGGCGTCGCCTGGCGGCCCGGCGTTGCGGGGCGATCCGGGCGATGGCCCGACTACCCAGGGCATCCCCACCCCGGCAGTTCAGGCCAGCGGTTCCTCCGCCTATGCGGCGCTGGACGGCTACGTGTTCGTGACCTACGAGGACGGCGCGGACGCCAACGCCGCGGTGAGCGGCCAGGTCACCAACGCGGTCAGTGGCGAGGTGGCCAGGCTGTACGCTCAGCAGTTTCCCTTCACTAGCCCGTCGGCTCCAGCCAACTCGGCCGCTCTGGACCCATCAGGCACGACCGCCCAGTACTCGTTCCAGGTGACGCCGGCGCTAGCCACCCGCTACACGGTCAAGGTGTTCCGCAACAGCACCGCGACGACGCCGCTCGCGACCTCGGCCACCAGCACCGTCTACGTGGCCCAGTACAAGGGCAACACCAAGGCAACGCACTGCTCAGGCACGCAATGCCAGGTCACAGACACAGCGACTGTTCTGGTCCCGGCCTCTGCGCTGAGCACTCAGATGGCCGAGCACGTGTACCCGTACTTCGCCATCAGCTACGCGGCATCTGGGACGGCCTCGCTGCCCGCGACGCTGCAACTGGGAGCCGGCGACCCCGTCGTCGGCACTCCGCAGCAGGTCTCCGCCGGCGAATACCAGTTCACCCTGACTTTCTCGTACTCGACGAATAATGAGTCTTATGAAGCCTCATGGCACAACTGCACGGTGAGCGTGGAGGCACAGGACGGGATCGGGCTTCCCGGCGGCGGCGATTACGGCTGCGGCAGCCCGGCCATTCCCGAGACAGAGGCCTACATCGGCTAGGCCCTTGACGTGATGGACCTGGCCGGCCCTCGAGCCCGTGCTCGTCCCCGGTGAGTTGACGCTTACCTTCCAGGATCCGCCCAACGAGCGCCTCGCATGCTGCTCGAGCGGCAGGTCCCCGCGGCGGCCGTTGACAAGCCGGACGCCAGAATGGTCGATCTGGGACACGGGTCCCGCGGCCCACCTCATGACCGATCGACGTAAATATTCGATAAGCAAGCTGATACGGAACGATGTGCTGGCAGCCACGGCAACCTCCCCGGCGGCGTGCCAGACACCCGGGTCAGGCTCCGGGCACCTTGGCCAGCCAGTCCCGGCATACCTGCCCGAACGGCTCGGTGCCGCTGGTGACCGCCGCGAGCATGGCGGACGCGGCACGCTCCGCGTCGCCGATCACCTCGGGCGGATAGCCGTACCGCACCTGGTGCTCGGCGAACTCGTCCTCATCCAGGATCTCCGCCGACCCGTCGAAGCCGCGCACCACGTCCAGGTCCAGGTCCACCATCTCCACCTGGTCACCGCTGACCCATCGCGGCACAGTGGTGATGTCGATGTACAGCTCGGTCCAGCACGGTTCCGCGTTGCAGGTCATCGTCCACCCTCCGGACCGCGGGATGAGCAGCACGTAGGCCTGGGGAAACGTCACGGGCTCCTCGCTGCCGCGCTGGCACTGGCTGCCGGCCGGCGCGCCGAGCCAGGTCCCGTACTCATCGGCGCCGAGCCGGCCGATCTTCATATGCCAGTGGAGGCTGCCGTCGTACTTCCGGTAGACGACTCGGACTCGCGTCACCCAAGAACTGTACGCAACACCGAACCCGCCCGAACCGCCGATAGGCTCGCCGGCGCCGGGCTACGCCAGGCAACCGCGGGCGTGGGGGTGCGGACGGTCAGCGACTTAGAAGGTCTCACCGAACGGGCCGTGGCTCTTCGTCTCGCCGGCGTCATCCGCCAGCAGGGTGGGATCAGGGGTTTGTCATGGCTGGCCGCCGCGCCCGCTGCCAGCGGCCTCGCCCGGCCCGCTGGATGTCCGTTCTGTTCAAGACAGCCGGGAGCCGGTCACCGTATCGTCGGGCCATGGATGACGCATTCGCGGCGGGAGACCGCTTCTTGCTTAACCAGGCGCGGCTGCTCGAACGGCGCCTGTTCGCCACCTGCTTCCTCGGCCAGCCCGCCGCCAGGGTCGTCGATGCCCTGCGCGGCTACCAGAACGATGACGGCGGATTCGGCCATGCGCTCGAGCCGGACAAGCGCTGCCCGGCCAGCCTGCCGATCGACGTGGAGACCGCATTCCAGGCGCTCGCCGTGGCAGGCACCGTCGACCACGACATGGTGACCCGGGCTTGTGACTTCCTGGCACGGGTGGCCGAGGAGGCCGGCGCGGGCGGCGCCGTGCCGCCGGCCTTCCCGGTCATCGAGTCCTTCCCGCGCGCTGAGCACTGGACCGAGTGGACGTACGAGCCCGGCCTTAACCCGACGGCTGGGCTGGTCGGCCTGCTTTACCAGCTGGGCGTCGACCATCCCTGGCGATCAGCCGGCGCCGCTTACTGCTGGCAGCAGCTCGAGGCGGGCGGCCTGCCCGGCGATGCGCACGCGCTCAAAGAGATCCTTGTCTTTCTCGAGCACGTCCCGGATCGGCACCGGGCCGATCAGCATGCGGCCGCGCTCGCGTCGGATCTGGGCAGCATCCCCCTGTTCCACCTCGACCCCGACGCTCCCGGCTACGGCTTGTCGCCGCTCAACGTCGCGCCGCAAGCCAACTCCCGGTGGCGCGCGCTGTTCACCGACGCCCAGATCGGCGCCCATCTCGACCGAGCGCAGAAAGACCAGCAGGCCGACGGCGGCTGGCCCATCACCTGGGAGCCACCCAGCCAGGCCGCCGTATCCGAGTGGCGCGGGGTCGTGACCTTGGGAGCCCTGCGCACGCTCACGTCCTACGGACGGCTCACCGCCGGCACCTGAGGCAGCACCGGCCGCCCAGGCACGTCAGCCGCGCGCGGGCCGCCGGCTGGCGAGCTAGGCCGCGAGCCCCGCGGCGACCGCGGCGATCAGCACCGTGAGCGAGCCGAGCACCACGGCCGCCGTCGCCGCGGCAGATCCCCGCTCGCCGGTCCGGCGGACCCGGCGGCGTGCCAGGTACCCGACGATGATGGCCGGGACGGCGGTGATCCCCGCGGTCAGCGGCCCGGCAACCGCGCAGGCCAGTGCCGCGGCGGCCAGTCGGCTCAGCCGCGGCCGCGCGGGAGTGGCCGGATGCCGGGGCAGCCTGCCGAAGGGGCCCACCGGCAGGTCGGCGATCAGCGTCATCAGCTCGGGGAAATAGCGCGAGACCAGGGCCTGCCCTACCCGCAGGTCCAGCTCCGCCCTGGTCAGCCTGCCCTCGGCGAAAGACGCCTTGACGACCTCGATCGCGTGATCCCGGTCCGCCGTCGACGCTCGCATCCGGGCATAGCTTCCTGTCGCCATCCCGTCAGCCCGGCCTGATCGTCATCCGCGGCCTCCCGTCAAGACAGCCATTCCAGGATAACGCGGTGACGCCGGCCAGGCCCGCCCCTCGGGTGCGGCTAGGCTCTTTCCCGGTACCCGCAGCCATGAAAGGCAACCCGGTGGCGCAGAGCACGTCGCAAGACCCCGCAGGCGGCGGCCAGGACCGCCTGCCGTCGTTCGACCCGCGCGTGCCGAACCCGGCCCGGATGTGGAACTACTGGCTGGGCGGCAAGGATCACTTCGCCGCCGACCGGGAGGCGGCACAGCGGGTGCTTGAGGTGATGCCGTCCATGCCGGCCATCGCCCGCGCCGCCCGGCTGTTCCTCACCGATGCGGTGAACCAGCTGGCGGCCGACCACGGCATCCGGCAGTTCCTCGACATCGGGACCGGCCTGCCGACCGCCGATAACACCCACGACGTGGCCCAGCGCGCCGCCCCGCAGTCCCGGATCGTCTACGTCGACCACGACCCGGTGGTCCTCGCCCACGCCCGGGCGCTGCTGACCAGCGATCCGGAGGGCATGACCGACTACCTCCAGGCCGACCTGCGCGACACCGGCGCCATCCTGGCCGGCGCGGCCGCGACGCTCGACTTCACCCGGCCCGTCGCCGTGCTGCTGATCGCGGTCGCGCACTTCATCCCCGACCACGATGACCCCTACGGCGTCGTGGCCCGCCTGATGGCGGCCGTCCCGTCCGGCAGCTACCTGGTGATGGCCCATGCGGCCAGCGACATCGCCCCCGAGGCGTCGGCGCAGATGGCCCGCCGCTACAACCAGATGTCCCCGGCCTCGATCACCCCGCGCAGCCGCGAGCAGGTCGCCCGCTTCTTCGACGGCCTGGACCTGCTCCCTCCCGGCCTGGTCCCGATCAGCCAGTGGGGCCTGTCCGGCCAGGTCGACCCCGCCGTCGGCGGCCTCGTCGGCTACTGCGCCATCGCAAGAAAACCCTAAAAATATTTATGCAGAACGAGCGGTGGTGCGTGCCCAGCCGCCCGCCCGCCACTCAGGGGCACGCTCTTCGATCGGAACCGGGAGCCGCCGCGCGGCATTCAAGGGGGCGTGACTAGCTACCCGGCGCGACGCCCGTGCTGACCGTGTTCGTCCAGGCATTCCGCACGCCTGACCTGCGCAAGAAGCTGCTGTTCACCGGCGCCATGATCGTCTTGTTCCGGTTCGGCTCGAACCTGCCGGCGCCGGGCTCGGCCTACCTGGCCCTGATGGCGATGTTCCCGCTGGTAGCCCTGGACGGGATCGGGCTCGGCCAGTACCTGCAGCTCAGCGGCGTCAGTCTGCTGGTCATGGTGGTCGTCGGGCTGGATACCGTCAAGCAGATCCAAAGCCAGCTCGAGCAGCACTCCTACAAGGGTTTCCTGCGCTAGCGGAAATTCGCTGGAACCCCGCACCGCACGCCGGCATTTAACATGCCGTGAGAGGCATCCGAGCCATCGCCTCCGGCGAGATAGCGGCATGGGTATTACCAGGTTATACTAGCAGGATGAAGACAGCGATTTCGGTGCCCGACGACACCTTCGACCAGGCCACCAGGCAGGCAGCGGAGCTCGGCATCAGCCGGTCGGAGTTCTTCGCCCGAGCCGCCCGCCGCTACCTGGATGAACTCGCTTCCCGTTCTCTTACCCAGCAGGTCAACGACGCACTGGAAGCGGCGGGCGATGATGACTCCGCTGCCGCGGCTGCCGAGGCCGGACGCAGGAGACTGGCTGCCGGGGATGAGTGGTGATCCGCCGCGGGAGCATCTGCTGGGCCGATCTCGGGGAGCCGCGGGGCAGCAGGCCCGCGAAGCGGCGTCCTGTGCTGGTCATCCAGGCCGACCCTTTCAATGCCAGCCGGCTGAACACCACGCTGGCCGCCGTCATCACCTCGAACACCGGCCTGGCGGCCATGCCCGGTAACGTGTTCCTGCCCGCCACCTCCTCGGGCCTGCCCAAGGACTCCGTCGTGAACGTGACCGCCCTGGTCACACTGGACAAGACCGACCTGGACGCTGAGACCGGCCACCTCCCGCCTGCCTTGATGGGCGACGTGGACCGAGGACTTCGCCGCGTTCTAGGGCTCTAGCCAGCAGGCCCGCACGGCGGCATGTGAGTGCGATCAGGCAGGAGTTCCGTGGGCGTTCTCGCGAGCGGTATCAGTACTGGCTATAAGAGGGCCCGCATCCGGGCTTCGCAGTCGGCAAACGGTTCAAGCCCGGCTTTTGCGCGGCGCTCGGACAGGATCGCGGTCCGCGTGCTGGGCCAGGAGCCACGCCGCCGCGGCGCCGTCCTCACCGGCCAGCGTCCGCCCCGGCCAGCGTCCGCCCCGGCCAGCCCCGGGCGCTGACAAGTTCCCCTCCCAGCCCATCGTCAACACGGCGCAGGTTAGCGCCTGTCAGCCTGCCTGGGTTTGTACTTCGGCGGCAGGCGCTGGCTCGGCAGGTTCGGAGGCGCGCGCCGAGTCCCACACGCGCTGCGCCGCGTCCATGTCGACGTGATCCCGCCCAGTCTCGCCGCCGGTCAGCGCGAGGTTGGCCGCGAAGTTGCCGGCCCGCTCGGTCAGCGGGACGCCGCGGAACGGGTTGGCCGGCGCGTCCGCCGGGGCGGGGACGTGCAGCGCGCCGAGAAACCCGCCGACGTCGGCCGCGGCTGCCGCCGGGTCGAAGGAGCCGGCCCGCGTCG
Source organism: Streptosporangiaceae bacterium (assembly GCA_050698735.1). GTDB lineage: Bacteria > Actinomycetota > Actinomycetes > Streptosporangiales > Streptosporangiaceae > Palsa-504. The sequence goes on along the minus strand of JBOHCG010000079.1, from coordinate 8,930 downwards.
CGGGCACGCCTGGCAGGTAGGGCACCACGCTCCAGGAGTAGGGGTAACCGCGGGCGGGTACCCCGGTCCGTTCCGGATAAGGGATGGGCAGGGGAAGCCTCGGGGCGAGCCCGGGCAGCCACCGCTGCTCGTTCTTGATGATCTGCGCGCTAAGGGCGCGACGCGGCAGCCGCGCGACGAGCCCGTCCCCGACCCGGTAGAGCTCGTTGTCCCAGCCGTTCGCGAGGAACTCCACGGGCAGCCGAGCCAGGTCGGGATGCTGATCGGCGAGCAGCCGCCGCACCAGATCCGCCGATATCTCGACCTCGGCAGCCGGCATCCGGTTCACAGCCACAACGAATAATCCTGCCATCCGGGGGTCCCTGGCCATGCCCGCTCCGGCCGGGGAGATCAGCCGCTCAGCTCCACGTGGTGCCGTTCCAGTGCAGGATCAGGGTCTCGGAGCTGCCGTGGTTGACCTTGCTGGTGCTGCCGACAGCCCAGGCGTTGCGGGCCGAGGTCGCGGCCACCGCGGAGAGCCGGGCGCTGACCCCGGGACTAGGGCTGGACCTCCGCTCCCACGCGGTCCCGTTCCACCACAGGGTCAAGGTCTTGGTGGGGCCGTCGCCGCTGCCGGTTTCGCCGACCGCCCAGGCGGTACCCGCGGAGACGGCGGTCACGCCGGATAGCAAGGTACCGCCTCCCGGGGTTGGGCTGGCTACTTGCTTCCACGCTGCGCCGTTCCACCACAACGTCACGCTGATGCCGGGGCCGCACCCGCAGCTGGCATCCCCGACCGTCCAGGCGTGGCCGGCGGAAGTCACGGCGACGGCGATAAGCTGGTCGGCGAGTCCCTGGCTGGCGTCCGGGTTCGGGCTGGCTACCCGGTTCCACGCTGTGCCGTTCCACCGCTCGATCAGCGAGCTGTCGCTCGAGCCGGAGATCGTGGAACCGACTGCCCAGGCGCCCGCAGAGCTCGCGGCCACGCCCTCGAGGTTGGCGTTGCCCGGGCTCGGGCTGGCTACCCGGTTCCACGCTGTGCCGTTCCACCGCTCGATCAGCGTCTTGCCCTTGCTGGTCGCGCCGACCGCCCAGGCATTACCGGCGGACGTCGCGGCCACGCCGCTGAGGCTGCCCGCAAGGCTCGGGCTGGGCGCCTGCTTCCACGCGGTGCCGTTCCACCGCAGGATCAGCGTCTTGGGAGTGCCGGTGCCTGAGCAGTCAGTACAGCCGACCGCCCAGGCGTTACGGGAGGACGTCGCGGCCACGCCGTAGAGCAAGGTGCCCGCAGAACCTGGGCTGGGCACCCGTTTCCACGCGGTGCCGTTCCAGCGGACTATCAGCGACCCGCCGCTGGTGTAGCCGACCGCCCAGGCATTACTGGCGGACGTGGCGGCGACATCGGAAAGATAGCCGCTGACGGCGAAGGAATCCGCCCGGCCAGGGGATTCGGTCCGAGCCGCGGCGGCCGAGGGCACAGCCTGCGCGGCGACCCCCGCCAGCAAGAGCAGCGCGGCGAGCATGACCCAACGTACGGCAAACCGCGGTACGCGCACCGGGCCGCCACCTCCCCCCAGGACGGCCTCCAGGCTCAGCCCGCCCCGCGACTAGGACAAACTGCCCGATGACCGTTGACAGTGTGACATGCCACGCCCTTCGAGGGCTAGAGCAGGGCTCGGGCCGTAGCACCGGTCCCGGCCCGCGACATTGAAATATTTAGCTGGGGACCTGCCCCACCTTAACTGGGATACGAGCCGATCGCTGGCACCGGTCGCTGGAGTGTCACCACCGCTCGTTCGGCAGAAAAAGATTGACGATACGGCCGGTCATGGGCCGGCGGATTCGGTGGCTGCCTTGATCCTTTCCAGGGTGGCCCGCATGCCGTCCAGGTTGGTGCGGCCGCGCGCGAACCCGGCGACCATCCAGTACACGCGCATGGGCAGCGTGTCAGCCAGCTCAAACGACTCGGTGACGTCGGTACCCCCGGCGCTCGGCTCGAGCGAATAGCGCCACGTGTTCACGGTCATCCCGCCCGGCCCGGCCACCGCGAAGGCGAACTCGCGGCCCGGATCACACGCCACCACGGTGCACGTGGCCCAGTACACCGGCCCCCGGCCGTTGCGCCGGACATGACCGCGGAAACGCGCACCCACCGCGGGCCCGCTAGCGCCGCCGAGCCATTCCGCCTCGAACGTCTCGGGACTGAATTCCCCGATCCGGGTGATGTCACTGACCAGATCCCAGACCCGGTCAGCGGGTGCCGCCATATGAACCGTGACCGAACCCCGCATCACCGAAGCGTACCGGGCCACCGGGGACAGTTACGGCGGCCGCCGCCTGGGCGGTTCTGTGCAGCAGACAGCCGATCCCACAGGTCAAGAGCCTGCTGCTCAGGCTGGCGTGAGGCCGGTGTGCTCGGCTGCGAACGCCAGCATGTCGGCGGCCTCCGCGGCCAGCATCCGCTTTGGCTTGCCGGGCCCGTGCCCGGTCGCCGCCTCGATCCGGAGCAGGACTGGCGCATCGCATGCCTGGTCGTGCTGCAGTTCGGCGCCGAACTTGTAGCTGTGGGCCGGTGCTACCCGGTCGTCGTGGTCACCGGTAAGGATCAGCGTCGCCGGATAGCAGGTGCCCGGGCGGAGGGCGTGCAGGGGCGAACGGGGGTACAGGAACGCGAAGTCTTCCGCCACGTCCGGATCGCCCTCCTCCGGGATCCACGAGGCGCCGATGGTGAACTTGTGGAAGCGCAGTCTGTCCATGACGCCGACCATCGGCAGCGCCACCGCCGCAAGATCTGGCCGCTGTGTCATCACCGCCCCGACGAGCAGGCCGCCGTTGCTGCGGCCGTGCAGCGCCAGCTGGCCATGGGTGGTGACGCCGCTGGAGATGAGGTGCTCGCCGACCGCGATGAAATCGTCGAAGACGTTCTGCTTGCGCTCCCGCCGGCCGGCCTGGTGCCACGCTCTGCCGAACTCTCCGCCGCCGCGCAGGTTCGCCACCGCCAGCGCGCCGCCGCCCGCCAGCCAGGCCGGCCATGCCGCCCTGAACCTCGGCGTAATGGCATTGTTGTACCCGCCATAACCGTAGAGCAGGGTGGGCAGCGCGGGCCCGGCGCCAGCGGGGCGCAGCAAGAAGTAGGGCACCGTGGTCCCGTCGGCGCTGGCCGCCGACCGGCGCTCGACGGTGACGTCCGGTACCGGCGCCGTCTTGTCCGTGAGGACCAGCGGATCGGCCCGGCCGGTGGACAGGTCGACCCGGTAGGCGCGGGTGCCGCGGACGAACGACTGGACGCCGAGGAAGCACTCCTCGCCGTCCTCCTCGGCGTGCACTTCGCCGACCGATCCTGGTTCGCCGAGATCCACCTCGCCAAGCTCGGCTCCGTCGGCGTCGAACCGCAGCACACGGTGCTGGGCGTCGCGCAGGTAGACCGCGAGGAAGCCGTCGCCGGCCCGCTGGGCCCGTTCCAGGACGTCGCCGCGTTCCGGGATCAGCTCGGCCCATGCGCCGCTGCCGCCGGACTCCAACCGGGCCAGGTCGGCCCCCGCCACCTTCCCGCGCGGAGCGTCGTCGTCGGTGACCAGGTAGAGCACGCCGTTCTTCATGCCCGCCGGCTCGAAGCGGGCCCGCGGCTCGGTGACCACGTACACCACGGGTCCGACGACGGGTCCGACGGCGCTGCCCCGCAGCCGCCTGGCCTGCACGAGGCACTTGCGTTCGGATCCGGCCGTGATGACCAGGATCAGCCACCCGTCGGCGAAGACGTAGGGCCGGGCAAGCTGGCGAGGCTTGTCCGGCCGGTAGATCAGCTCGTCGTCATCGCGGCCGAGCCGGTGCAGCATCAACTGGCCCGTGCCGAGCGCCGTCGGGTCGTCGCCGGCGGCGCGGCCGTGCTCCGGATAGGTCCAGTAGAAGAACCCCGAGGAGTCCGGTGACCACTCCGGCGGCATGAACTTCGCATGCGGCACGACGTCCGCGGTGTCCGCCCCGGAATCCACCGCGCGGACCCGCAGCCGTGTCCAGTCGCTGCCGGCCTCGCTGACCTGGTACGCGACCTGCTTGCCGTCCGGGCTGAGCACCGCGGCCCGCAGCGACGCCGTCCCGTCCGGGGAGAATTCAGCCGGGTCGATCAGCACGCGCCCGCCGGCTGCCAGGGTCGTCAGGTCGTCCGCCACGGTGACCACGTCCTGGTCCTGGCTGCCGTCGTTGCGGTCGAGCAGGTAACGCCCGCCGAGGGGGCGCGGCACGCCGGCTCGCGGCACGCCCAGGATCGCGCCGAGCCGCTCGCGGAACCAGCCCCGGGAGGCGAGGCCAGCCAGATACTCTTCCGTGACCGCATTCTGGGCGGCTACCCACTCCCTGGTCTGCGCGGAGTCGGGATCCTCCAGCCAGCGATAGGGATCGGCAACCTCGACGCCGTGCAGCGACTCGACGACCGGACCGCGCTCCGAGTGCGGGTAACGCATGTCAGGCTCCCGTGATAGCAGAGTTGCAGGCCGATACCCGACACTATCCCGCGTGGTTCAGGGGCCAGCAGACCTCGGTCTGCCACTGGGCGGAGTCCGGGGTGTCGAGGGGGCCTGCGCCACCCCGCGCGGCCCCTAGCCGAGCTTGAGCGGCACGTCTGCGTAAGGATCGAGTGCGTAGGCGAGGGAAACCCGGTGGTAGCCGTCCGCGATATCGCCTTCCGATATGAGAACCGGAGACAGCTTCTCTCCGGCCAGCACCTTCTGCAGGTCTCTCAGCACGCCCGGGTCTGACAGCGGCAGCGGGGCGCGCTGCGTGGCCCGCAGGATGTCGTTGGCGCGGCGCTGGATGACCGGGAGCTTCTTCAGCTTCGCCGACATCTCCTGCGCCCGGCTCTCCCCGTAGCGGATACTGAGGTAGCTGAAGGCAGCGGCGTAGTCGTGGTCGGCCACGTCCTTCCGCCACCGCAAATACTGGACGGCTCCTCCGGGAGTGGTCATTCGTCTTGCCCTCCTCGGTCTGCGCCAAGGTCGTTCGGTTCACCTACACGTTACGGCCTGCCCCACGGCACCAGCTCACCGTGGGGCAGGCCTGACAGCTTCGGCCTATGCGTCGCGCTTGCGGAACAGGTAGGCGCCCCCGGCGAGGAGGGCCGCGGCCCACAGCGCCGTCACGCCGAGTTGCGGCCAGGCTGACCACAGGTGCGGGTTGGCGTTGTCGCCGATGGTGACCGAGACCACCTGGTTGGCGGCGTCCGGCAGGAACCGCATGATGTCCCAGCGCCAGTCGTTCGGCAGCGCCTGCTCCAGGACCGGGATGATGAACAGCGCGGCGATCACGATCGCGATCACGCCGGCGGTGTGCCGCACGAGCGCGCCGACGCCGAACGCGATGATCGCGACCAGCGTGACGAACAGCGCGCAGCCGATGATCGCGAACAGCACGGTGGACGGGTGGATCACGTCGGTGCCGGAGTACGTCACCTTGCACCCGGGCGGCGGCCCGGGGCCGCCGCCGACGACGTGGTTGCCCGGCCCCGGGCAGTTCACGTTCGCGTTCTGCGGGATCGTGACGGTGTGGAACAGCGACGCGGCCACGCCGGTGCCCGACAGCAGCGCCTGGCCGACGAAGAACGCGATGAACGACGTGACGAGCGAGACGACGAGCGTCAGCGAGGTGAGCACGATCGCCTTCGCGGCATAGATGGTGCCGCGCCGGGGCTGCGCGGTCAGCGACGTGCGGATCATCCCGGTGGAGTACTCGGCGGTGATCGCCAGCGCGGCGACCACCGCGATGATCAGCTGGCCGATCTCGAAGAACGCGATCAGCGAGCTCTGGGTGGCGTCGAACCCGGCCTTGTTGCCCGGGTTGTGGCCGAACTGGGCCGCGGTCCCTGCCGTGATCGCCGCGCCGATGCCGATGGAGACGAGCAGCAGCGCCGCCAGGGTCCAGTAGGTGGACCGGACCGAGCGGATCTTGGTGAACTCCGAGGCGATCGCGCCGCGCAGCCCGGCCCGCCCGGCGGCCGGCGGCAGCGATTCGACGAGCTGCACGTCCTGCGCTGTCGTGGTGGCCATCGCTCAGACCCCGCTTCCGACGGTCGCTGCCGCACCGGGAACCCCGGCGTGGTACTCCACGCTGCTCGCGGTCAGTTCCATGAACGCCTCCTCCAGCGACGCGCGGACCAAGGTCAGCTCGTGCAGCCTGATGCCCTCCTCGAACGCGATGTCGCCAACCGCTTCCGCGGTCATCCCGCGGACCTCGATGGCGCCGTCGTCGTCGGTGGACGTGGCCGCGCCCTTCGCGGTGACCGCCTTGATCAGTTCGTCCGCCATCGGGGTGCGCACTCGCACGGCCGCGCCGGAGGAGCCCGCGATGAACTCCGCCATCGAGCAGTCGGCGATCAGCTTGCCCCGGCCGATCACGACCAGGTGATCGGCGGTGTTCTCCATCTCCGCCATCAGGTGGCTGGAGACGAACACCGTCCGCCCCTCGCCGGCCAGCGCCTTCATCAGGTTCCTGATCCACAAGATGCCCTCGGGGTCCAGCCCGTTGACCGGCTCGTCGAACATCAGCACCTGGGGATCGCCGAGCAGTGTCGCGGCAATGCCAAGGCGCTGGCTCATGCCGAGCGAGAACCCCTTCGACCGCTTCTTCGCGACCTCGGACAGGCCGACAAGCTCGAGGACCTCGCCGACACGGCGCCTGGGCAGGTTGTTGGTCTGCGCCAGGCAGAGCAGGTGGTTGTAGGCCGACCGCCCGCCGTGCACCGCCTTCGCGTCCAGCAGCGCGCCGACCTCGCGCATCGGGTATCCCAGGTCGCGGTAATCGCGGCCATCCACCGTGACGGTGCCAGCATCCGGGTAGTCAAGCCCGAGGATGCACCGCATCGTGGTGGTCTTGCCGGCCCCGTTCGGCCCAAGGAAACCGGTCACCTTGCCCGGCTCGATGCCGAACGTCAGCCCGTCGACGGCGGTTTTGTCCCCGTACCGCTTCGTGAGGCCCCGTACCTCAATCATAAAAGTGGTCCTCTCCTCTTGACACATGCCAATTCTGGCCGCCCGCCGCGCTCGCCCGCGTCAGCCCCGGTGATGATTCGCGGGGTACTCCTGCAGGGGGACGGCCGTCCCCCTGCGGGGCTACAGCCGTAGCGCGCCGTTTTATGCGTACTTAGGCGGGAATGGTAGTCCGTGCAGGGGTGCATGGAGGGAGTGGGTGCCTTCGGGGTGCCCGGGGTCGCGAAGGAGGCCCGGGATGCTGAGGACGATCAGCGGTGACCAAAGCCCGATCGGGTCCGGCGATCACCTGTTCGCCGAGGAGGCGGCGCGCCTCGCTGCCCAGGGAGCCCGGGTGACCGTGGTAAGCCGGCGGCGCGGCCTGTCGCCATGGCTTGCCCAGGCAGCCCATGAGGTGATCTTCCTCAACACCGTGGCCGAGGCCGCCTGACACTAGAGGCATCAGGCTTCGCTGGCTCCCGTGGCCGGGCGTATCGGTACCGTTGCGCGGATCCGCGTCGCCGGTCCCGTCACCACGACCTCGACAGCGGCCGGACGCTGGTAACCGGCGCTGGGCTAGAACCACTGCTCGTTCGGCCAAAAATGCTCTACGATACGGCGGCCCGGTGGCATGGGAGATCAGCGGGGAATGTGCTGCCTCAGGGCGTGATTTCCGTATTCCCTTTCGGCATCGGCGCATTTTCCGCTGCCGATCCGGGCTCAGTGCTTGATCTGGGTGAATATGGTGCGCAGTTCCCGGCGCCAACCGTCAATTGGGCATGGCTAGTCGGGATCGCGGACTAAACTGACCCTTTCCGGGGGCGGCTGGTTTCCTGCCGGCACGTCGGGGAGGCTGCGGCCGGTCCCGGTGGCGCCTTGCCTGGGAGGCCACCTTGACGGATAGGACAAGTCTGCGCGGGCTTGGGCCGTCGGCGTCCGAGCGGCCGGACCCCGCGGCTCAGCCAGCCGATAGCACAGTACACAGACTGCGCGCGGCGCTTGGCGCGCTCTTCCCCGCGGCGCCCCAGCCCCAGCCCCAGCCCCAGCCGCCGCCCCAGCCGCCGCCGGTGCCCGGGCCGGGGCGAACGGATACGCCCGGGCCGGGACGGCATCGGGCTGCCTGCATCGCCGTCCAGGTGGCCGCGGTGTGCGCGGGGGCGGCCGTGCTGCTGCCGCGCATCGCCGGCGTCCCGTCCTGGGACTCCCTCTACGCCGAGGACCAGGGGGTGTTCCTGTTCGACGCGCTGGCCCGCCCGTGGCAGCTGTTCGTGCCCTACGGCGGCTACGAGGAACTGGTGCCCCGCCTCATCGGCCAGCTTGTCTCCTACCTGCCGCTGGTGGACGCGGCGGTGCCCTACGCGCTGGCCGGGGCCGTCATCGCCGCGCTGTGCGCGCTGTTCATCTACCACGCCATGGACGGGTGGATCCGGTCGGCGTGGCTGCGGGCGCTGGTCGGCGCGGCCCTGATACTGCTGCCGCTGGGACCGATGGAGATCGCCGACAGCGGGGTGGGGTCTCCGTGGTACCTGATGACCGCGCTGTTCTTCGGCCTCCTGTGGCGGCCGAAGGGCCGGGCCGGGATGACGGCCGCGGCGCTCGTCGCCTTCGCCGCCGCCTCCTCGGAGATCTTCGCCGTGATCTACGCGCCGCTGGTGCTGCTGCGGCTGGTCGCGCTGCCGCGGTGGCGCGAGCACGCGGTGACGGCCGGCTGGCTGGCGGGCCTGCTGGTGCAGGCGCCGGTGGTCCTGGAGAGCTACGCTCAGCACACCCAGCGCCTCAGGAGCCTGGCAACGCCCGTCCAGGCGCTCGGGTTCTACTTCTGCAACGTCGCGCTGCACGCCCTCGGCTGGCGGGTGTCCCTGCGCCTAGCCCAGTTCGCCGGGCTCAACGGCGCGACGGCCATCGTCTGCGCCATCCTGGCGGCCGGGCTCTGCTGGGCACTGGTCACGGGTACCCGGCAGAGCCGGGTATTCGTTGCCGTCGCGCTGATCATGG
>JBOHCG010000078.1:0-19362 GCA_050698735.1 Streptosporangiaceae bacterium | reverse complement strand
GGCCGGCCGCGAGCGCGATCGCCGCGGCCGACCTGCGCGCCGGCACCCTCAGAACCCGTGCTGCGGCCTGCGGCGGAGCCGGAGCCCGCCCGCCAGCGCCAGCAGCGAACCGGCTCCGATGACCACGAGCCACGGCAGCGGCGAGGACGGCCCGTGCGGCGCGGTGCCGCCGAAGCCCGTCTGCGCCGGACCCGCGGGCACGTCGCCGGAGCCGGCCGCGTCCTCCAGGTTGACGACCTCAAGACCGTTGGCTCCGTCCAGGACGACCAGCGTGTGGACGGTGCCCGCGGCGAGCGTCTCGCTCTGGCTGGCGTCGCCGCCGCTCGTCGCGGCGACCTTCACGGTCTCGGTGCCCGGGTCGACGGTCAGGTACGAGCTCACCGTGCCGAAGGCGAGCTTGCTCGACAGCACCTGGCTGCCGAAGGACACGCTGACCGTCTGGTCCTTCAGCGACGCCTGGATCACCCGGACCAGGGACTTGCCCGACGGCGTGCTGAGGTCGTCGTCAAGGACCGCGAGCCGCAGCCCGGACTCCGGCCCCATGCCGGCCACCGTGTAGGCGTGACCGGCCTGGATCGTCACGCTGGTGGACAGCACCGGCTGGCTGGACGCTGAGGCGCCGGCCGCGCGCATGGCGACGCTGTAATCGCCGGCGCTGACCGCCTCGTACGGCGAGACCGTCCCGTAGGAGACATGGTGCAGCACTATCTGCGCGTTGGAATTGCCGAACGAGTACAGGTAGACGTCCACGGCCGGGGTGTTCGGCGAGAGGTGGGCGAGCCGGATCCATCCGGTACCCGACGTGGCCGAGTCGGCGTAGGCGGTGGCCGCGGCGGGAACGCCGAGCAGCAGGGCCGATGCGGCCAGCAGCATGATTAGTCGTCGCGGAGTTTTAAAGAATTTCATCTGATCCCCTCCATGTGACCCCCGGGGGGTTGGGTCATCAGGGACCGCTGAGTCCCATCGGGCCGGGGGCATCGAACCGTACCGTGATCGCCGACTTGCCGTCGGCGAGCCGGATTATCCCATCCTGTGCTGGTTGGTAGGTTGTCTGCTGAGCTTCAAGGAACGCCAAGATCGCCGACAGGCCAGCGGACTCAGCAGCACCGATTTCGGCGCCGCGAAGGGGGAGGTCCGGGCTCGCGCCTGGCGACAAGTCATCGAAGGCTATCAGGCGCAGGCTCATTTTGGATGCGAGTGCCGAAAGCGTTACAAGAAGTCTCGGGTCGACGTCGCCTTGCAGCAGCTCCTGCCTGGCCACGGACGTGGCCTGGACGTTCTTGTTGTTCAGCAGCTGCCGGCCGGCCTCGATGCGGGCCTGGCGGTCCGAGGCGAGCTGAGCCTCGAACGCCGAGGAGCCCTCCGGCGCGGCCGCGCGGATGTCGATGCGGTTGGCGCCGGAACCGAAGCTCGCGATGACCAGCGGCGCGTAGACCGAGGCGAGGCGGGCGCCGAACTGACTGCGCACCACCTGCGTGGCGACGATCACGGTGGCGCCCAGCGGGTCGAAGCTCCCCGGCTGGAGCACGAGCAGCCTGGCGGCCGGGACGCCCGCCGCCTGCAGAGCGGCGCACATCGTCGGGTCGCATTCCAGCGTCGCAGCGGCGCTCACCTGCTGCGCGATCCAGCCCGCCGCCTGGTCGCGGACCTGAGCGGCCAGCTGCAATGACGTCGTGCCGGCCGGTGGGTTAGCCGGACGGCCCGGCTGCGGCGCCACGGCGGCCGGACCCTGGTGGGTGATGGCCTCGGTGATCCCCGCGCCGGCTCCCATTGCGACGAGCGCCGCCACCGCGGCCACCGCGATCTGCCGCCGACGAGACGGCTTGCGGCCGGCGCGATGCCGTTCCAGCCAGAGCCGTATGGTCGTGGCCCCGACGGTAAGCCAGCCTGGTTCTTCCTGGCGCCTGGGGCGTTCGGGACGGGCGGAGCTCCCCGCGCGGCCGACACGGCCAGGGCGGTCGACGCTGCCCGCTAGGCGGCCGGCGCGCGGTATCGGTGTAAGACCGTGCTCCTCGCCCATCTGTGCTCCCCCACCACCCCAAGCCGGGGCTACCAAGCCCGGCAATCGTACGCTCAATACTTGATTTCAGCCAATACAATCATTTATGACTCAGTACTGTCTCGAAGATCACGATTCCGTACTTTTCGTATCATAAGCGGACGTCGCCCGATAGGCGCTCGCTGCGGATCGCGGCCCACTGCAGGGAGTGCCGGATTCCCTCGGCGAGGTCGTACTGCGGCCGCCAGCGAAGGACGCTTTTCGCCCGGTCGGTCCTCGCGTAGGCGCCGGCGATGTCGCCCGGCCGGCGCGGCGCATCCCGCGACCGGATCGGGGTGTCGGCCACCGAGTTGAACGCGGCGAGAAGCTCCCTGACCGTGGTGCCGGTTCCGGTGCCCAGGTTGATCGCGGTGGCCGGCCCGGGCATCGCGTCGAACGCGCCGAGCGCGGCCACGTGCGCCAGCGCGAGGTCCCAAACGTGCACGTAGTCCCTGATGCCCGATCCATCCGGCGTCGGGTAATCGGTTCCGGTGACCACGAACGCGATGCCTTCCTCCTGTGCCTGGATCATCTTGCCCAGGGCGTGGGTCGGCCGCGGCAGCTGCAGGCCGGTGCGCATCTTGGGATCGGCGCCGATCGGGTTGAAGTACCGCAGCGACAGCACCCGGAGCGGCGTCGCGGCGGCGATGTCGGCGAAGATGGCCTCGCACATCGCCTTGGTCCGCGCGTACGGGCTCTGCGGGTCGATGGGCGAGCCCTCGTCGACGGCCAGGTCCGGCCCGGGGCGGTAGATGGCCGCCGAGGAGCTGAAGATCAGCCGCCGGACGCCGTTGCGCAGCAGGTGCTCGGCGAACGCCACGCTCTTGACCACGTTCTCCCGGTAATACCGCACAGGGTTCGCGACCGAGTCGGGCACCACGATCAGGGCAGCGCAGTGGATCACCGCGCCGATATCCGGGTGCCGCGTGAAGACGCGGTCGATCAGCGGCCCGTCCGCGATGTCACCGGCGTAGAAGGCGTGCCCGGCGGTGAACTCGCGCCTGCCCGTCACCAGGCTGTCCAGAATCACCGGCGTGATGCCGGCGTCGGAGCAGGCCGACGCCACTGTGCTGCCGATGTAGCCAGCGCCGCCCGCGACCAGTACCTTCACTCTGGCAGGCCGAGGATCACGGCGGCGCGCTCCCGCATCTCCACCTTGCGAACCTTACCGGTGACGGTCATCGGGAACTCATCGACGATGTGCACGTACCTCGGGATCTTGTAGTGCGCCAGCTGCCCGCCGCAGAACGACCGGACGGCTTGCGCCGTCAGCGGCTGGGCGGCTGGGCGCATCCGGATCCAGGCCATGAGCTCCTCGCCATACTTGGCGTCGGGGACGCCGATGACCTGGGCGTCCAGGATATCGGGGTGGGTGTAGAGGAACTCCTCGATCTCCCTCGGGTAGACGTTCTCCCCGCCGCGGATGACCATGTCCTTGATCCGGCCGGTGATGGCGAGATAGCCGTCGTCATCCATCACGGCGAGATCGCCGGTGTGCATCCAGTGGGCGCTGTCCACGGCCTCGGCCGTCTTGTCGGGCTGCTCCCAGTAGCCGAGCATGACCGAGTATCCCCGCGTGCACAGCTCGCCCGGCGTGCCGCGCGGCACCGTCAGGCCGGTGGCCGGATCGATGACCTTCACCTCCAGGTGCGGCCCGACGCGGCCGACCGTGGCGGTCCGGCGGTCCACCGAATCATCGACGCGGGTCTGCGTGGAGACCGGAGAGGTCTCCGTCATGCCGTAGCAGATCGACACCTCGCGCATCGACATCCGCGACATGACCTGCTTCATCACCTCGACCGGGCACGGCGAGCCCGCCATGATGCCGGTGCGCAGAGACGACAGGTCGTAGTCGGCGAACCCCTCCGCGGACAGCTCGGCGATGAACATGGTCGGCACGCCGTACAGCGAGGTGCAGCGTTCGGCCTGCACGGCCGTCAGGGTGGCGACCGGGTCGAAGGTCGCGGCCGGGATGACCATGCACGCTCCGTGACTGGTCGCCGCCAGGTTGCCCATCACCATTCCGAAGCAGTGGTAGAACGGCACCGGGATACAGATCCGGTCTTCCTCGGTGTAATTGCACAGCTCGCCGACGAAGTAGCCATTGTTGAGGATGTTGTGGTGAGAGAGAGTTGCGCCCTTTGGGAAACCAGTAGTCCCCGAGGTGTACTGGATATTGATGGCGTCGTCGGTGTCCAGCTCGATGCCCTCAAGGGTGGCGCGGTCCTGCTGACGCCCGGCGTCGAGCAGCGATCGCCACTCGGCGCTGCCGAGCAGCACGACCTGCGACAGCCCCGGGCAGCGCGGCCTGACCTCGGCGATCATCGCGGCGTAATCGGAGGTCTTCAGCCGCCCCGCGGCGACGAGCAGCGTGGTGCCCGACTGGTTGAGCACGAACTCGAGTTCCCTGGTGCGGTAGGCGGGGTTGATGTTCACCAGGATCGCGCCGATCTTGGCGGTCGCGTACTGGGTGATGGTCCACTCGGCGCAGTTCGGCGCCCAGATGCCGACCCGGTCCCCCTCGCCGATGCCGACCCCGAGCAGGCCGAGCGCGAGCGCGTCGACGTCGGCGGCCAGTTCGGCGTAGGTCCACCGCCGGCCGGCCCTTGGATCCGATCGGTCGACGAGGGCCTCGCGGTCCCCGTACGCGCGCACCGTGGCGTCGAAGTTGGCGCCGATCGTGTCGCCGAGCAGCGGCGACGCAGATTCTCCCGACGAGTAACTCAGGGCTGAGGACATGGCCCGCTCACCTCCAAGCCTGGTTTACCTGGCATTCCGGCTGGAGTCCAGCATGGCATGGTTTGGCGGGCCGGCTTCCTTTACGACTAAACCGCCCGGACAGCGGATAATAAGCGACAAACGCGCCCGGCCATGGGCCATAATCGGCGTGATCGTGGGAGGGGAAATCATGCAACTCCGGCTGCTAGACGTTCCAGTAGACGGCGGCGACCTACGCGTGCTCTTGTGGGGAAACGGCAAGCGCGTGGCGGTCGCGGTGCACGGGATCACGGGCTCGGCGATGTCGTGGCAGGCGGTCGCGCGCCAGATGCCGCCGGACTGGACGCTCGCCGCGCCCGACCTGCGCGGGCGCGGCCACAGCGCCGAACTGCCCGGCCCGTACGGCCTGGGGCAGCACGCCGCCGACGTGGCGGCCGTGCTTCGGCACCTCGGCGGGCGGCCGGTGCTCGCCGGTCATTCGATGGGCGCGTACGTCGCGCTGCTCACCCGCGACGCGCACCCGCAGCTTGTGCGGCGGCTCGTGCTGGTCGACGGCGGCGTGCCGCTGCCGGTGCCGGAAGGCACCGACCTGGAAACGGTCCTCGGCCCGGCGCTTGCCAGGCTCCGGCAGACGTTTCCCGATACCGAGGCGTACCTGGACTTCTGGCGTGCGCACCCGGCGCTCGCCGACCACTGGACCGCGGACGTGGAGGCCTACATCCGCTACGACCTGACCGGTGCGGACGGTCAGCTGCGGTCCCGGGTGGTGCAGGACGCGGCCCGCGCGGATGGCGCCGAGGTGCTGACGGAAAAGCCGTTCGCGGAGGCTCTCGGCCGGCTGACCGAGCCGACCCGGCTGCTGACCGCGCCCGCCGGGATGTTCGGCGCCCCGCCCGGCCTGATTCCCGCGGAAACGGTCGCGGAGTGGCAGGAGCGGGCGCCCAAGCTGCGCCCGCAGCTGGTGCCCGGGGTGAACCACTACACGATCGTGTTCGACAGGCAGGCGGCGGCGACGGTGGCCGCCGCGATCACCACGCCCGCGTCCTGAGGCACTATGTCCTGAGGCACTGTGTCCTGAGGCACTGTGTCCTGAGGCACTATGGAGTGGTGACGCTGCTTGCGGAGGCCAGGTTCGGGACGCTGCTTGAGGTGGTCGCGACTGGCCGGGTGACGATCCTGAGCGGCGCGGGGCTGTCCACCGAGTCCGGAATCCCCGACTACCGCGGGCCGACCGGCCTGGCGAGGCGAGCCATGCCGATGACGTACCAGACTTTCACCTCAAGTGCCGCCGCGCGGCGCAGGTACTGGGCGCGCAGCCACGTCGGCTGGCGGCACATCGCCTCGGCCGTCCCGAACCGCGGCCACCACGCCGTCGCCGAACTCGGCCGCCGCGGCCTGCTGGCCGGGATCATCACGCAGAACGTGGACGGCCTCCACCAGGCGGCGGGCACCGACAGGGTGACCGAACTCCACGGCAGCCTGCACCAGGTCATCTGCCTCGACTGCGGTCAGCGGACGCCACGCGCCGATCTCGACCGGCGGCTTCGTGCGGCGAATCCGGGCTGGGCGCTGGGCTCGGAGGCTTTGGTCAAGCCGGACGGTGACGCCTTTGTTGATGGCACGGCGGCGGAATCCTTCCAGGTTGCCTCCTGTGCCTTGTGTGCCGGGGTGCTGAAGCCCGACGTGGTGTTCTTCGGCGAGAACGTGCCGCCGGCGCGTGCGCGGGCCTGCTACACGCTGGTCGAGCAGGCCAGCGCGCTGGTCGTCCTCGGTTCGTCGCTGACCGTGATGTCGGGGCTGCGTTACGTCCGGCACGCGGCCGGGCTCGGGCTGCCCGTGGTGATCGTCAACCAGGGGGCCAGCCGCGGCGACCAGTACGCCACCGCGACCCTCGACGCTCCGCTCGGGGATACCCTGACGGCGCTGGCCGGGCTGCTGTGACCGGCGACCTGGACGTCGTGACCGGGGCGTTCAGCTACTCGGGAGCGGCGATCGCGCGCGACCTGCAGGCGGCGGGCCGACGGGTGCGCACGCTCACCGGCCATCCCGGCCGCGCTCCGGCCGGCACTCTTGTCGAGACCAGGCCGCTCGATTTCGCCGACCCGGCCGGGCTGCGTGAGTCGCTGCGCGGCGCGACGACCCTGTACAACACGTACTGGGTGCGGTTCGCGCGCGGTTCGGTCAGCCACGAAGCCGCGGTGGCCAACTCACGCGCGCTGTTCCGGGCGGCCGCCGACGCGGGGGTGCGGCGGATCGTGCATGTGTCCATCACCCACCCCGACGTGGACTCGCCGTACCCGTACTTCCGCGGCAAGGCCGCGGTCGAGCAGGCCCTCGCCGACCTCGGCGTCTCGCATGCCGTGCTGCGGCCGTCCATCTTGTTCGGCGGCGGCGGCGTGCTGATCAACAACATCGCGTGGCTGCTGCGCCGCCTGCCGGTATTCGCGGTCGGCGGCACCGGCGGCTACCGCGTCCGCCCGATCTACGTCGATGACCTGGCCCGGCTGGCCGTGCGGGCCGGGACCGGCGGGGGCGGGGACGGCGCTTCGGTTATCGACGCGGTGGGTCCCGACCGGCCGGCGTTCCTCGACCTCGTCACGCAGATCAGGGACGCGGTCGGGAGCCGCAGCCAGGTCATCCACGTGCCGGGGTCGCTCATCCCGCCCGCGGCCATGCTGCTCGGCGCTGTGCTGCGCGACACCCTGCTGACCGCCGAGGAGTACCACGCGATGGCCGACGGCCTGGCCGACACCGACGGGCCGGCGACCGGCGAGACGTCGCTGATCGAGTGGATCATCGAGCACAAGGACACCCTGGGCCGCGGCTATGCGAACGAGCTGACCCGCCACTTCCGTTCAGGCAGAAAATCAGAAGATCGATTTTTACCGAACGGGCGGTGGTAACACCCCCGCGGAACGCATGACGGTGCACGCGTGGTCGGAGCCGGCCGCGCAGATGCCCGGGCGGCTGGCCTAGGCAAGCGCCCGCGGGTGGGCGGCGGCGTAGACCTCGCGGAGCTTGTCCACCGTGACCAGCGTGTAGACCTGGGTGGTGGTCACGGATGCGTGGCCGAGCAGTTCCTGGACCACCCGGATATCGGCGCCTCCGTCGAGCATGTGCGTGGCGAACGAGTGCCGCAGGGTGTGCGGTGAGGTGTCCGGCAGGCCCGCGCGCCCGGCGGCGGCGTGCAGCACCGCCCAGGCACCCTGCCTGGTCAGGCGTCCTCCCCTGGCGTTGAGGAAGACCGCCGGGCTCACCGACGCCCGCCGCGAGCCCGCGGCCAGCGCCGGCCTGGCCCTGATCAGGTAGGCCTCGAGCGCCCGCACCGCGAAGCTGCCCACGGGCACCACCCGGTGCTTGCCTCCCTTGCCCGCCAGCCGCACCACCGGATCGGCGTCCAGTCGCAGCTCGTCCACATCCAGCCCGGTCGCCTCGGAGATGCGCGCTCCGGTCCCGTACAGGAACTCCAGTAGCGCCCGGTCCCGCAGCAGGCGTGGCTCCACCCCTCCGGCCACAGCCAGCCCATCCGGTCCCGGGCCCGCCGCATCGAGCAGGCGTTCCACCTCGTCAAGCGCGATAGCCTTCGGCAGCCGCTTGGGCGGCGACGGCGGGGCCACCTCACGCGCGGGGTCCAGCTCACTGAGCCCCTGCGCGACCGCGAAGGCGTGCAGCCCCCGCACCGCGATCACCGCCCGTGCCGCCGAGCTGACCGCCAGGCTCTCGTGCTCGTCGTCGCCCTCCCGCAGCGTTGCGAGAAACTCTGCCACGTCCCCGGACGTGACATCGGCGAGCCGTTCCTTCCCTCGCCCGGCGAGCGCTGCCTCATACCGCCGCAGGTCCCGCCGGTACGACTCGACCGTATTCGCGGCCAGCCCCCGCTCCACCACCAGGTATCCCAGGTACCCCCGGACCACCTCCTGGACCGTCTGCCCCACCACCTAGTTGAGGACCTCGGTTATGGGGGTGTAGGGGAGGGCATGGGCTTCGGCTACGGGCTCGCAGGTCAGGAGGCCGGCGTAAGTGTTGAGGCCTAGGGCGAGGGGATGGTCGGCGCGGAGGGCGTCACGCCAGCCGCGGTTGGCTATCTCGACCGTGTAGGGCAGGGTCACGTTGGTGAGGGCGTAGGTCGAGGTGTGCGGGACAGCGCCTGGCATGTTCGCGACGCAGTAGAAGAGGGCGTCGTGCACCTTGTAGGTGGGGTTCGCGTGCGTCGTGGGGCGGGAGCCTTCGAAGCAGCCGCCCTGGTCGATCGAGATGTCGACGAGCACCGCGCCGGACTTCATCCTGGACACCAGCTCGTCGGTGACCAGGCGGGGGGCCTTGGCACCCGGGACGAGCACTGCCCCGATCACCAGGTCGGCATCGATCACCGCGCGCTCGATCTCGTAGGTGTTGGACGCGACCGTCTGGCAGTGCCCCTGGTAGATGGCGTCGGCCTGGCGGAGCCTGGCGATGTTCTTGTCCACGAGCAGCACCTCGGCCTGCATGCCGAGGGCAATGGCGGCGGCGTTCATGCCTGAGACGCCCGCGCCGAGGACGACCACCTTGGCCGCGTAGACGCCGGACACGCCGCCCATCAGGACGCCGCGGCCGCCGCCGTCCCGCTGCAGGTGGTGCGCGCCGACCTGAGGCGCCATCCGGCCCGCGACCTCGGACATAGGCGCGAGCAAGGGCAGCGACCCGTCGGGCAACTGGACGGTCTCGTACGCGATCGACGTGATGCCCGAGCTGAGCAGCGCGTTGGTGCACTCCGCGGATGCGGCCAGGTGCAGGTAGGTGAAGAGCACCTGCCCGGCGCGCATGCGCCCGTACTCCTCCTCGATCGGCTCCTTGACCTTGAGGATCAGCTCGCCCTCGGCCCAGACGTCGTCCGCGGTGGGCAGGATCTTAGCGCCGGCGGCGGTGAAGTCCTCGTCCGGGATCGACGAGCCGTCACCCGCTCCGGCCTGGATAACCACCTGATGACCGCCACGGACCAGTTCGTGCACGCCGGAAGGCGTAATCGCCACCCGGTACTCGTGGTTCTTGACTTCCCGGGGAATTCCAACCTTCATGGCGGTCCTTCCAGACTGGGGAGCGTCATTGCTCCGCTAAGCCCATGCAAGCACACTCAAGACACCGGCGCATCGGCGGCGCGGAGTGCGGCGAAGCCATTTGCCCTGGCAGCATAACCGGCCATGATGCCGAGGGCCGCGACACCGTTGTGCAGCTCACCGGCGAATACCTTGCGCACCGCCTCGTCAAGCGGCAGCCACTCGGTCAGCATGTACGCCTCCTCGTCCTCGGGCTCGTAGTGCCGTTCCGCGGCAGGGATGAGCTCGAGGCCGCGGACGAGGAAGATGCGCAGGCGCTCGGTGCTGAAGCCGGGCGAGCTGAAGTAGTCGGCAAGGACACGCCAGTCCCGTGCCCGGTAGGCCGCCTCTTCCGCCAGCTCGCGCTGCGCGGTGGCCCACGGAGTCTCCCCTGCGACATCGCACAGGCCGGCCGGGATCTCCCACAGCAGGTGGCCGACGGGATGACGGTACTGCCTGATCATCAGGACCCGGTCCGCGTCGTCAAGTGCCAGCACGGCCGCCGCGCCGGGGTGAGTCACCACTTCACGTTCGGCCAGATGATTGTCGGGCATCCGCACCTTGTCGATGCGCACGCTGACCAGCAGCCCGTGGTAGGTCTCCGCCGACGAGGCTACCGGCCAGGTCTCGGGAACATCGGCGATCTTCATCGCGCTCATGCGCTGGCCACGGCGCGTGCGCCTGTCATCCCGAGCGACTTGGATCGGGCGAGCGCGGCCGCGATCAAGCCGCTGAACAGGGGGTGCGGACGGGTCGGGCGAGACAGAAACTCGGGGTGCGCTTGGGTGCCCACGAAGAACGGGTGCGCGCCTGGCGGCAACTCGGCGAACTCCACCAGGTGGCCGTCAGGGGACAGCCCGGAGAACACCAGCCCCGCCTGCTCGAGCACCGCGCGGTAGGCGTTGTTGACCTCATACCTGTGCCGGTGCCGTTCCTCCACCATGCCATGCCCGTAAAGCTCGGCCGCCCGCGTACCTGTCTGCAGCACGGCCGGGTACAGGCCCAGGCGCATGGTGCCGCCCATGTCCCGCTCCCCCGCCACCACGTCCTCCTGGTCGGCCATCGTGGCGATTACCGGGTCCGGCGTGGCCGGATTGAACTCGGCGCTGTCCGCCTCGGGGAGGCCGGCCAGGTCGCGGGCCACCTCTATGACCATGCACTGCAGTCCCAGGCACAGGCCGAGGATCGGGATGCCGTTCTCGCGCGCGTACCGGATCGCGCCGATCTTCCCCTCGATGCCGCGGACCCCGAACCCGCCGGGGATCAGCACGCCGTCGACTCCCTCGAGCTCGCTGGCCGCGCCCTCGGGATCCTCGCAGGCATCGCTGATCACCCAGCGGATGTTCACCTGCGCGTCGTTGGCGAAGCCGCCTGCCTTGAGCGCCTCGGCCGGCGACAGGTACGCGTCGGGCAGGTCCACGTACTTCCCGACCAGGGCGATCGTGATGCTGTGCGCCGGGCGGTGCACCCGGCGCAGCAGGTCATCCCACTCGTTCCAGTCCACGTCGCGGAACGGCAGGCCGAGCCTGCGCACCACGTAGGCGTCCAGGCCCTCCGCGTGCAGCACCTTCGGGATGTCGTAAATGGAGGGCGCGTCGGGCGCGGAGACCACCGCCTCCTCATCGACGTCGCACATCAGGCTTATCTTGCGTTTTAGGCCCGCGCTGATCGGTCGGTCCGAGCGGGCGACGATCGCGTCCGGCTGGATGCCGATGCTGCGCAGGGCGGCCACCGAGTGCTGGGTCGGCTTGGTCTTCAGCTCGCCCGCCGGACCGATGTAGGGCAGCAAGCTGACGTGCAGGAAGAAGCACCGGTCCCGGCCGATCTCATGCCTGATCTGGCGGATGGCCTCAAGGAACGGTTGGGACTCGATGTCACCGACGGTCCCGCCCACCTCCGTGATCACGACATCCACGTCATCCCCGCCCATCTGCAGGATGCGCGACTTGATCTCGTTGGTGATGTGCGGGATCACCTGCACGGTGTCGCCGAGATAGGCGCCCCGCCGCTCGTTGGCGATCACCGTGGAGTAGATCTGGCCGGTCGTGACGTTCGCGTCGCCGAGCAGGTTCGTGTCAAGGAAGCGCTCGTAGTGCCCTACGTCGAGATCGGTTTCCGTGCCGTCGTCGGTGACGAACACCTCGCCGTGCTGGAACGGGTTCATCGTGCCCGGATCGACGTTGAGGTAGGGATCGAGCTTCTGCATCGTGACCCTCAGCCCGCGCAGCTTGAGCAGCCGTCCCAGGCTCGAGGCGGTCAGTCCCTTGCCGAGGCTGGACGCGACGCCCCCGGTGACGAATAGATGACTGGTTTGCGCAGGCCGTGGGTGAAGTGATGATGCGGC
This sequence comes from Streptosporangiaceae bacterium, assembly GCA_050698735.1. Lineage (GTDB taxonomy): Bacteria > Actinomycetota > Actinomycetes > Streptosporangiales > Streptosporangiaceae > Palsa-504. Next base: position 7,190 of record JBOHCG010000078.1, on the reverse strand, counting down.
CACTATGAGACTCCCGTGATGTGCGGTACGGCAAAGAGAAACTGCAGGTCCACGGGCCACCAGGATAACAGGCCCGCGGCGGCGGGCCCGGCATTTGCCTGACGGTGCGCCACCGCGTCGGCCATCGCCACGTCTTCCTCGTGATGCGCCTCGCCGAATCTGGCCAGCATGACGGCCGAGGCGACGGCGATGAAGAAGCCGCCCCAGGCGACGGCTGCAAGACCGCGCCTAGTCTGATCGCCGAGGAAAATCACGCCGATGACGGCGGGCGGGATCGTCTCGCTCAGCACCACGGCCGCCGTGGCCACTGTGACGCTCCCGCTCTCAAGGGCGGTCGCGTAGAACATGAAGGAGATGATGCCGGCCGCGGCGACCGCGTAGGCGGCCGGATCGCGGGCCAGCTGGAGAGGCTCGAAACCGTTCAGCACGCGGGCGGCGATACTGAGCACGCCATAGCCGAAGCCGGCCGTGACGCCGAGCGCCGTGGTGCGGAACGGCTCGTTGAGCTTGGCCGCGGCCAGTCCGACCACGGCAAGGCCGCCGACCGCCACGATCAGCGCGAGCTTGAACATCGCGCCCACCTGCGCGGCGCCTTCGGCACCCGCCGAAGAGCCGAGCAGGCCCACGCCGGCCACCACGCCTATCACCGCTGCCCACTCCCGCCAGGACAGGGCCACGCCGATCACCCACGAGGCCACCACCGCAGTGACGGCGAGGTTGGAGGCCACGAAGGCCTGAACGGCGAAGAGCGGCAGGCGCTGCAAGGCGACGAGCTGTGCGACGAAGCCGAGCGCGTCCAGGCAGATGCTGGCCACGAACCGCCATTGATGCAGCATGCGGACCACAAGGCCGGGGTCGACGCTCCCTGCGGCGGCTTCGGCCGGCTTGTGGCTGGCCGCGCGCACGGCAATGGCCTGCATCACCGAGGCGACCCCATACAGCAGCGCCGCGACCACGGCCGCGATCATGCTGACCAGCACTGTGCACCTCCCCGGCGTCCGAGCTAGTCGGCTGGTGCCTCGCCGGGCTCCTCAGTTAGAGGCAACACTCAGGTGATGCTCAGCATTCCGGCGAGGTCAACATCTATCATGCCTGCCCCGCTAGCGCAGCGTGGCCACGGGGCGTGCCTCCCAGATCGTCCACAGCGGCCGGTATCCCGTCCGGCTCGTCGCTCCGTCCTGATCCCGCGCCGCACTATACCGTGCCGGTAAATAACGATTAAAGACGCTTACCGATGGCTTATCGGCCCTTGCTAATCACCTTATTAATCGCCTCTATTAATTCCCGGGCGGAAATCACGTCAGACTATCCAGCCCGAATTCCCGCGGGGTAAGACGTTCAGATGCCGGCCGCGTGCATGCCGCGGAGCTCGTGCTTGAGCTCCCTGATCTCGTCACGCAGCCGGGCGGCCACCTCGAACTGCAACTCGGCGGCGGCGACGTGCATCTGCTCGGTGAGCTGGCCGATCAGGCCGACGAGCTCGCCGCGGGCGAGGCCGCCTCCCGCCGACTCGGAGCCGGCGTCGCGCACGGCCGCCTGGGCCGCACGTGCCCGTGACGACAGGCCTGGCACCGGTGCCTTGCCGCGGGACTGCTGCCGCCCGCCACCGCCGATCAGCTGCTCGGTATCGGCGTCCTCACGGACGATCTGGTCCAGGATGTCCGCGATCCGCTTGCGCAGGGGCTGCGGGTCGACGCCGTGCGCCTCGTTGTAGGCGACCTGCTTGTCCCGGCGCCGGTTGGTCTCGTCGATCGCGCGCTGCATCGACGGGGTCACCCTGTCGGCGTACATGTGGACCTGCCCTGACACGTTGCGCGCCGCGCGGCCTATCGTCTGGATCAGCGACGTGCCGGAGCGCAGGAAGCCCTCCTTATCAGCGTCGAGGATGGCCACCAGCGACACCTCGGGCAGGTCGAGGCCCTCGCGGAGCAGATTGATGCCGACAAGCACGTCGTATTCGCCGAGCCGCAGCTCGCGGAGCAGCTCGACCCGGCGCAGCGTGTCGACCTCGCTGTGCAGGTACCTGGCCCGGACGCCGTTCTCAAGCAGGTAGTCGGTCAGGTCCTCGGCCATCCGCTTGGTGAGCGTGGTGACGAGCACGCGCTCGTCCCGCTCGGTCCGCAGCCCGATCTCGTGCAGCAGATCGTCGATCTGGCCCTTGGTCGGCTTGATGACCACCTCGGGGTCGACGAGGCCGGTCGGCCTGATCACCTGCTCAACCACGTCACCGCCGACGCGGCGCAGCTCGTACGGACCCGGGGTGGCCGACAGATAAATGGTCTGGCCGATACGGTCCAGGAACTCATCCCAGGTCAGCGGCCTGTTGTCGATCGCGCTCGGCAGCCGGAAGCCGTGCTCGACCAGAACTCGCTTGCGGGAGACGTCGCCTTCGTACATCGCACCGATCTGCGGCACCGTATTGTGCGACTCGTCGATGACCAGCAGGAAGTCCTCGGGGAAGTAGTCAAGCAGCGTGTTAGGCGGGGTGCCCGCGTGGCGGCCGTCGATGTGCCGCGAATAGTTCTCGATGCCCGAGCAGCTGCCAACTTGTCGCAGCATCTCGATGTCATAGGTGGTGCGCATGCGCAGTCGCTGCGCCTCGAGCAGCTTGCCAGCCTGGTCAAGCTCGGCGAGCCGCTCGGCGAGCTCGGCCTCGATGCCGGCGATCGCCCGCTCCATCCGCTCCGGCCCGGCCACGTAATGGGACGCCGGGAAGACGTACAGCTCGGTGTCCTCGCTGATCACCTCGCCGGTGAGCGGGTGCAGAGTCATCAGCCGCTCGATCTCGTCACCGAACATCTCGATCCGGACGGCGAACTCCTCGTACATCGGGATGACCTCGATAGTGTCGCCGCGCACCCGGAAGGTCCCCCTGGTGAACGCCAGGTCGTTTCGGTTGTACAGCATGCCGACCAGCTTGCGGAGCAGCGCGTCCCGCTCGACGGTGTCGCCGACCTTGAGGGTGAGCATCCTGTCGACGTATTCCTGCGGCGTGCCCAGTCCGTAGATGCAGGACACCGACGAGACGACGATGGTGTCGCGCCTGGTCAGCAGGGAGTTGGTGGCCGAATGCCTGAGCCGCTCTACCTCGGAGTTGATCGAGGAGTCCTTCTCGATGTAAGTGTCGGTCTGCGGGACGTACGCCTCGGGCTGGTAGTAGTCGTAGTAGGAGACGAAGTACTCGATCGCGTTGTTCGGCAGCATCTCGCGCAGCTCGTTGGCGAACTGCGCGGCCAGCGTCTTGTTCGGCAGCATGACTAGGACCGGCCGCTGCACCCGCTCCGCGATCCAGGCGACCGTGGCGGTCTTGCCGGTACCTGTCGCGCCGAGCAGCACGGTGTCCGTCTCCCCCGCCTGGACGCGCTTTTCGATCTCGGCGATCGCACGTGGCTGATCGCCGGCCGGAACCATATCGCTGACGACATCGAACGGCGCGACCCTGCGCTTCAAATCGGTAACCGGACGCACTTCACTACCTTCCTCGCCTCAGGGTTCAACTCTAGGCGTGGGGTCTGACATTCCGGGGCGAGTCCGAGGCGCGACGGCGGAGGTCGGCCCATACTTCGCTGACCCGGCGGTCCAGGTCGTCGAGCGAGCCCCAGTTGTCGATCACGATGTCGGCGACCGCCAGCCGCTGCTCCCTGCCCGCCTGCGCGGCCATGCGGTCCCGCGCCTGGGCCGCGGTCATGCCGCGGCGGCCGACGAGCCGGTCGAGCTGCACGTCAGGCGGTACGTCCACCACCACGACCAGATCGAAGTCCGCAGGCCGCCTGTTCTCGGCGAGCAGCGGCACGTCGTGCACGATCACCAGGTCCTCGCCAGGCGCGGCCGCCGCTCTCGCGGCCCGCTCTGTCGCGGCCATCCACTCGCCGACCAGGGGGTGCACGATCGCGTTCAGCTTGGCCCGCATCGCCTGGTCGGAGAAGACGATCGCGCCCAGCCGCTCCCTGTCAAGCGAGCCGTCCGGGCGGAGCACCCCGGCTCCGAAGGCGGCGGCGATCCCGGCGAGCCCCGGCGTTCCCGGCGCGACCACCTCCCTGGCGGCCACATCCGCGTCGATCAGCACGGCGCCGCGGGCAGCGAGCCGGCGAGATACCTCGCTCTTGCCCGACCCGATACCCCCGGTCAGCCCCACTCGCAGCACCGCCATGGGCACCAGGGTACGGGTGCGTCACGAGCTAGGGGCCGGCGGCATCTCGCGATAGGGGGGCGTGCTGGAGGCGGCCTGCTGCGTCGTGCCTGAGCCGTTGCCCACGTTGTTGCCGCTGACCGAGGAAAGGCTGGGCGGCGGCAGGTAGGGCTGGATGCGGGCGGGCGCGGCAAGGTCGGCCAGGGCTGAGGTGGGCGTGGCCGCGGCAACCGGGCCCGTCCCCACACTCGACGTCGCGCCCGGTCCGGCACCGCCGCCTGACGCGACCGCCACGATGGTCACGCCGCCGCCCGCGAGCACGGCCGCGGCGAGCACGGCGGCGCCCGTATGGCGCACCGCGCGACGACGGCGCACGCCCTGGTGGATGCGGTCGAGCGTGTCGGGAGGTACGGTTACCCGCTGGACGGCATCGTGCATCAGCCTGGTCAGGCGATCCGGGCTGAGCGGGTCGATCATGGTGCCCCCTCGAGTAGCAGCCCGAGCTTGCCCATGGCCCGGGAGATGTAGCTCTTGACCGCGCCTGTGCTGACCCCCATCAGCTCGGCGATCTCGGCCTCGGGCAGGTCGGCCCAGTACCGCAGGACCACGGCCTCCCGCTGTCTGGCGGGGATCCTGCGCAGCGCGCGGATCACCTCTTGCCTCGAGATGGACGCGCAGGCGCCTTCTTCCGCGCTGGCGGCGGGGGGCGCCGGGCGCGGCGCGTGCCGCAACCGGATCAGCCGCCTGCGCAGTTCGGACCGGGCCAGGTTGACCACGGTCTGCCTGAGGTAGGCCAGCGGATTGTTCACCGGCCTGCTGTCAAGCGCGCGATGGACCCGGATGAAGGCCTCCTGGACGACGTCCTCCGCCGCGGCCATGTCACCCACGAGCAGCACCGCCATCCGGAGGAGTTGCTCGTAGTGCCCGACATACAGGGTCGTGAACTCGTCAAGGCCCTGCCGCTGGTTCGGTGACTCAATGATCATCAGACCGACCCCAGGTTGCGCGGCGTGTACAACGACTCTAACTTCAGATGCCCCAGGTACGCCAGACGGTTGGTCGCGACCGGGTCTCGTTACGGTTACGGCCGGGGGCGGCGCACCGCCCCCGGCCGTTTAGAGCCGTGCTAGTTCTGGCCGCCGGATAGCTTCTCGCGCAGGGCTGCCAGGGCCTCGTCCGAAGCCAGGGTGCCGGTCGCCGCGGCTCCCGGCGTCGAACTCGAGGTGACCGCGCCGGTGCCTGGAGCACCTGCCCCGGCGCCGCCGGAACGGGGACCGCCCGAGCGGGAGGCGCGCGGACCGCGCGCTCCGCCGGCACCAGAACCGCCGGACTCGCCGGACTCGCCGACGACGGCGTTCGCCTCTTCCTCATCGGCCGCGCGACGGGACTCCTCCACCTGGCGCCGGTGCGCCTCGAACCTGGCCCGCGCCTCGGCGTACTGGTGCTCCCAGTCCTCGCGCTGCTTCTCGTAGCCGGGCAGCCACTCGCCGGTCTCCGGGTCGAAGCCCTCCGGGTACTCGTAGTTGCCCTGCTCGTCGTAGGAGGCCGGCATGCCGTAGAGGGTCGGGTCGAAGTCGTCGCCGACCGCCTCGCCGACCGTGCCCTCGTTTGCCTGCTTGAGCGAGAGGCTGATCCTGCGGCGGTCCAGGTCGATGTCGATGATCTTGACGAAGATCTCGTCGCCCACCTGGACGACCTGCTCCGGGATCTCCACGTGCCGGTCGGCCAGTTCGGAGATGTGCACTAGGCCCTCGATGCCCTCCTCGACCCGGACGAACGCGCCGAACGGCACGAGCTTGGTCACCCGGCCCGGGACGACCTGGCCGATCTGGTGCGTACGCGCGAACTGCTGCCAGGGGTCTTCCTGGGTGGACTTCAGCGACAGCGAGACGCGCTCGCGGTCCATGTCCACGTCCAGCACCTCGACGGTGACCTCCTGGCCCACCTCGACGACCTCGCCCGGGTGGTCGATGTGCTTCCAGGATAGCTCGGAGACGTGCACTAGGCCGTCCACGCCGCCAAGGTCGACGAACGCGCCGAAGTTGACGATCGAGGACACCACGCCCTTGCGGATCTGTCCCTTGGACAGGGTGTTGAGGAAGGTGTGGCGGACCTCGGACTGGGTCTGCTCCAGCCACGCCCGACGGGACAGCACCACGTTGTTGCGGTTCTTGTCCAGCTCGATGATCTTGGCTTCGATCTCACGACCCACGTACGGCTGCAGGTCACGCACCCGGCGCATCTCCACCAGCGAGGCCGGCAGGAATCCGCGCAGCCCGATGTCCAGGATCAGGCCGCCCTTGACGACCTCGATCACGGTGCCGGTGACGACGCCGTCCTCTTCCTTGATCTTCTCGATCGTGCCCCAGGCGCGCTCGTACTGCGCCCGCTTCTTGGACAGGATCAGCCGGCCTTCCTTGTCCTCCTTCTGCAGGACAAGTGCCTCGATATGCTCGCCGGTCTTGACGACCTCGTGGGGATCGACGTCATGCTTGATGGACAGTTCGCGTGACGGGATCACGCCTTCTGTCTTGTAGCCGATATCGAGCAAGACCTCGTCTCGGTCGACTTTTACGACTGTTCCTTCGACGATGTCACCGTCGTTGAAATACTTGATGGTCTCGTCGATCGCGGCGAGGAATGCCTCCTCGGACCCGATGTCGTTGACCGCCACCTTGGGGGTCGAGTGGGCTTGCGTGCTGCTCGTCATGTGTGGGTTGGCTCCGGATGCGGACAGGGAAAGGTTTAATGGGACGCGCCAATATCCTAGGACCTGCCAGAACCAGCGGGGGCCAGCCACGGCACGCCCAGCGGCCGCCCGGTACAGTCACGCGACGTGATGTCGTGTGACCACGACGGAATGCACGAGGACACAGCGCAGCGTTCAGCTTACATGAGAGCCGACCCGGAGGGTCAATTAAGCCTGGCCACAATACGGCCACGGTAAGGCCATCACACGGCGAACGGCGCAGTCCCGATCACCCGGTACGGCGAGCAGCGCAGCCAGCACCACGGTACGGCGAGCAGCGCAGCCAGCACCACGGTACGGCGAGCAGCGCAG
>JBOHCG010000077.1:0-19521 GCA_050698735.1 Streptosporangiaceae bacterium | reverse complement strand
GCCCTGTCCTCGCCATGTAGATAACTATAGGAACACGTTCGACTACATTCAGTTATGACACACGATAACGCAGTGTGACCTAACTCACTTATCCAGCTGTCTAAAGACGCAGGGCACTAGCGTCGAACTGGCAATGCCACGGACTGATAACGATCTGGTGTATTTGCTCCAGGATTCGGCTTGCCCACCCCCGCGGTCCCGCCGAGCGCCGAGATCACCGCCGTGCCTTCCTCGTCCAGCCGCCTGGTCAACGCCTCCAGCTCGCCCGCCCGCCCGACGAACGGCCGCACCGGCCCGGGCAGCTCACGCGGCACCTCACGCTCCCGTCGACCTGTCATCGGAATGTCCCCGGCAGCCCCATCCGTCCCCGCCTGCAGGATCTGCCGATGCAGCTCGCGCAGCTCGGCGCCCGGCTCGGCGCCGAGTTCGTCCACGAGCACCCGCCGCACGTGCCGGTAGGCGGCCAGCGCCTCGGCCCGGCGGCCCTCACGGCACAGTGCCCGCATGAGCAGTCCGTGCAGCCGTTCGCGCAGCGGATAGGCCGCGGCAAGCTGCTCGAGCTCGGCGATGACCGCGGCGGTCCGGCCCAGGTGAAGTTCGGCGTCGATGCGCAGTTCGATCGCCTGCAGTCGTAGCTCCGCCAGCCAGGGCACCGCACGCAGCGCCAGTAGGTCCGACCGCACGTCGGCCAGCGGCTCGCCCCGCCACAGCGCCAGCGCGCAGCCCGCCCGGTCGGCCGCGGCCTGCCATGACGCGTCCCGCGCGGCGCCACGCGCCGCCGCGAGCAGGTCCTCGAACCTGGCCACGTCGAGCTCGCCGGGGTCGGCCCTGATCGCGTAACCAGGCGCCGCGGTGACGATCCGGTCCTCGCCAAGCACCCGCCGCAGCCGCTTCACGTAGTTCCGCACCGTCGCCTGGGCCGACGGCCGCGGCTCGGCCCCCCAGAGCGTCTCGGCCAGTTCGTCGACCGATACCACCCGGCCGGCGTTCAGCAGCAGCACCGCGAGCACCGCGCGCTGGCTGCCTCGCGGCACCGGCAGCACCGCGCCGTCGCGGCGCACCACGACCGGCCCGAGCAAGCAGAACTCCAGCTGCCGCATGCGACCTCCGCCGGACCTACACGTTCGCTACGAGATTGCTATCACCGCCCCGAAGACTTGCCAACGACTTAAGCCACCTACGCCGCCCAGAAAGACTCTGCTCATCGAGAAAGGCAGCGCCCATGAAGTACCGCATGCCGATCGCCATCGCCATCGCCGCCGCCGCCCTGGTCCCGGCTGCTGCCGTCCTGGCCGCGGCGCCAACCGCAGTGCCCGCCGCCCTTGCCGCCACCACAGGGGCCGCCACCACAGGGGCCGCCACCACATCTGGCCGTTTCACCGACATCGCCGTGCCAGGCGCGGCGGCCACGTTCGCGGTGACCCCCAACGACCTCGGCTCGATCGTCGGCTTCTACACCGACAGCGGCGGCCTCGACCACGGATTCCTCGACCGCGGCGGGACGTTCACCACGATCAACGTGCCGGGTGCCCCCCAGACGCTGGCCGCCTCCATCAACGACCTTGGCGTGATAGTCGGCTACAGCCTTGACGCCAGCGGCGCCGCGCACGGGTTCGTCGGCCGCGGCGGGACGTTCACCGCCGTCAACGACCCGAACGCCGGCTCCGGCTCCGGCCAGGGCACCTTCGCCGCCAACATGAACGTCCTCGGCCTGATCGCCGGGTTCTACATCGACTCCGGCGGCGTCGAGCACGGCTTCGTCGACCGTGCCGGCACGTTCACCAGCATCAACGCCCCGGCCGCCGGCTCCGCCTCCGGTCAGGGCACGCAACTGGGCTACATCAACGACCTCGGCGAGGTCGTCGGTTCCTACACCGAGGCCAACGGCGACGAGGTGGCCTTCGCCGGCCCGATCGGCAGGTTCACTCCCGTCAACGACCCGGACGCGCCGCCGGTCAGCACACTCCTCGCGGCCGTCGACGACGCCGGCGTGCTCGTCGGGACCTGGTTCGACGCCAACGGCGAGGCGCACGGATTCACCGAACGGGGCGGCGTGTTCACCCCCGTCACCGATCCGGCCGGTGTCGACGGCACGACCCCGCAGGGCATCGACAACGAAGGTGTCGTCGTCGGCTTCTACTTCGACGCCAGCGATAACCTGCACAGCTTCGTGATGACCCCGGCCCGCCCTTAGCGCTACCGTTCGGGGGTGGCGATACGACCTCGGATAACCGTCCTCGGCAGCCTGAACATGGACATCTCGGTGACCGTGCCCAGGCTGCCGGGACCCGGCAGCACCGTGCTCGGCTCCGCGGCCCGCTTCACGCCTGGCGGCAAGGGCGCCAACCAGGCCGTGGCGGCGGCCAGGCTCGGCGCCGACGTGCGCATGGTGGGCTGCGTCGGCGACGACGACTTCGGCCGCCGCCTGCTGGACGCGCTCGCCGCCGAGGGAGTCGACGCCGAGGGTGTGCGCACCGTGGCCGGCGTGCCGACCGGCTTGGCCATGATCGCGGTCGATGAGTCCGGCGAGAACCTCATCACCGTCGCCCAGGGCGCCAACCGCGAGGTCGGCGCCGATGACGTGGCCCGCGCCTTCGCCCGCCCCGCCGACGCCCTGGTGATCAGCGCGGAAATCCCGGTCCTCGCCATTCACAAGGCATTCGCCAGGCCCAAGGCGGAATACCTTCCGATCCGCATCCTCAACCTTGCCCCCGTCCCCGCCGAGGCGACCGAGATACTCGCTGGCGCCACGAGCCTGGACTGGCTGGTGGTGAACGAGTCCGAGGCGGCCGCCATCCTCGGCCGTCCGGTCGAGGGCTTGCCCGCAGCCGCCCAGGCCGCCGCCGACCTGACGACCATCGGCGCCCCCTATGCCGTAGTCACCGCCGGCGCCCACGGCGCCGCCCTGGCAGGCCCGCAAACCGGATCGCCCATCGCCCCGCCCGTCCCCCCCGTCCCCCCCGTCCCCCCGCCCGGCGCCGCCGCTGCGCCCGAAGCTGGCGCCCCGCTAGCTGTGCCCGGCTTCCGCGTCACCGCGGTCGACACGGTCGGCGCCGGTGACACCTTCGTCGGCGCGCTCGCGGTTGCCCTGGCGGCAGGCGTACCCGCCGCCGAGGCGGTCCGCGCCGCCGCCGCGGCCGGCGCCGCGGCCGTAACCCGTCCCGGGGCGCAGACCGCAATGCCCCGTACCGCTGATATTCTCGCTTTGACCGGCCTTAACTGGCCAGTCGGCTGAAATTCACCTTTTGTTAACCTTCTGACGGCTGGTTCGCGCCTCGGCGTGCCGCGAACATAGACGGCAGACGCGGGGATGGCGGTAGCTTGCCCCAGAGGAGAAGCTGACCACATGACGCCTGGCCTGCAGGAATATGTGCTGGGTGGGGGAGAAGAAACCGGCAGGGTGGCGCTGCGCGACGCGCTGGCGCCCGCGTTCTCGGTCGTCGACGACCGGGGTGTGACCAGCGTCCGACGCCTGACCTGGCTGGACACCTTCGACTGGCGGCTGTACCGCGCCGGGCTCGTGCTAGCGCACGAGCAGGCCAGACGTACCGGCCGCCTGCTGCTGACCGCCGCCGACGGCACGCCGCTGGCCGAGCAGCCCGCCCCGGCCGCCCAGCCCAGGCGCCCCAGCCTGGAATTGCCCGCCGGCCCGGTGTGGGACCGCATCGCGACGCTGGTCAGGCCCAGGGCGCTGCTGCCGATGGCCGGGGCGGTCGGCACGGTCAGCATCACCCGCCTGCTCAACGCGGACGGCAAGACGGTGGCCCGGCTGGTCACGGACACTGCCAGGGCGACGGACACTGCCAGGGCGACGGACACTGCCAGGGCGACCGCCGACGCCTGCCAGGTCGACCTGCCGGTGCGCCTGGCCGTCGCCGAGGTCCGCGGCTACCCCGGCCAGGCCCGCCGGGCCGCCCGGCTGCTCGCCGAGGCCCCTGGCGTGTCCCCGGCCACCCAGAGCGCGTTCGCCGCGGCCCTGCAGGCGCTGCACCGCCGACCCGGTGACTACTCAAGCGGCGTGGACGCCGAGATCACCGCCTCGATGCCGGCCCCAGTCGCGGTCGCCAGCCTGCTGCTCCGTCTGCTGGACACCCTGGAGCAGAACACCGATGGCGTGCTCCGTGACATCGACACCGAGTTCCTGCACGACCTGCGCGTCGCCGTCCGCCGTACCCGGTCGGCGATCAAGCTGCTCGGCGATGTCCTGCCGGCCGACCTGGCGGGCCAGTACGCCGCCGAGTTCAAGTGGCTCGGCGACCTGACCACGCCGACCAGGGACCTCGACGTGTACCTGCTCGGTTTCGACTCGATGACCGCAAGCCTGGTCGCGGCCGAACCCGCCGACCTGAAGCCGTTCCGTGCCTTCCTGGCAAGGCGCCGGACGCGTGAGTTCCGGCTGCTGGCCGCGGCGCTCCGCTCGCCGAGGTTCCGTACCGTCACCGAGCACTGGCGCAAGGCGCTGGTCGAGGTCCGCGACGCCCGCCCCCCGAAAAGGACGAGAAACTCGCCGAACCGCCCGCCCGCCACCGCCGACCTGGCCGTCAGCCGCACCGAACGCGCCTACCGCCGGATAGTCGCGCAGGGCCGCGCGATCAACCAGGACTCGGCTCCGGAATCCCTGCACAACCTGCGCAAGCGCGGCAAGGAGCTGCGCTACCTGCTGGAGTTCTTCGCGCCGCTTTACGACCCCGCCGTCTACCGCAAGGTGCTGGGTGACCTCAAGCAGTTGCAGGATGTCCTGGGCGAGTTCCAGGACAGCGAGGTGCAGCGCGAGGAGATTCACGCGCTGGCCGACGCGATCCTGGCCGAGCGGGCGGCCCCCGCGGCCACGCTGCTGGCCATGGGCGAGCTCGCCGCCCACCTCGCGGTCCGCCAGGCCGAGGCCCGCGCGGATTTCAGCAAGCGGTTCGCTGCCTTCGCCAGCCCAGCCGGCCTGCAGCGATTCAACACCCTGCTAGGCCGGGGAGAACGGTGAAGATCTACGCCACCTACAACATCAAGGGCGGCGTCGGCAAGACCACCGCCGCGGTCAACCTGGCCCACCTGTCCGCCGCCGACGGCGATCGCACCCTGTTGTGGGACCTCGACCCGCAGGGCGCGGCCAGCTTCCTGTTCCGGATCAAGCCCAGGGTCAAGGGCGGCGGCCAGGCGCTCATCCGCGGCACGAAGACCTTGGCCGGCGCCATCAAGGGCACCGACTTCGACTGCCTAGACCTGCTCCCGGCCGATTTCACCTACCGCAACATGGACCTCCTCCTCGGCAGGAAGGGCACCCACCCCGATCCAAAACACGGGGAACCGACCCACCGGATCGCGCACCTGCTCCAGCCGCTGGCCGCCGAATACGACACGGTCTTCCTCGACTGCCCGCCGAGCATCTCGCTGGTCTCTGAGAACGTATTGCACGCCACCGACATGCTCGTGGTCCCGCTGATCCCGACCACCCTGTCCGTGCGCACCCTCGATCAGCTGACCGAATTCGTGGCCGGCTTCAGCGGCCGCCGTCCCCAGGTCCGCGCCTTCTTCTCGATGGTCGACCGCCGCAAGCGCCTGCACAGGGAGATCACCACCGACCTGTGGGCGCAGCGCCCCAACGTGGCCCAGACCGCGATCCCCGCCCTCTCCCTGATCGAGCGCATGTCCATCGAGCGCGCCCCCATCACCGCCTTCGCCCCCCGCAGCCAAGCCGCCAGCGCCTACCAGTCCCTCTGGTCCGAACTCCGCCCGACCCCCGCCCCGTAGCCCCCGGATCCCGCCGCCCCAGCCGCCCTCCCGAACGTCTCCTTATATCCCGAACGAGCGGTGGTTCCCCTCCCCACCCCGTGCGAGTCCCCGGTCGGCCCGAGTCAAAGACGTCCCGTGTGCCCCAGGTATCCCTTCCCTGCCAATTCGAAGGGGTCCCATGTGCCCGACCCCCTCTCCCCATCGTGTCGAAGCGCCGCCGGCCGCGTTCTTATGGGCCGCGTGTGCCACGAGCCCGGTCCGCCCGTGCTCCCGGCGGGGTGTGGGGAGCCGTGGCTTACCGTAACGCCCCGTGCCGCTCGGCCACCAGCAGGAACCGGCGCTGCAGGTTGGTAACCGGCCAGCGGTCCCGGTCCGCCCAGGCCGCCCGCAGCCTCTCCCGGTGCGCCGGAAGCGAGTACCCGGGGATCGCCCAGCTGACCACGCGCAGGTAGTAGATCACCGCCGCCACGTCGTTGAAGCGCTGGATCTCCTCGCCGCCGATCGCGGTGACCACCCGGAGCCCCGCGTCGGCAACCTGCCGCCGGGCTGTCGGCAGCCAGCTGTCCCGCTGCTCAGGAACGGCAAGGCCCAGCAGCCGGTACAACCCCTCGTAGCTGCTGAAATCCACCTGCTGGGTGACGAACGCACCGCCCGGCGCCAGCACCCGGCTCACCTCCGCGGCCCGGAACGCCTCGTGCCGGTTGATGACCAGATCGAACGCCCCGTCCCTGAACGGCAGCCGGCCACCCGAGCCGTCCGGCGAGGTGTTGTCCGGCGGGTCCTCGTTCTGCACCACGGGGATGCCGAGCGGGCGCAGCCGGGCAGCCGCCACAGGCACGTTCGGCGGCCAGGCCTCGATCGCCACCGTCCTGGCCGGGCGCCGCCCCGGGCGTGACAACAACCGCGACAGCACCTCGCCGCCGCCGGTCCCCATGTCCAGCATGGTCGCCGCCGAGCCCGAGTAGCGCGCCACCTCCCGCCGGTAGCTCCACGGCAGTGGCTCGGTGCTCGACCGGCCGGCCAGCCAGGAGAAGTCCCAACCGGAAAACGGCGCCGCCAGCGCCTCCGCCTCCAGCTCCTCGTAGCTCGGCATAGCCCAGGCCTAAGTCTCGGCCCTGCCAGGTGCAGATGCACGCCTCGTTGCCCTCGGGGTCGGCGAGCACCCAGAACGCGGGTGCCTCCGCGTCGTAGACAAGCTTGCCGCCAGCGGCGATCGCGGCCGCGATCCGCTCGTGCGCCTCGTCGTGCGGCACGTTCACGTCGAAGTGGATCCGGTTGCGCTGCGGCCGGGGCGCGTCCATCTGCTGGAACCAGACCGCGGGGCCCTCGCCGAGCGGGTCGGTGAGCCCGCGGGCAGGCCCCGAACGCCCCGGCTCGTCGCCGTAGCCGAGCACCGCCTTCCAGAACGGCCTGATCGCCGGGATGTCCATCGCGTCGATCCCGATCTCGAGCGCCTGCACGGCCCGCGGCGTGGAACCAGACCCCGTATCCCGCCGGAAGTCGCCCTGCACCGCCGCCGAGATCATCCGTGCCAGCTCCACGTCGTGCGGCGTCACCCAGCCGATCTCCGTCGTCTGCACCGAGACGATCACCCGGTCCGCGCGCACGTCCATCCGCAGGTGCCCGTCGGCCCCGGGCACCGCCGCCACCCGCGCGGCCACGTCCGCCGCCAGCGGCAGCGATCCGGTCAGCACCTCCGTCCTGAACTCGCCCAGGACGAGCCGCCACCCCAGACCGCTAACCGCCTCCGAGGCCTCGCCCCGGCTCAGTTTGGTAGAAGAGTCACCCATGCCCCCCATCGTGCCCTACCGGCCCCGGCGGTATCAGCCCGAGTGGCGCTGCAGGAATTCCATGGTCTGGGCGTTGAAGCCCGCAACGTCCTCGTAGATCGCCGCGTGCGCGCAGTCCTCGAACACGAGCACCTCGGAATTCGCGATGCCATCGGTCAGCGGCCCGGCGAACCGCGGCGAGCAGGCAGCGTCGTGCCGCCCGAACGTGATCAGCGTGGGCGCCGCGATCGAAGACAGCACGCCACGGGCGTCGTGCGCGAGCACGGCGCCGGACTGCCGCATCAAGGCGTCCACCGGCGGCATCGGTCGGCTGCGGACGAAATCGGCGAGCGAATCGATGTACTCCGGCTTGGCCGCGTAAAGCTCCGGGGTAAAGCAGTAAGGGAAGATCCCCTGGATGACCATCTCGGTCACGCTGCCGAGCCCCTCCGCCATCACCCGCCAGCTGTTCACCACGGCCCGCAGGTACGGGTCGGTGGCGTCCCAGGAGCTGTGCAGCGACAGCGTCTTGACCCGCTCCGGGTACTTGCCTGCCAGCCACATCCCGGTAGCCCCGCCCAGCGACACCCCGAACACGTGCGCCTGGCCGATTCCCGCCGCGTCCATGAACGCCGCCACGTCGTCGGCCAGCAGTTCGGTCGTGTACTCCCCCTCCGGCTTGGAGGAAAGCCCGGCACCGCGCAGGTCGACGGAATAACAGGTGAAGTGCTTGGCGTAGTCGGCCACCTGGAAGGCGTAGCACGCCTGGTCCGCCGCCAGGTACGGGATGAGCACCATCGGCTCGCCCTCGCCCTGCACCTCGTAGTAGACGTCGATTCCGTTCGCTTGCACCGTAGGCATGCTGCCCCTCCCGGGTCCGTCGTTGACACGATCCTAGGGGCCGGCCGGCTTGCGGATCGCCCCGGTGGCAGCATGTTTATGGGGACCTCCGCCGGGCACGGGCCGGTACCTCACCGTCTCCCGCCAGCCCGTCACGCCCGGTTCGCCCGTTTCGCCAGGGCCAGCAGCTCGTGCGCTTCGCGCGGGGCCAGGCGGCGAGGCGTGAACCCGGACTCATACAGCGCCGGCCACCAGCGATCGCTCGGCGTCGCGAACGGCGCGCGGGCCGCGGCGGAGGAAAGCCCGGGGTTGGCACCGCAGAACGGCACCACCAGGTCGTCGGCGATCACGTCGGCGAGGCGCACCCGCCGAGCGGCTTCCAGCTCCGCCGGGGAGAACCGCTTGCCACGGGCCGCTACCGGCTTGCCCGGCATCATCCGCACCTCCCGTCGAGATATAGCCCGTGCCGGCACTGGGTAACCCCCCCGGCCCCGTCGGCGCCGCGTCGGCGCCGGACGCGCGCTGGTACCTGTCGGCCAGCATCCGCAGCCGCTCGACCAGTTCCGGCGGCTCGCTGACGGTGAAGTCGACGTCGAGCAGCCCGGCGTACACTGCAACGGTCTCCACACTGTCTGCTCCCGTCGCCAGAACGCAGCTGTTCTCGTCGAGAGCCTCCACAACGCCGATCGCCGGGTTGATGCGTGCGGCGACCACCTCGGCGGGAGCGTGCACGACGATCCGGGCCTGGAACCGGTAGCCCGCCGCGGACACCCCGCGGGCCACGTACGCCGCGACGTCGCCGGGGAACTCGCGGGGCGCGAAGCGCCGAGCTGTGGACGGGCTGGGGCGACTACGCCGACTACCTCGACGTGGACACGTACCTGACCCACCTGAGCATCTACTGGTTCACCAGGACCGGCGTGTCAAGCGCCCGCCACTACTACGAGGACGCCCGCAGCGGGGCCGGCTACCGGGACGTGCCGAACAAGGTCCCGACGGCGCTGGCGGTCTTCCCCCAGGACTTCCGGACCATCAGGACCTTCGCCGAGCGGAACAACAACATCGTCCGCTACACCGAGTTCGACCGGGGCGGTCACTTCGCCTACACCACCGACCCCGACCTGGTCGTAGAGGATCTGCGGGAGTTCTTCGCCAGCGTCGGCTGAGCGGCCCGCCAGGTCCCGGTACGGCGAGAATCGTTGCTTCGTCTTGATCGGCTGCCAGATCGGCCCGAACGTAGACTGTCAGCTGTGCGCAACCTGGCCGCGCCGCATATGCCGGCCGTGCGGGACGTCGGCGGCGGGCCGGCCAGAACGCGTCGTGCCGGGCCAGCGCTGATCCTGCTGGCCGTAGTCGTGCTGGCGGCTGGCTGTGGAATGGCCCGGGCGGCGCCGCCGCCCGGGCCTCGCCCGGTGCCCGGTACGCCACCCGCGACCGCCTTCGTCCTGACCGTGTCGGGGCCAGACGAGAACACCCTCGGTGCCGTGGCGCTGCCCGGCGGGCGCCGGCTTTGGTCGGCGAGCATCCCGGGCCAGACCGCCGGCCTAGTCGTGGCGCCGCGAGTGGGCAGGGCCTACGTCCTGGCCGGACCGCCATTCACCCTCACGCCGGTGTCGCTGTCCACCGGTGCCGTCGGCAGGCCGATCGGCGTGGGACCAGCGGCCTGGTCGGTCGCCCTCGCGCCAGACGGCACGACCGCCTACGTGGTGAACGCCGGGACCGGCATCGCTATCCTGCCGGGACCTGACGGCTCCACCATCACCCCCGTCAACCTGCGGACCGAGAAGGCCGGCCCTGCCATCAGCGTAGGCAACGGACCCTGCGGCATAGCGTTCACCGGCGACGACACCGCCTGGGTCTCGCTCCCGCTCGCCGGTCACCTGACACAGGTCAACCTCGCGGCCGGGCGCCCCGGTCCCAGCGTCGCGGTCCCGCCGACCCCGCGCTGGCAAGTCGCCGCTCCGTGCGTGCTGGCCGTGGCATCAGGCGCCGGGCTGCTCGCGGTCGGCAACCTTCAGCAGGACCTCGCCTTCCCGGCTCCGGTGGTGAACCTGCTGGACCTGGCCAGCCACCGGTGGCGCCGGCCGATCACCCTGCCCGGCAGCAGCAGCAACGCCGTCGATGAACTCGGCTTCTCGCCGGACGCCCGGCACGTCTACGTGTCCGCCCGCACCCGCGGCGGTCTCACCGACACCCTCTACATCGCCAGTATCGTGACCGGCACGGTCACCCAGGCGCGTCTCACCGGCCAGTCCGTCATCTTCGCGCTGACGCCTGGCGGCGGGACGCTGTGGGTCGCCGCGAGCACCGGCAGCGGGGAACGGCAGGAAACGGCCCTCCTGCCGGTCAGCGCCACCACCGGCGTGCCCGGCCGGGCCGTGGCCTATCTCCCCGGCACTCCCGTGGCGATCGGTCTGTGACCGGCGCGCGGTCCTAGCGGACGTCCCGCGTCAGGTTGACACGGCCTCCGCGGTGGACGTGTCGTCCCCGGTCACCACCTGCCGGGCGAGCGGGAGGGCATCGGCCAAAGGGTCAGCCCACGGAGGGCCCGAGGCCCAGCGACTGCGGCGTGCTGGAGTCGGGAGACGGCTGGTGCAGGCCCTCGTCCAGCGAGCCGAACTCGGTCATCAGCGCCCGGCTGCCGCCCCACGGCGTCTGCTCCTCGGCGACCAGCGTGTTGGTCGTGAGCAGCAGGCCCGCCACCGACGCGCCATTCTGCAGCGCCGAGCGGACGACGCGGAGCGGGTCGATGATGCCCATCTCGATCATGTTGCCATGCCGGCCGACCAGCGCGTCGAAACCTTCGTCAACACCCATGCCACTAGTCTGGGCCACGACGTCGGCGGCCTGATACCCGGCGTTGGCGGCGATAAGGTAGGCCGGCGCGCTCAGCGCGCGGCGGACGATGCCGGCCCCGATCGCGTAGTCGTCCTTGACCTCCAGGTCGTCAAGCGCGTCGATGGAATGCAGCAGCGCGGCGCCGCCGCCGGCCACGATGCCCTCGGCCATGGCGGCCCGGGTGGCGGACAGCGCGTCCTCGACCCGGTGCCGGAGTTCTCTCAGTTCCGCGGAAGTCGGGGCGCCGACCCTGATCACCGCGACCTTCCCTGACAGCGCGCCGATCCGCTCGGTCAGCACGTCCTCGTCGGCCCCGAAGGTGGCGCGCCCGAGCTCGGCCCGCAGCTGGTCGAGGCGGAACGCGATCGCCTCCGCGGTGCCGTCACCGCCGATGATCGTGGTCTGGTCCGCCGTCACGCGCACCTGGCGGGCCCGGCCGAGCTGCTCGGCGGTCATCGTCTCCAGCGTGAAGCCGGAGTGCTTGCTGTACACGGCGCCGCCGGTCAGCGTCGCGATGTCCTCGAGCTTGTGCAGCCTGCGGTCGCCGAACCCGGGCGCGCGCACCGCGACGCACTGGAAGATGCCGTTCACGTGGTTGTGCACCAGCATGGAAAGCGCCGTGCCCTCGACGTTCTCGGCAAGGATGATCAGCGGTCGCGGCGCCCGCATGATCTTGTCGAGCAGCGGCATCAGCTGCTGGACCTTGGTGATCTTCTCGCTGCACAGCAGGATGTACGGGTCGTCGACGATGGCCTCGAGGCTGGCGGGCCTGTTGACCATATAGGGCGACAGGTACCCGTTGTCGAACTCGAAGCCCTCGACGAAGTCGACGGCCATCCCGGGCAGCGGCGCGTCCTCGACCGTGACGATGCCGCCGTCGCCCACCGTGTACAGCGCCTTGGCAATGATGGCCCCGACCGCGTCATCATCGTTCGCCGAGATCGCCGCCACCCGCTGGTAGTCCTGCTCAGTGGTGATCGGGTGCGCGACCCCCTGCAGGTACTCGACGAGCCGGCCGACGGCCAGGTCGATGCCCCGCTTGACCAGCACCGGGTTGGCGCCGTCGCCGATGGCCTGCATGCCTTCCCTGACGATCGCCTGCGCGAGCACCGTGGCGGTGGTGGTGCCGTCGCCGACGATGTCGTTGGTCTTGATCGCCGCCTCCTTGACCAGCTGCGCGCCCATGTTCTCGAACTGGTCCTTGAGGTGGATCTCCCGCGCGATTGTCACGCCGTCGTTGGTGACCACGGGCGAGCCGGTGATCTTCTCCAGGATGACGTTGCGGCCCTTGGGGCCGAGCGTGGACTTGACGGCCTCGGCCAGCTGGTCGACACCGGCCAGCAGCAGGCTGCGAGCCTCGGCGCCGAAGCGCAGTTCCTTCGCCATCGGTGCTCCTTTGCAGGTCTAATCAGGGAACAAGAAAACAGAAAATCAGGGCACGAGGATCGCGCGGCCGCGGACCCGGCCCGCGTCCAGGTCGGCGAGGGCCTGCGGGGCGTCGGTCAGCGGGTAGATCTTGGTGTGCAGCGTCACCTTGCCCGCCTGGGCCAGGTCCATCAGCTCGGCCAGGTCGTTGTAGGTGCCGACGATGTTGCCGATGACGTTCCGCTCGGTGGAGATGATGTCCAGCGTCGGGATCTCCAGCGTGCCGCCGTAGCCGATGACGTAGTAAGAGCCGGCCTCGCGGGTCATGTTCCACCCGTCCATCTCGGCGCCCTGCTCGGCCACGAAGTCGAACACCACGTGCGCGCCGCGGCCGCCGGTCAGGTCCGCGACCGCCTCACGCTGCGTGCCGTCGGCCACCACCGTGTGCTGCGCCCCGAGCTCCGAGGCCAGCTTGAGCGCGTCCGGGTTGGCGTCGACGACGATTATCGAGGCGGCCGTGAGCGTGGCCAGGCACTGGATGCCGATGTGCCCGAGGCCGCCCGCGCCGATCACCACCGCGGTGGTGCCGGGGTACAGCAGCGGGATGGCCTTGCGGACCGCGTGGTAGGCGGTGATGCCGGCGTCGGCCAGCGCGGCGACGTCCTGGGGGCGCGTCGACGGGTTGAGCTTGATGCAGGACCGGGCCGAGGTGAGCAGGTACTCGGCCATGCCGCCGTCTCGCGACAGCCCGGGGAACGCGGCGTTCTCGCAGTGCATGTCGTCGCCCGCCCGGCAGGCGCGGCAGAACCCCTCGGTGACCAGGGGGTGCAGGATCACGGTGTCGCCGGGCTGCACGTTAGTGACCCCGGAGCCGACCTCGTGCACCCAGCCCGCGTTCTCGTGGCCGATGATGTACGGCAGCGGCGTGTGCATTCGCTCGTCCCACTGGCCCAGCATGATGTGCAGGTCGGTGCGGCACACCCCGGCCCCGCCGATCTTCACGATCACGTCGAACGGCCCGCCGATCGTCGGCTCGGGTACGTCGTCGACCACCGGCATCTGGTTAAACTCATGCAAGCGGACGGCCTTCATTGGTCCTCCTCCGCGGCCGCAGTGGCCTCTCCTTGTCCTGGCGTTGCGTATCGGTGCCGCAGCATGCCGCGGCAGATGCCGGAGTTCGCATCGAGGCTGGTCCGGGTCAGCTGTGCCTTGCGCAGATGCAGGGGCACCGCGTCAGCGGCCAGCGAAGCACCCGTGACCGGGTCGACCAGCAGCGGAGCGCTGTCGCCGGCGGGCAGGCCCAGGTCGGCCCGCCGCTCCCGCAACCGGGTCAGGGCACGAGACGGCGGCACCTCGCCCAGCCTCATCGCGAGCAGTGCCGCCTGATCGTGGCCAGCCGCCAGCAACGGCCTGCATACCTGGTCGGTGCCTGCCATCACCGCCTTGCGCAGGAAATCGGCCCGCAGCCCGTCGAGCTCCGCGACCGCCTCGCCGTCGAAGGACCGGACGAAGCCGGCCTGGGCGGCGACGCCGCCGTTGATCGCGTCCGAGGCGAAGTGCTCCTCGAGCTCGACCGACGTGTGCCGCACGCCAGGCAACGCTGACACCGCGTCATAGGCGTCGGCCACCATCAGGTAGGCGAAGTTGGGCGCGCAGAAGTACGTCGGCAGCCGCAGCCGGATCTGAGCGTCCCCGCCGTCGGAGACGGTGCACGAGGCCACGAACCCGAGCGAGGTGATCGGCTCGTCGAGTTCGGGGTCGCGCACCGTCTCCAGTGCCGCCAGAAGGCGCTCGGGCGACGCAACAAGTGGCGGAGCGGTCATGCTCCGGCGACCGGCTCGCCCAGGACCTCGTGCGCGCCCGGCGTCCCGGCCGAGGCGGGAAGCTGGAACTCGTCGGGCACCTTGATGTCGTAGAGCTTGGCCGCGTTCAGGCCGAGGATCTTCTTCTTGCCGGCCACGCCGATCCGCGGAAAGTCGGCGAACTCCTCGCGGTCCGGCATCTCCCAGTTCACGAAGCCCTCGACCTGCCACTTCGGCTCCCAGATGCCGTAGTCGCTGCCGAACGTCATCTTGTCCTCGCCGACCCAGAAAGCCAGCTCGCCCATGACCTTGTTGAAGAAGTTCGGCCGCGCGTACATCAGGCCGCCGATGGCCACGGACAGGCCGGCGTAGACGTTCGGCTCCTGCGTGGCCATGAAGCAGAAGTCCTCGATCCGCGGCAGGCCCACGTGCTCGATGATGAAGTTGAGCTCGGGGAAGTCCGTCGCGCAGTGGTCGATGTCGGAGACGTCGAAGGCGTCCTTGTCCAGCGGCCAGATCGTCGGGCCCTTGTGCACGTGGACGTTCTTGATGCCGAGGTTCTGCGCGGCCTCGAGGTACCGGTACGCGGCGGGGTCGCTCAGCTTGTAGCCGCGCGAGCCGTTGTTCCACTCCGCGGTGTAGAGCTTGACGCCGATCGAGCCGTACTCCTCGATGTGGCGCTTGAGCTCTTCCAGGCCCAGGTCGCCGTCACGCGGGTCGAAGTTCGTGTTGTAGATGAACTTCCCTGGGTGCTTGCGCCCCATCTCCGCGTTGCGCTCGGTGGTGTTGAAGCCCTCGGTGTACCACTCCTTCAGGTTCGTCGGCTGGAAGATGGCCACGTCCACGTGCCCGTCCTCGAAGACGTCCTTCATCAGGTCGTCTTCTGAGTACTTCTGGAAGTGCTCGATCGTCCAGTGCGTCTCGGGCGGCCCGAGCCCCTGGTAGGCATGGAAGCACTCGATCCAGCCCTTGGCGTACTGCTCGGCGCCGCGCACCCAGTTGTCCGGGGCAGCATTCCAGTAGTGCATGTGCGAATCGACGATGAAGTACTTCTCGCCGTTGTGCTCGTACAAGGCGCCTCCTCACTCTGGCTGAATAACGCCCATTGAGCCGGTTATAGACCGAACCGGCTCAGTGGGACAACATCTGGCGACTTACGACCTTGCGACCAGGTCGAAGCCGATGAACTCCGCCGCGTCCTCGGGGTTGGCGAACATGATCGTCCGGTCGTCCTCGTGGATCATCCGGCCGTAGTGCGTGGACATGTTCTCCTCGAACTCCGCCGCGTCGAACCAGCCGGGCTCCTCGCCCGCCGCCTCGGAGATCTCGTCGTAGACAAAGTCCATCCGGCCCACCGCGTCGACGCGCATCATGGACGGCAGCGGGGTCACGGTGACGTTGGGCTTGGTCGCCATCACCTGGGCGACGACTTCGCCGACCTGGTTGTTCATGAGCGTGACGCCGCACATGTTGGACGCCGTGTTGTTGGACTTGAACGGGCTCTGTGTGGCCGTGGTCATTGCGCGAGCTCCTTCGGGGTGTCCAGGTCGAGATCGGTCAAGATGCCGGAGAAGCGGTTCTTGGCGGCGTCCAGGCCGTCCTCGAACCGGCCGGGCTTGGCCTCGGGCTGCGACCACAGCGGCTGCAGGGTCCGGGCGGCCGAGATGGCCCGCGGCACCCAGGTCGACATCCAGCCCATGATCAGCTCCCGGTTGTGGTCCGCGAACTCGCGGTCCCTGGTCAGCAGCTGGAACATCGGGATGGTGTAGCGCAGGTCGCGCTCGGCGAAGTCGTACTCCTCGGCGCCGATCACGGTCGGCGTCACGAAGTCGCCGTTGCGCGGCGCGGCGTGCATCACCAGGTGGCTGCGGAACAGCTCGCCGACCAGCGGCTCGAATACCACGTTGGCCGCGAAGATGGCCTCGCACCAGTCGTCGATGCCGGTTAGCTGCTCGGCGACCTCGCGGACGCCCTGCCAGGCCGGGTCGTCGTTCCAGGCCTCCAGGTGCGCGGTGCCGTTGAACCCGTCGAGCACCTCGGACAGGGTCAGGTTGTACAGCGCCAGGTCCTGGGCGGCGCGGATCCGGTGCATGCTGTTCACCGAGATCGCGTTGTTGTGCATGTTGGTCGGGGCCCGGCGATTCGCGTTGGCGTACAGGTAGAGCCCCAGGCCGTGGTCGACGTGCATCCACGCGCCCACGTTTCGCTCCACGAACTGGATCCAGGCGGTGTTCCACTGGTCGAACGCCTTGGCCTGCTGGGCGTTCTGGATGTTCTGGTTCAGCTGCCGCACAACGTTGGCGTTGTAGCGGTACATGGTGAGTTCCCACTCCTCGTTCGGGTCGCGGAACTCGTGCCAGCCCAGCGCGGGCCAGTCATACCCCTTGCCGCCCGAGCCGGGGAAGCGCTTGGGCTCCGGCCGGTCGGTGCCCCACGCCTTCAGCGCGGTCCAGTCCAGCGGGTAGCCGCCGCGGCCGTCGGAGAACCCGTACAGCCAGCCCTGGGACAGGTAGTGCCGCGGGTCGGGCTGGACCTCGACGGTGACGTCCTCGTAGTGCGTCTGCTTGCGGCCGGCCGGGGTGTAGTAGTTGTACCGGCGTTCGGTGGAGTCAGGGAATACCTTCGCGCCCGCCTCCGCGTCGGTGAAGTTCACCCTCGGGACGCTTCGTTGCTGAGCCTCTGTCATTAGTCCTTCCCTTTCGCGTTAGGGAGCTGGCCCCCTAAGGAGCTGGCACTGCTTTGTCCGGGTCCCCAGTGGTCGTGAACTTGTCGAAGTAGACGTGCTTTTCTGCCACCCCGAGCCTGGCCAGCAGCGGGACCGCGGCCTCCACCATCGGCGGCGGACCGCAGATGTAGCCGTGCGCCCGGGCTAGCGCCGACTCCGAACGAGACACCACGTCGGTGATCAGGCCGTTCTCGCCCTCCCAGTCCTCGTCTGACAGGGCGGGCACGAACCGGAAGTGGGGCAAAGACTGCTCCAAGGCCCGGAGCTCGTCCACGAAACACAGGTCGGCGCGACGGCGTGCGCCGTAGTAGTACACGGCCTTACGGTCGATACCCCGCTCGGCCATCGAGCGGAGCAGGCTCAAGATGGGTGCCATCCCGGCCCCGCCGCCGACGAAGACCAGGTCGGTGTCCGGCGCGTCCCGCAACATGAACACCCCGTACGGCCCGGTCACCGTGAGCCGGTCGCCGACCTTTAGCTTCTTATCGAGAAAATCGGAGAACAGCCCGTCCGGATAGACCTTGATGACAAACTCGAGCTGCCCGCTTTCCCGGGCCGAGGTGTTCGCCATCGAGAACGACCGGACCTCGTCCGTGCCGGGCACGGCGATGTCCACGTACTGCCCGGGGAAGAACTTGAAGTCGACGTCCGGATCGACCAGGCGCAGCACCAGGTGCCGCAGGTCGTGCGTGACCGGATCGTTGGCCACGACCTCGGTCCGCACCTCCTGGATCGGCAGCCCGGACCGGATCATCTCCTCGTCGTAGTTCAGCAGCTCGATCGTCACGTCTTCGTAGACGTGCGCCCGACACAGCAGCGTGAAGCCTTCTTCGCGCTCGAAGTCGGGCAGCGCGAACGTCGAGTACTTGTCCAGCTCCACGTCGTCCCCCTCGAGCAGGAACGACTTGCAGGCGGCACACTGCCCTTCCTTGCAGCCGTGCATGAGCATGAGGCCCTGGTCGAACGCGGCGCGCAGGACGGTCTGGTCCTCGTCGACTTCGATATCGATGCCGACTGGCTCGAACCGCACGACGTGCTTGTCGCCCATCCATCACCTCATCGAGCGCAGTGTTCTTAAAGTTCTTAAAAGACAGGGGAAACTAAGGAGTTGTTGACACCGGGGAGCAGGAGGGAAAGGGTCAACCGCCTGCCCCCCGGTTGGATCGCGGCCCTAAAAAGACACGGCCCTAAGCGATCAGGCGTCTTCCTTCGGGAACCGGCCTGCGGGTCCGCCCTTGATGTACGTGGCGTGGTACGCGACCCGCTCCTCCGGCGTCAGCTCGTTGAACAGGACGTTCGGGCTCTGCACGGGGCCCATGCGGCGCAGGTGGTCCAGCGTCCACATCTTCGATTGGTCGCCCAGCTTGAGGTGCGGCTGCGCCACCATGGTCTTGCCGTCGTCGCGGACGAAGCCCATGTCCGACACCACGTCGGCCCAGTTCCAGCCGTGGTACATCGTCTCCCACTCGCGGGTGCCGATGAGCTGGCCCATGTTCGGGGTCGCCCGGCCCTGGTAGGTCGGCCGGAACGCGGTCACGTCGGTCCACTTGCATTCCTCGTGGCAGTACGTGCGCACCACGCCGTCGACCTCGGCGTAGACCATGTCCTCGCGGACCAGGCACGGGACCATGCAGGTCCAGCACCGGTTCGGGTACCAGTAGTCGACGTCCTCGGCGACGATCGGGTGATGCCCGTTCGGCTCGGACAGGCGGCTGTAGTTCTCCCACCACTTACCGTACTTGTCGTACCAGCCCGGGTACTTGAACTCGAACCACTCGAAGTCCTCGTCGGTCATGCCGTCGATGCGCCAGTAGTTCGCCAGCCAGCCGGTGGCGAAGAACTGCGCGACCTCGTGCACGTAGCCCTTGTTCCAGATCTGGTTCCAGGCTTCCTCGATCAGGTCATGCGGGATGACCAGGCCGTACTTCTCCAGCGGCACGAGGTAGCTGCGGTAGTAGTCGTCGTAGATCCACCGGCGCCACATCTCGGCGTAGGACTCCCGCTCCTTGCGGCGGTCCTTGGTGCCGTACTCGATGAACGTGCCGATGGCCGCGTCCACCACCCGGTGGTTGTTCCACCACGCGTAGCGCAGGTCGCGCTCGAGCAGCTGGTGGTTCTCCTCGTCGGCCAGCGCCATCAGCAGCGTCGCGTAGCCGTTGGAGATGTGCCTGGACTCGTCGGACTGCACCGAGTGGAACACCGTCGGCAGCAGGTAGTCGCCGTTGGCGGCCGCCTCGGCCGGCATGGCCACGAACAGGGTGTTCGTGAACGCGGTCTCGGCCACGATCGTCAGGTAGATCGACGCGGCGGTGATCGCGTCACCGGTGATGAACCCCTCGGCGAACTGCCTGCCGATGGTGCCGCAGTAGTCGTCCTGGAAGTTGCGCAGGCTGTTGTTGAAGCCGGCCGGGTCGATGTAGTTCTGCATGTACAGGCGCTTGAGGTTCTGCTGGATCGT
>JBOHCG010000076.1:0-19706 GCA_050698735.1 Streptosporangiaceae bacterium | reverse complement strand
GAAGTGTGTTGTTATGTCACGCACAGCGGATCCTGGCCGCATTTGCAGATACTGTTGTTGAGCTGGGAAGATGGCCGACCCATGCGGTAGCTAAGCGCCTTATCCTCACGGCGCCGGGCGCGTGCGTCTTCGATGGTCGCTGCGGAGTCTGGCATCATTGACGGGAAGGGAGGGGTGTCTTGTGACCACCATCCACGTCCGGTATGAGATCTTGGACGATCCCGGCCGTCCCGATCCGGGCTCGGCGCCGGATTCCTTCGCATGGGGTGTGCGGGCGGTGGGCCTGCCGGGGAACCTCAGCGCCTTCGGGGTGGGTGACACACTGGACGAGGCGCTCGATGATCTTGCTGAGGGCATCCGGGCCTTGTTCGGCGCGGGATCGGTACCGGACGAACTCAGGAGGGAAATCGCTGTCACCGTCGGCGATGCGGCCTGATGCCGGTCCGGCTCTCGGGGAAGGACATCGTCAAGGCACTGGGCAAGGCCGGCTGGGAACTGGAACGGGTCACCGGCAGCCACCACGTGATGCGCCATGCAGACGGGCGACATGTGAGCGTCCCGGTGCATGGCGCCCGACCGCTCCCGGTGGGAACGCTTGCATCGATCTGCCGCCAGGTTGGCCGCAGCGCGGACGAGCTGCGCGACCTTCTTTAAGAAGATCAGGCAAAGTGTGTCATTATCACTTGCACGGTGGTGGACCTTGGCAGCACTTTCAGGTGGCTCGCAGCGCTCCGGAGAGCTCGGCCTGTTCAGTGCGCGGACTTGATCCTCTGCGCCCATGCGCGCATCCGTTCCCGAAGGCTGCGCTGTCTTGTGAGCTCATCCCGTACGGCCGGAACAGGCTGTCCGGGAGGCGATCGATCGCGGCCAGCGCCTCAGCGAATGACGACAGGCCAAAGCCCGGGTCGTGATCTGCGGCCAGGTCGAGCAACTGGTCCTCTGTGTAACAGCTGCTGGTCAGGATCGCGTCGACGTCGACATAATCTCTTACCTCCCGCTCGCCCGAACAGGGCGCAGACCTTGTTGGCTACCGCATCATCTGCGTGCAAGACAGGGCCAACCGCCAAGCGGACTGGCTCGTTTTTCCGCCAGTCCAGGCCGAGCTCGACTTTCGCGCTCTCCGCCGCGGACCCTGACGTTCAGACGGGCAAAGGACGCGTTCCGCAGTTCGGTTTCGACGTGGAACCCCTCGTGGAGGTAAGCCGCGATAACCATGTCCACTGCCTGCGTGAAGTCGAATTCTGCGCTCGCCTCAGCGAAAAGGTCGACGTCAGAGGACATGCGGTTCAGGAAACCGTGGGCCTGGACGGCGTATCCGCCCGCGAGCGCGAAGCCGAACGACCCGGCGGCATCCAGCGCGACGCGGGCAAGCCGCTCATGAAATGGATCCATGCCGGAACCTGACCGTATCTACGCGGCGAGTCTCAGGTCGGGGAAACGATCCTCCCAGCTTCGCCGGACACGAGCCGACAGGAATAGCCGGTCCCAGACCTGGCGGAGAACCTGTTCGTTGAGATACGAGCGCAGGTCATCGACGCGGGTCGCTTCCCGGATAACGCGCTCGTACATCACGTTCCGCTCGGCTGGATCCTCCAGGTGGAACTCGGTTCGTTCTGACCAGTCCAGGCGCAACGGCAACTGGATGACACCAGTCACCGGCCCTGCCAGCTCCCGAGGGTCTCGGGCAGCAGGTACGGGCGGTTCTCCGCGTACGTCCGACTAGCCATGGTCACTAGCGTAGGGCAACAGGCACGTGGATTTATCGCTCGCTGCCCGGGATGGTCTCGGCCAGCGCCGCCCGCGAGGCGGGTGCCTGGAAGGGGTCGGCGAAGTACTGGGTCTCGTGGCTTACCTGGCCATCGGTGAGCTCCATGATGCTCACGCTGTAGGTGGGCGCGCCGTCGTAGGTGATCACGCACTCGCTTACCCACAGGTCGCCGCCGCCCCGGATGCGCAGGATTCTGAAGTGGCGCTCGGCCGGGTTCCCGCCACGCTGTGCCTGGATCCTTGACCGGCCACGGAAGCGCTCCCCGGACTGCGGGTAGTCCAGGATCGCGTCCTCGGCGTAGATCGCATGCTCGGTGTCGGCGTCCCCGCTCTCCGAGGCCTTCCAGTGCTCCTCTATCCGGGCCCGGGTACTAGCGTCACGATCCATTGCCCTGTTCACCTCAGACCCATACGGGTGGTCATGTCCTGCTCCATTGTCACCACCCCAGGGGGGCAGTCGCGCCAGGGATCCCCCCGGGTGCGATTGACCGTGCCGCGCGAGATGCTGGGAACATGCCGGTGCTGCTGTCGGTCAATGTCGGGATGCCCAAGGACGTGCCGTGGCATGGCAAGACCGTTTACACGGGCATCTGGAAGGAGCCTGTTGCCGGGCCGCAGATGGTGCGCCGCCTTAACATCGACGGCGACGGCCAAGGCGACCTGAACGGGCACGGCGGTGAGCAGCGGGCCGTGTTCGTCTATCAGGTCCAGTCTTATGAACACTGGCGGCGGCACTTCGGGCGCGAGGATCTGTCCTATGGCCAGTTTGGTGAGAACCTGACCGTCGACGGCCTGCCCGATGACGAGGTCTGCATCGGCGACAGGTACCGCATCGGCGAGGCGGAGTTCGAGGTCACCCAGCCGCGGGTCACCTGCTATCGGGTCGGCATGCGACTTGGCGTGCCTGAGATGCCCGCGCTGCTGGTGAGCCATCATCGTCCCGGCTTCTACATGCGCGTCATCACCGAGGGACACATTCAGGCGGGCGACCTGGTCGTCAAGACCAGGACCGGCCCGCACGCGCTGAGCGTGGCCGACACCGACGCGCTGCTCTACCTCCCCGGCCGCGACCAGGACAAGCTGCGCGCCGCCCTGCAGATCCCCGCGCTCAGCCCGGGCTGGCAGGGCTCATTCCGCGACCTGCTGGCCGGGGCCGAAGATGGCGGCGCCGCTGCTTCGCCTGACGCCGGACCGGCCTGGCCCGGCTTCCGGAAGCTGCGCGTCACCCAGGTCGTGCACGAGAACGCGGAGGTTGCCTCGATCTACCTCACCGCCGCCGACGGCGCTGACCTCCCGGCGCCCCGGGCCGGCCAGTACCTCACGCTGCGGATCAGCGGCGCCGGGCAGCCGGTCCCGGTCCGCAGCTACTCGCTGTCCTCGGCGCCGGCGGGCGGCACATACCGGATCAGCGTCAAGCAGGAGCCGCACGGCGTGGCCAGCAGCTACCTGAACCGCGACCTGCAACAGGGCGCGGTCCTTGACGTCGCCGCGCCGCGCGGCGACTTCATCCTCGACGAGGGCACCGGCCCGGCCCTGCTCATCTCCGCCGGCATCGGCGTCACTCCGGTCCTGTCCATGCTGCACCAGCTCGCGGACAGCCACAGCGAGCGGGACATCTGGTGGCTGTACGGGGCACGCGGACCGCGCGAGCATCCCTTCGCGGCCGAGGCGCACGCCCTGCTGGCGGCGCTGCCGTACGCCAGCGAGCACGTGTTCTACAGCGCGGCCACTCCCGCCGAGCGGCGAGCCGCCCACGCCGCCGCCGGGCGCCTCAGCAAAGAGGCGCTGGCCGGACTGGGTCTTCCGCCCGGCGCGAACGCCTACGTCTGCGGGCCTGCGTCGTTCATGGCCGACATGCGGGATGCCCTGACCACGATCGGCCTGCACCCGGCGGCGATCCATACCGAGCTGTTCGGGGCGCTGCCGTCCGTCAACCCGGGGATCACCGGGCAGACAAGCAGGCCGCCGCACCAGCCGCCGGGACCTCCGCGCAACGGGCCGCTGGTTACGTTCGCCCGCAGCGGCATCACCACCGCCTTCGGCGATGACTGGCGCAGCGTGCTTGACCTCGCCGACGCCTGCGACGTCCCCACCCGCTGGAGCTGCCGCACCGGCGTCTGCCACACCTGCGTCACTCCGCTACTGTCAGGGGACATCAAATACGCCCCGGATCCGCTTGAGCTCCCCGCGGACGGCCAGGTACTCATCTGCTGCGCCCGGCCAGCCGGCGACATCGTGCTGGATTTGTAGCCGGCGAGCGGGCCCGGTCAACCGCAGTCCACCGCAGTTAGCAGCAGCTAACCGGATGGCCTCCGCGGCGTCAGGCAGGACGTCCCTGAGATGACGGCGGGAGGTGATACGGAGTTTGGTGCAGACGTGGTGCAGGTGCCACTCCACGGTGCGGGCACTGAGGAACAGCTCGGCGCCGATCTCCCTGTTGGTCTTTCCTTCCCTGGCGTGCATGGCTATCTGCATCTGCTGCGGGGTTAGGTCCCGGTCAGTCCCGGCGGTGCGCTTGCGCGCGGTCTCGCCGGTGGCCAGCAGCTCGCGCCTGGCACGCTCGGCGAACCCGGCCGCCCCCATCGCGCTCAGCATCTCGCCGGCGCGGTGAAGCTGGCCGCGTGCGTCGACCCGGCGGTTCTCGCGGCGGAGCCACTCTCCGTAGAGCAGGTGCGCGCGAGCCAGGTCGAGGAGGGCACGCGTCCGGCCGAGGTAGTCGATGGCCGCCTGGTAGAGGTCCTCTTGATTGCTCAGCAGCGCCTGCGAGCGAGCCTGGACGCCGAGTGCCCAGTCAGTGCCAGCCGCCGTGGCGATCCGCGACAGGGCGCGCATGGCCCCTTCGGCACGCCCGGGCTGCCCCGACCGGGACGCCGCCTCGACCAGTTCGGCCATCGGCCATCCGGCTACCGCGGGCGGCCCGGCGTGCGAGATGGCATCCTCGGCCTCCGGCAGTGCCTGCGCGTACTTGCCCAGGCCGTTGTGAAGCATGGCGGCTGCCCATTTCGCCGCGGCAACCCCGAGTCCCTCGCCGCGCAGCGCGGCGTCCTGCCCGCTGCTCTCGATCAGGGTCAGCGCCTGCTCCTCGGGCTCGAGCACCCGCACGTCGTCGCCCCGGGCACCGCCACCCCGGCCGCGCTGTTCGCGGCACAAGAGCATCCAGGCCGGCTGCGGAGCCTGGTCGTCGGCAGCAGCGCCGCCGCGGTACCGCTTCAGCTCGGCGGGATGGTCAAGGACATCATCGAGGCCCCCGACACCGACGGGCTCCGCCGCGCCGACCCGCGGCAGCTCGTTAACGCCGCGCTGAGCGGCATGAGCCGGTACACCCTTCCCGAGGCGGTCCGGGAGGACTACCTGGCCTGCTACCAGGGAGACCGGTTCGCCGAGTCGGTCCGCTACCTGCGTTCCTACCCGGCCGAGCTTCCGGCACTTGCCGGCCTGCTGCCGCAGATAGACACCCCGGTGCAGATCATGGCCGGCGCCGGCGACACGGCAACCCCGCCGGCCAACGCCGGGTTCCTGCACGAGCGGCTGCGCCGCAGCAAGCTCGACGTCATCGACGCGGGCCACTTCACCTGGGAAGATGCCGCAGCGCAGTACGCGGCCCTGGTCACAAGCTGGTGGCGCGGCGCGGCCAACGGATCAAGGAAATGAGCATCATGCCTGGCGTTAATCACGACAGTGACACGAACCTGCCCACGCCCCTGATCGCCGGCCAGCCGCCCCGGTGCAGGCTGCATGGCCGTCGCGGCGAATCCGACATGCTGGACCGGCTGGTCGCGGACGTGCGGGCGGGCCAGAGCCGGGTCCTGGTGCTGCGCGGCGAGCCGGGAACCGGCAAGACCGCGCTGCTGAATTACCTTGCGCGGCGCGCGGCCGGCTGCCGCGTCGTGCGGGTGAGTGGCCGCCAGCTCCCGGCGAGCCCGCTCGGCGAATCCTTCCATTCCCATCTCGTCCAGCATGCCGTGGGCGGTGCGCAGCTGCTCCCGGGCCTGCGAGCGGCGGCCCTGGCGGCGCAGCCATTCGCCGTAGAGCAAGTGGGCGCGGGCAAGCTCCGGGCGAAGCTGGGTGCGGCCCAGCCGGTCGATCGCCTCCCGGTACAAGCCGTCGGCGGTCTGGCCCTCGCTCACCAGCGCGCGGGAGCGCGCCTCGAGGCCCAGCCCCCAATCGTTGCGGCCGGCCTGGGTCGTTCCCGCCAGCCGCGCCACGGCGTCGCCGGCCATGGACATGCTTCCGCTGCGTGCGGCGGCCTCGATCAGATCGGGCAACGCCCAACTGGCGACGAAGGACCCGGCTGGATCTTCGACGGCCTGCCGGGCTGCCTCCCGGGCCTCGTCGTAGCGGCCCAGGCCGTTGTTGAGGACGGCGGCCGCCCAGTGCGCGTAGGTCACCGCGATCCCCTGGGCCTCGGCTTCGGCCGCCGCGATAGTGGCGTCGATCAGCAGGACGGCCTCGGCCTGGTTGCCCCGCAGGGCAGCGAGCAAAAGGGCAGCGAACGGCATGCCGGGGGCCCCGGTCGCCTCGCAGACCGTTTTGGCCTCCGCGACCAGGGCAGCAGTCGCCCCGAAGTCACCGCTCCAGGCCGCGATTACGCCCGCCGACGCCAGGTCGATCGGCAGCCGGTCGAGGGCGCCCGCGTTACGGACGAGCTGGATATGCCGGGTGAGGATCGCCCGATAGCCGTCCTCATCCCACAGCAGGACGGGCGGAAACAGGGCCATGTAGCTCCACCGCAGTCTGTCGGCGGCGGAGACGCTGTCGCCGGCGAACAGGCTCACCAGTGCGTCGCGCCGGTCGCGTCGAAGGCGTACAGCTCATTCGCGTCCACGTACAGGATCCCGTTGGCGATCAATGGCGCCGTCGGGTCGGCCTTCGTGGGGTAGATCCTCGCCTGCGCCAGGCTGCCGACATCCCCGGTCCCGATTTGCGTCTCGCCGGGCTGGTAGCCGGTCCGGGCCGGGCCGCCGCCGAGCTGCGGCCAGCTGAGGTCGGACGCGGGAGCGGGACTCGTGACGGCCGGGCTGCCGGAGGCCGGCGACGGAACTATTTGACGACAGCAGAGACCAAGGAGAATCGCAGGCACCGGGCTGCCGGTCAGCCTGTCAGTGGTGGAAGCCCCCGCTTTCCTGTTCCGTTAGCGGCTTGGCTGGCTTGTGCTCTTTCAGGTACCCCAGCGACCGGCGGAAGTCATCAAGCAGCAGGCTGGCCAGATCCTCGCTGAAGTCGTGCCGGACGATGACGCGCTGCACGGCCAGGTCCTGCCGGTTCGGCGGCAGCGTGTAGGCGGGCACCTGCCAGCCCCTGTTCCGCATCCGGTCCGCGAGGTCGAAGAGGTTGGAGTCGGCCGGAGCGCCCTCGGCGAGCTTCCATGTGACGGCCGGAATCCCGCCGTGGCCGTCGTAGATCAGCTCGAACGGGCCCAGGCCGGCGATCCCGTCCGCAAGGTGCCACGCGTTCCGGTATCCCGCCTCGTGGATCCTGCGGTAACCATCCCGCCCCAGCCGCACGAAGTTGTAGTACTGGGCGATGATCTGCCCGCCCGGGCGGGAGAAGTTGAGCGCGAACGTGGGCATGCTGCCGCCCAGGTAGTTGACGTTGAAGATCAGGTCTTCCGGCAGGTCTTCCTTGTCCCGCCAGATGACCCAGCCGACACCGAGCGGCGCGAGCCCGAACTTATGGCCGGAGGCGTTGATGGACTTGACCCGCGGCAGCCGGAAGTCCCACACCAGATCCGGCTCGGCGAACGGCGCGATGAAGCCCCCGCTGGCGCCGTCCACATGGATGGGCACGTCGAGCCCGGCGCTGGCCTGCAGCTGGTCCAGCGCCTGGCTGACCGCCTGGACCGGCTCGTACTGGCCGGTGAACGTCACGCCGAGGGTCGGGACCACGCCGATGGTGTTCTCGTCGACCCGCTTGAGCATCTCCTCGGGCGTCATGATCAGCCGGTCGCCGTCCATCGGGATCTCGCGGAGCTCGATATCCCAGTACCTGGCGAACTTGTGCCAGCAGATCTGAACCGGGCCGGTGACCAGGTTGGGCCGGTCCGCCGCCTGGCCGGCCGACCGGCGGCGCTGCCGCCATTTCCATAGCAGCGCTATGCCGCCGAGCATGGCGGCCTCGCTGGAGCCGGTCGTCGACGTTCCGATCGTGTTCGCGGCAGACGGCGAGTTCCACATGTCGGCCAGCATGTTGACGCACCGGGCCTCGAGCTCGGCGGTCTGCGGGTACTCGTCCTTGTCGATCATGTTCTTGTCCATCGACATGTCCATGAGCCGGTGCACCTCGGGCTCGGACCAGGTCTGGCAGAAGGTGGCGAGGTTCTGCCGCGAGTTCCCGTCCAGCATCAGCTCGTCGGCGACCACCTGGTATGCGTGCCTGGGATCCTTTTCCCGCTCGGGGACGCGGTACTTCGGCAGCGACATGGACAGGTCACTGGAGGCGTAGGTGTCGTCGTCCATCTGGTCGCGGACGGTGTTTCTCTCGTGCAGCATCGGGACTCCCTCAGCTAGGACCGCCGGGAGCATTGTCTCAGCCATGCGCCTGCTGGGCGTGCCTGGGCAGCATGCCGACAAGCGGCAGCGTCAGGAAGTCCAGGCCAGCGGCGATGCCGGCCCCCCAGTGGGCGATGGACCAGCACAGGGCGAGCAGGCCGATGACGGCGATGGACAGCCCCAGGTGCAGACCCTGCAGCGTGCGGGCGGCGATCAGGAAGACGACATCGGGGGCGAGACGGCAGGCCAGCGAGGCCAGGGTGAAGCCGGCCATGCCGAGCAGGAACAGCCGGCGGCGGCCGAGCAGGTCCCCGAGCCGGCCCGAGGTGACCAGGCCGAGGGCGAAGGCCGCGGAGTAGGCGCTCAGCATCCACTGCACCGTCACCTGGCCGCCACCGAGGTCGGCGCGGATGGACGGGCCGGCCAGGTTGGCGATGCTTGAGTCGATCAGATCCATGATGTCGGCGGTCGCGCCGTCCAACCTGGACACGCTGCGCGTCAGCGAGGGAATGCTCGCCATCCTGCTGGCCGGCGCCGTCGACCCGCAGGCCGCCGCATGGGCGACCGACTCCCTGACGCTCTACGTCAACGCCTACAGTCTCGAGATCTCCCTGGTCAACCAGCAGCGCAGCCACGGCGACGGCAGCTGGGTCGTCAGCCGCGACGAACTGCTGCGCCGGTTCGCCGCGCTGCCCGATGCCTTCCCGCAGACCAAGCGCTTACGCCGCCGAGCTCACCGCGGGAACCGGCCACGACCGTTTCGACTTCACCATCGCCCTGATGATCGACGGCCTCGCCCACCGCTAGGCAACAAGCCAGGCGCTGTTAAGGGTGGCTATGCCAACTGGGAGAGGTCGAGGGTGGCCTCGTGTCCGTCGGCGAAGCTGACGATCATACGGGCGGTGCCGCCGATGGCCTGGAGGTAGGAGTTGAGGGTGGACAGGAGCAGGTCGTGGGGCTGTTCCATGCGGCTGATGGCGGCCTGGGTGACGCCCATTCTTCTGGCGAGCTCGACCTGGGTGAGCTCGGCCGCCTGGCGGAGGGCCGCGAGTCCCATGGCGTAGGTGCGGTCGGCCTCGGCCATGTCGGCGCGGACCTGGGCGACCTCGGCGGCGATGTCGGGCCGCTGAGCCAGTTGCTTAATGCGGTCGTTGCCGCGGATGAACTTAACTTCCTCGCTCATCGGAGCTTCCCTTCTGACGCTGCCACGCATCGACCATCGCCTCGCCGCGTACTGCCGCGCTTGCGTAGAAAATGTCCCCGATCACCTTTTTGTCCCATCCGACCAGGGCGATCACGACCTCCTCGTCGGACGGGAACCAGCAGATGATCCGGACGGCGACAGCCGGGTCGAACGGGTGGGCGACCCTCCATAGCTCATGTCGGCGTGCCTGCCGGACGCGCTTGAAGGTCGCGGTCTCCTCGGCGGGCTTGACCGGAAGATCGTTGAGTTCTTGCAGTAACGCGGTCGCGACCGCGAGGAGGCGTCCGCCTTGCTCCTCGGCGTGAGTGAGCCAGCGGTCAAACTCGTCGGTCCAGTCGACGATCACCCTTCAAGTATGAGTTCTAGTTAATACAACGTCAAGTTAATATCACCCGCGTACTGAGCTTGGTGCCCGTACTGCACCGCCCAGCTGCGCGCGTTCCAGCGGGCCGGCGAGTCCCTGGCCCAGGCCGGCATCCGGGTGGCCGCGCTGTGGGTCGACGACGAGAAGACCACAGCGGAGTTCATCGCCAAGCACGGCCTCACGTTCCCGCTCGGGCACACCGCCGACGCCCGTGCGGTCGCCGGGCTGACCGGCGCGTTCGTCAACGAAGATCCGCTGTTCCTGCAGTCCACCGGCTTCGTGCTGGACCCGCAGGGCAAGGTGGTCGTGAGTGTGTACTCCAGCGGTGCCATCGGCCGCCTCGTCCCCGAGGACGTCACCGGCCTGGTCGGGTACCTGCGCCAGCACGCCGCCGCATCGTCCTGATAGTCATGGAACCGGACAGCATGAACCACGCGGATATCAATTTCTACTTCGATCCACTGTGCCCGTTCGCCTGGATGACGAGCAAATGGGTCCGGCAGGTCACCGCGCAGCGCTATGGGACCACGTTGTCGGGCTCGCCTCTTTCCCCGGCTTCGCCGAACTCAAGCGCAGCCTGCGAGAACGGCCCCAGCTACGCAGCTTCGGAGTTAACCCCGGCGAGACCGGCATCCAGGAGGACTGGCACGGCGGAAGCCGGCGCCTGAAGGAATAGCACAGGGAACACCGTCGCTGCCGACGCGCTAACGCCGTCAGGCGGCCCAGTATGCTGACGACAGTGCCTGCAGTCAACGCGTCCGAGGATTGCACATATGACGGCTACCTGGCATGTCTGCGTCGATCTTCACTCGTTGAGGCAGGGGACCGCCGCAGAGACCGCGCCGCCCGCCCTGCTAGCCGGGCACCTGCATCAGCGGTCCCGGCGCTTAGCGGAAAGGCAGACGGCCGTGTCTGAACTCGACCTGCTGATGGTCGCCGCGGCTGACGGACGCGACCTCCTCGCCGTCGCGCAGTCCGATTGGTCACGCCCGGTGCAGGACTGCCCCGGCTGGAACGCCGCCGACCTCGTCGGCCACATGGGCGCCATCCTCGGCTGGATCGCAAAGATCGTCACCAGCGGCCAGGCCGTGCCGCGCCGCGACCGGGAGACACCGCCTGCTGACCGGGACACGCTGGCGGCCTGGTACGAGGCTCACCTGGACCGGACCCTCACCATCCTGACGGCCACGCCGCCCGAATCATGGACCTGGACCTTCTCCAGCCGCGGCGACCAGCGAGTCAGCTGGTGGCGCCGCCGCCTCGCCGTGGAACTAGCCATCCACCGCTGGGACGCTCAGCGTGCAGCCAGCCTCGGCACCAGATCGCTGCCCGCGCCACTCGACGGGCACGTCGCCGCCGCGGGCATCGAGGAGTTCCTGACCGAGTTCCTGCCCGGTCTTCTGAGCCAGCCAGATATCGTCGGCCTGACCGGATCCCTGCACCTGCACGCCACCGACGGCGCCAGCGAGTGGTGGATCGATCTGGACGAACGAGCCGGCGTAGTCGCCGTCCCCGGCCACCGCAAGGCGGACACCGCCATCCGGGCCAACCGGTCGGACCTGCTGCTGTGGCTGACCAACCGCCAGCAGCCCGGCGCACTAGAGATCTCCGGCCCGCCCGAGGTCGCGGCACGGTGGACCCAGCTGCGTCGCTGACAAACTCCGGGGCCATCGGCCGGGGAATACCTTGCCGCCGCCACGTGCACGTGGACGATCTTGGCGGGCCGCCGTGCCCGGCCCAGCCGGCGCGCCACCTCCTCGGCGCGCTTCACCAGCAGGCTTCACGGTGCGTGACGGCCCTGGGAGCAGCCCTGGACCCCGGCTCCGGAGATAACGCCAGAGATCTAGACCATTGGTCTAGAGACTTGTCCGGCATGCCCAGTACCCGCAGATCGCGGCGTATGACCAGGCTCAGGGCTTCACCCTGGTGCGCGAGGAGCGGCGCACCCACGCCCGGCTGTACATGCTGGCGCGCAAGGCCGAACTGCTTGACCTGTCGTCTTGGCTCGGCCCAGGGTTCAGGGAAGGAACGCCCGTGCCGCCTGGTCCGGCGTGATCGCCTCGACCAGCCTCGACCACGGGTCCTCGCGGTAGGGCCCGGTTTCCAGTTCGGTGACCGCGGCCTTGAGGCCGTCGGGGTCGAGCAGCCCGGCCTCGATCAGCTGACAGCGGCATGGCCGACGCCCATGCGGCGGGCGAGTTCGATCTGGGTGAGCTCCGCGGCCTGGCGGAGTGGGCCTGGGGTGCGGCACCGGGTCGGGGTAGCGGATGAACAGGTGTGTCTTGACAAGGCGGGTCGGTTAGTGAATTCTAACGGTTAGTGAATACTAACCGAGATGCTGACCGGTGGGATGCGCTGGCCGACGGCACGCGCCTGGCCATCGTCGCGCGGCTGGCCGACGGGCCCCTGGCTGTCGGGAAGCTGGCGGCCGAGCTGCCGGTGAGCCGGTCGGCGGTGTCCCAGCACCTGAAGATCCTGAAAGACGCCGGCCTGGTGGAGGACGTTGCGGCGGGGACGCGCCGGATTTACCGGCTCAACCCGGTCGCGCTGGCCGCGTTGCGGGATCAGCTCGACACCTACTGGCAGCGGGCGCTGGCCGGGTACGCCGATGCCGTGGAAGCGCCGACCGAGGAGGATTGATGGCCCAGACGGGGGCAGCGACAGTCCGCAAGCAGATCGTGGTTGACGCGCCGATCGAGCGCGCCTTCACCGTGTTCACCGACCGGTTCGGCGACTTCAAGCCGCCGGAGCACAACCTGCTCGGCGCGCCGGTCGCCGAGACCGTGTTCGAGCCCCGGGTCGGCGGCGGCATCATGGACCGGGCAACGGACGGCAGCGAGTGCCGGTGGGCGCGCATCCTGGCCTTCGAGCCCCCGGACCGGGTGGTATTCAGCTGGGACATCAGCCCCCAGTGGACCATCGAGACCGACCAGGCCCAGACCAGCGAGGTCGAGGTCCGGTTCTACGCCGAGACACCGGCCCGCACCCGGGTGGAACTGGAACACCGGCACATCGACCGGCACGGTCCCGGATGGGAAGCAATCGCCGACGGCATCGACGGGCCGGAGGGCTGGCCGCTGTACCTGGACCGCTACGCCGCACTGCTGAAGGAGGGCCGCTGACGTGCCGCCGATCGTCACCACCGCCGAAATCGACCGTCCGGCCGCCCAGGTCTTCGCCTGCGCCACCGACCCGTCCCTGTTCAGCCAGTGGCAGAAAGGCGTGGAGGACGGGCACCTGGACGCCCTGGCCGACGGCGTCCGGGTACCGCCCGTGGGCACCAAGTGCGTGACGACGCGTCGCATCGGCGGCGCCGGCCGCCCGGTTACCTCCGAACTCACCCACATCGACCCGCCCAGGACCTGGGGCGTACGGGGCACGGACGGGTCGATCCGGGCAACTGTCGACGTCCTGGTCGAGCCGGTCGCCGACTCCCGGTCCCGGCTGACTATCAGCGTCGACTTCACCGGACACGGCATCGGCAAGGTCCTGGTACCCCTCGTGGTCCGCCGGGAGGCGCGCAAGGAGATGCCGGGAAACATGACCGCGCTCAAGCGGCTGATCGAGAAAAGCTAGCGCGGGCGCAACCAGCCGACGGGGCAGGGCGCGCTTGCGAGGCTGGACCCGGGCATCTGCGAGGATTGCATGAGCGGTGCCGTCTCCTTGAACGCGGCCCGCCCCAGTGCCACGAGATGCTGGAGTTGGCCGGGGCCGGCAGAGGCTGGGTAGTCCTGCCAAGGCTCTGCCTACGGTCCGCGTGCCGGTGCCGTCGGTTCAGGCGGGCTTAACGGCGCAGATGCGCTCGACGGTCCCGGCCTTGAGCCGCTCGGTTTCCATGACCTGGAACCCGGCAGCCGTGACCAGGGGGAGCTGGCGGCGGGTGAAGTGCTCCCCGGCGGTGCGGACCGTGATGCGTTCGGCGAGCCGCTGGGCGGCGTAAAGGGGCGGCCAGGTGCTGGCGATGTGATCCAGGAGCAGCAGGCGCCCGCCGGGGGCAAGGACCCGCCGCATTTCGCCGACCGCTGCGGCGGGGCTGGGGATGGTGCACAGGGCCAGCGCGCAGGTGACGGTGTCGAACGAGGCGTCGTCGAATGGCAGGTGCTCGGCGTCTGCCTCGCGCAGGGTCACGTCCCGGCCGAGGTCCGTGGCACGCTGCCTGGCGATGGCCAGCATCGCCGGGCTGAGCTCGATGCCGGTGACGGTGACGTCGGCCGGGTAGTAGGGGAGGCTGCGGCCGGTGCCGACGGCGACTTCGAGGACCCGGCCGCGGGCGCGCTCGCCGAGCCATTCCCGCCCGCCGGAGAACCAGTTTCTCTCGAAGAACGCGATCTGCCTGTCGTAGCCGGGCGCGGCCTTGTCCCAAACCCGCCTCTGCCGTGCCGCGGCAACCCGGTCCGGTCCCGCGCTCGGGGTGCTCGTCATAGTGCTGGTCCTTCCATGTTCTC
Source organism: Streptosporangiaceae bacterium (assembly GCA_050698735.1). GTDB lineage: Bacteria > Actinomycetota > Actinomycetes > Streptosporangiales > Streptosporangiaceae > Palsa-504. Next base: position 5,438 of record JBOHCG010000076.1, on the reverse strand, counting down.
GGGGTGGGGAAAGGAGGAGTCTGCGTCCGGGGCGGCTGCGGCGCCGATGACGCCGATGACCGCCTGCCGTACGCGGGCGGCGGCCCGGGCGGGGTCAGGCTGGCCCGCGTCGAGCCAGGCGATGACCGCCTCGATGGCCACCGCCGGCGCCAGCTGCGCCGCCCACCGTGCCAGCCCATCGTCCGGTACCAGCGCCGCGATCTGCAGGTACGCGGCGGCGCTGATGTCGGCGCGGAACTTCTCGATGCGCTCGGAGAACTCCGGCTCGCGCAGGGCGTGCTTGAACAGCAGCCGGAACCCGGCGGGGGATTCGGCCGCCGCTTCGAGCAGGCCGTCGCGATCGCCAGCGCGGTCTCTGAGGCGCGGTGGACCCGCAGGAACAGGGTGCGCATGCCGCGCTGCAGCAGCCACGCCTCGAACGGGCCGCCCGCCTCTGCGCACTGTCCAAGATTACGCGTGGAGTGATGGCCCGGCATGCCGGGGATGGGTTTCGGTCATGAACGCACAGGCGAGGAGGCCCGAGGCAGCGGTGAGGACGGCCGCCACCCCGATCGCCGCATCCAGGCTGGCGACGGCGGCGGTCACGCCGCCGATCAGGGCGCCGATGGCGTAGCCGGCGTCGCGCCACAGCCGGTAGACGCCCAGCGCCGATGCCCGCCAGGCGGGATGGGCAGCGTCGCTGACCGCGGCGAGCAGCGTCGGATAGACCAGGGAGGTGCCCAGGCCGAGCAGGAACGCGCCGGCCAGCCCGGCGGCCAGCGCGTGGGAGATCCCGGCGGTGATGACGGCCAGGCCGGCGGCCTGGATTCCCATCCCGGCCACGACCGGGGGCTTGCGGCCGATCCGGTCGCCGAGGTGGCCGGTGGCGATCATCCCGGCGGCCCACATGAACGGGTACAGCGCCTTGATGTAGCCCACGCCGGTGACCGACACGCCGTGGCTGACCAGCAGGACCGGCACCACGACCCAGACTAGGCCGTCGTTGAGGTTGTTGACCAGCCCGGCCTGACTGACCGCCGCCAGGGTCCGGTCGGCCCAGGACACCCGCCAGAAGATCTCCCGGAACCGCGGCTGCGGCCCGGCCTGGCGGGGATGCTGCCGGGCCTCGGCGGCGGCCCAGGCGGCGGTGTCGCGGACCGCCAGTACCGACAGGGCCAGCCCGGCGGCGGCGTAGCCCGCGCCGAGCAGCTCTGGGGCCGGGCGCAGCCCGAACCCGGTGGCCAGGTAGCCGGTGACCAGCGCGGTAACGGCGACGCCGAGGTAGCCGGCGGTCTCGTTGATGCCCAGGGCGACGCCGCGGCGGCCGGGGCCGATCAGGTCGATCTTCATATTCACCGTCATCGACCAAGTCAGCCCCTGGTTCACGCCGAGCAGGACGTTCGCGGCGATCACCCACGCCCAGCTGGGCCCCCAGGCGAGCATGAACGGTACCGGCAGGCCGATGACCCAGCCGGCGACCAGGATGGCCTTGCGCGTGTAGCGTGCGGTGACCGCGCCTCCGACCGCGTTGGTGATCGCCTTGGTGAACCCGAAGACCACCACGAAGGCCGCGACGGCGATCTCGCCGAGGTGGAACTGCTCGGCCCCGACCAGCGGGGTGACGGTGCGTTCCAGGCCGACCATGCCGCCGACGAAGAAGTTCACCACCGCCAGCAGCAGGAACTGGGTCAGGTTGACCCGCAGCCCCAGCCGCACGTCCGGCCCGCCCACGGCGGCCAGGCCAGTGCGGCCCTGCCGGGTCATGCTCCCTCCCGCAGCGGTCGTCCCGTGGCGGCGGCCCAGTCGCCGGCTTCGCCGGCCAGCACGGCCAGGCCGCGCTGCCCGGCCCGCTGCAGCAGGCTGGCGGCGGTCATGGCCCGCTCGCCGTGCCCGCACATCACCACCGCCCCGGCGGGCACATCATGGACCCGGGCGGGCAGGTCGCCCAGCTCGATGTGGACCGCGCCGGGAACGTGCCCGGCGGCGTACTCGGCGGCCTGCCGCACGTCCAGCACCGGACGGGCGCCGATGCGGCCGGCGGTGACCAGCCCGGTTTCCTCGACTTGGCCGCCGTCCGCGCGCCAGGCGGCCATGCCGCCGTCCAACTGCCCGGCCAGGTTCTCGCAGCCGATCTTGAGCGCCTGCCACGCGACCTCGGCCGCGTCCTGGCCGTCGCCGAGCACGAAGCCCAGCGGCACCCCGTCCGGTACCACCCAGCCCAGCCAGGTAGCGAACTGCTCGCGCAGCGGGATGGACACCGCGCCGGGGATGTGGCCGGCGGCAAAGTCCGCGACGGGCCGCACGTCGACCACCTGGCCGTCCCCTCCCATCAGGGAGCGCAGGCCAGCCGGGGTGAGCGGGGCCAGGCCCGCGGACCCGGTGACCGGGGCGGGGCCGCGGCGGTTGACCTCGGCAAGGCGGCTGAAATAGGCAGGGTAGGAGCCCAGGCTGGCCAGCAGCTGGCGGGTGAACGTGTCCTCATCCGGTACGGCCAGCAGCGGGTTGGATGCCTTCTCCGCGCCGATCGTGGTCACGCGCTCGGTGCCGGGCGGGGCGGAGCAGAACGACCCGGCCCCGTGTGTCGGCCACACCGCGGTCGCGTCCGGCAGCGCCGCCAGCCGCCGCAGCGACCGGTACTGGGCGCGGGCCAGCTCTTCGGCCCTGCAGGCGCCGAGCAGGTCGGTGCGGGCGGCCGACCCGACGATCAGCGACCCGCCGGTGAACACCCCCAGCTCCCGGCCCCCGTCCAGCAGCAGGTAGCTCAGGTGCTCGCCAGTGTGCCCGGGGGTGGCCAGGGCCCGCAGCGTCAGCCCGCCCAGGTCCACCTCGTCCCCGTCGGCGAGCGCGGTGTGCGGGAAGGCCCGGTGCCCTGCTGCCGCGGCCAGCACCGTGGCACCGTCCTCGGCGGCCAGTTGCACGGCGCCGGTGAGGAAGTCGGCGTGCAGGTGCGTGTCGGCGGCGAATGCCACCCGCAGGCCCCGCCTCGCCGCGGCCTCGCGCAGCGCGCGCAGGTCCCGGGAGGCATCGACCGCCAGCGCGAGGCCGTCGCCCAGGTCAGCCAGGTAGGCGGAGTTGCCAAGGCCCTCGTCGACGAGCGGGATCAGGTGGTCACGGGCGTAGCTCACGGCTCCTCCAGCAGCGGCACGGTCGGCCTGCCTCGATGCTACAATATTCCAAGGAATATTGGAGGAATGAGTTCCGGTGAATGAGCACGCGCGGAAGACGGCCCTGTTCGAGCAGTTCGCCCGAGTGGGCAAGGCGCTGGCCAACCCGGCCCGGCTGGAGCTGCTTGACCTGCTCGCGCAAGGCGAGCGCAGCGTGGAGGACCTGGCCGAGACCGCGCAGATGAAGGTGTCTAACACCTCTGCCCAGCTGCGGATGCTGGTCGGCGCGGGGCTGGTCGCCTCCCGCCGCGACGGGGTCAGGATCTTCTACCGGCTTGCGGACTCCGCCGTCACCGCGCTCATCGGCCAGGTGCAGGATTTCGCTGCGGCCCGCCTGGCCGAGGTGGAACAGGCTGCCCGGGGCTACCTGGGCGACGTGGCCGCGCTGGAGCCGGTCGCGCAGGACGAGCTGGCCCGCAGGCTGCGCGACGGGCAGGTCCTGGTGCTGGACGTGCGGCCGGCGGCCGAGTACGTTGCGGGCCACATTCCCGGTGCGGTTAACGTGCCGCACGACCAGCTCGCTGCCCGGCTCGCCGAACTCCCTGCCGATACCGACATCGTCGCCTACTGCCGGGGCCGCTACTGCGTGTTCGCTCCCGACGCGGTCCGGCTGCTGCGGGCGCGCGGGTTCTCCGCCCGGCCGCTGGAAGGCGGGCTGCCCGACTGGCGCCTGGCCGGACTGCCCGTCGCAGCCGGCATCAGTGCCTGACCGAGCTTGAGGAGCGGCTCGACGCTGCTTACGCCGCGAAGACCCGCGCGGACCTGCGCGGCCTGACCAGCGACCTGCCCGGCGCCACCACGGCCCCGGCGACGAGCGACGGGCCGCTGCCCGCGAGCCTGCCCATCGCCTGCCCGGAGCCGGGCGCGGGCACGCGGCCCGACTGGTGCCTGCTGCTGTGCCTGATGCTCGCGTTCCCGCCCGCCGGGATCGCCTACTGGATCGTGACCGCCCGCTGCCAGGCACAGGCTGCCGTCCCGGACCGGCTCCCCTTGCCTGGTGCCAGCGCAGGGTGACGACGCTGGAGCAGCGAGAGCTGATGACGCAGTCAGTGCGACTACCGGTCCGCTAGGGGCGGTGGCGAGGAACTGGGTGGCAGCCAGCTCAGCGTACAACGGGCTGGCGGCGGCGAGTTCGGCGTGGGTGCCGTCCGCTTGGACCTGCCCGGCGCCCATGACGATGATCCGGTCGGCCATCGTGACAGTGAAAGCCGGTGCTGCCGCCTCGGACATGGTCAGGTACGGTACCCACGTGCCCGCCAGCTCGGACACGGTCATCCGGGCGCGGATCGCGTAGACCGCGGCGCTGATCATCTCCCCGGCGCCGTCTGCGACGGCGTGTACGCCCCGGACCCGGCCGGTAGCCGCCTCGACGACCAGCTTGACCGCGCCGCGCGTGTCCCGGTCCACGATTGCGCGGGGCACCGCCGCCAGCGGCAGCACCCGGCAGTCGCACGCCACCCCGGACCGGATCAGTCCGGCCTCGGTGAGCCCGGCCGAGGCGATCGCCGGGCTGGTGAAGGTGACACGGGGCAGGGCCGAGTAATCCACCTCCCGTTCGGCATGGAAAAGGGCGTTGCCGGCGGCGGCGGAACCCTGGGCGGCGGCGGTGTAAACGTACGGCGGGCCGCCGGTGACGTCCCCGGCCGCCCGGATCCGCGGGCTGGAGGTTCGTTGGTGCTCGTCGGTGACGATCTCGCCGCGGCTCCCGGCCCGCACGCCGACGGCGGCCAGGTTCAGGCCCGCGGTGACGGGACGGCGGCCGGCCGCGACCAGGACCTGCCCGCACGCCAGCTCCCGCTCCCCGCCCGCTGCCGTCTTCAGCAGTACCGAACGACCGGGGCCGTCTGTCCGTACGCCCGTGACTGTCGCGCCGGTGACAGCGCCCGCGCCCTCGTCAGCGAGGACGTCCTCGATCGCCGCCGAGATCTCCGGCTCGTCGAATGGGGCGAGCCGGTCCAGCGCCTCGACGATGGTGACCCGGGTGCCGAGCCGGGCGAACAGCTGCCCCAGCTCCAGGCCCACCGCGTTGCCGCCGATCACCGTCATCGACTCCGGCAGCATGGTCAGCTCCACCGCCGTGGTGGAGGTCAGGTAGCCGGCCTCATCCAGCCCGGGGACGGGCGGTATCAGCGGCGCGGACCCGGTAGCCACCAGGTAGTGCCTCGCCGCGATCGCGGGGCTGCCGCCCTCGTTCAGGCTCACCTCAAGGCGCGGGGCTCCCGCGGTCCCGGCGAACCGGGCGGTGCCGGCGATGACCTGCCAGCCCCAGTCGGCGGCCAGGCCGGTGTACTTCTC
>JBOHCG010000075.1:0-19824 GCA_050698735.1 Streptosporangiaceae bacterium | reverse complement strand
TCGCCAGGACGCTGTGGCTGACGCTCCTCATGCTGGCGATAGCGGGCGCGGCGGACGTGTTCACCGTGGTGTTCCGCGGCACGATCGTCCAGCAGACCACGCCGGAGGAGTTCCGCGGCCGGGTCACTGCCGCGGATTACGTCGTCGGCGCGAGCGGCGGCCAGCTCGGCAACCTGGAGGCGGGCGCCCTGGGATCGCTCACCTCGCCGGCGATCAGCGCGCTGTCCGGCGGCCTGGTCACCATCGCGGGCGCGATCGTCATCGCGCTGGCCCTGCCCGCCTTCGCCAGGTACCAGGCCCAGCCTGGGACACAGCCCCGCGGCGAACCGCGGCAGGAACTCCGGCCGGCCGCGCCCGTTGCGTCCACCGCCTCCGTCCAGGCCGGGCCGGATGGCGGCACGGCAGCACCTATGCAACCGCCAGGCGCTGATATCTAATCGAGGCCAGTGAGCCAGAGGTGACGTTCGCGGGGGGCTGATCGCCGGCCGCAATACCATCGGAGGCGTGGCAAAGGCGCTGTTGACTCCGCGGGAAGTGGATTTCCCCCGCTGGTATCAGGACGTGATCGCCAAGGCCGAGCTGGCCGAGAACGGGCCTGCTCGCGGTTCGATGGTGATCAGGCCCACCGGCTACGCGTTGTGGGAGCGGATGCAACGCGAGCTTGACGACCGGATCAAGGCGGCCGGCGCGGCCAACGCGTACTTCCCGCTCCTCATCCCCGAGTCCTACCTGCGCCGGGAGGCCGAGCACGTCGAGGGATTCAGCCCCGAACTGGCGGTCGTCACCATCGGCGGCGGCAAGCGGCTTGAGGAGCCGCTGGTCATCAGGCCCACCAGCGAGACCGTCATCGGCGAGTCGATGGCCAGGTGGGTGGAGAGCTACCGCGACCTGCCGCTGCTGCTCAACCAGTGGGCAAACGTGGTGCGCTGGGAGCTGCGGCCCCGCCTGTTCCTGCGGACTACCGAGTTTCTCTGGCAGGAGGGCCACACGGCGCACGCCAGCGAGGCGGACGCCCGCGGTTACGCCCGCGGGATCCTGCACGATGTCTACCGGGACATGCTGGTCAACGTCCTGGGCATGCCGGTCGTCGTGGGCCGCAAGACCATGCGGGAGCGGTTTGCCGGCGCCACGTCGACCTACACGCTCGAGGCGATGATGGGCGACGGCAAGGCGCTGCAGATGGGCACCAGCCATGAGCTGGGCCAGAACTTCGCGCGCGTCTTCGGCATCTCCTACCTCGACGCCTCCGGCCAGCGTGAACTGGCATGGACCACCTCATGGGGCATCACGACCCGGCTCATCGGCGGCGTCATCATGGCGCACGGCGACGATTTCGGGCTTCGCGTGCCACCCCGGCTGGCTCCGGTGCAGGCCGCCGTGCTGGTGGTGAAGGAGGGCAACGGCGTCGCCGAGGTCGCGCGCAAGCTGACGGCCGCGCTGCACGGCGCCGGTGTCCGTGCCATGCTCGACGAACGGGTCGACGTGCCCTTCGGCCGCCGCGCGATCGACGCCGAGCTCAAGGGCTACCCGGTCCGCATCGAGGTCGGGCCGCGGGATATCGCCGAGAGCCGGGTCGTGATGGTGCGCCGGGTGACCGGGGAGAAGACCCAGGTTCCGATCGACGGTGTGGTGAGCCTGGTGACGCTGGCGCTCGAGGCCGACCAGGAAACGCTGCATGAGGAGGCGCTCGCGTTCCGCGAGCGGCGTACCGCCGAGGTGACCTCTGTTCCGGAAGCCATCGAGGCGACCGGGGCTGGCTGGGCCACGCTGCCGTGGGCCGCGGTCGGCCCGGCAGGCGAGGCCGAGTTGAACGCCCAGGGCATCACCGTGCGCTGCCTGGTGCGTGCCGACGGCGGCCTGCCCGACTCCGAGGACGAGCCGGACCTGATTGCCGTGGTCGGCCGCGCCTACTGACCCGCGCGGGGGCCGGCTGGTTAGTGGCCTTGGGGTCAGCGCGGGACGGGCGGGAACGCTTGACCAGGGCCTGGTCGTGGATCTGCTGCCGCCGACGGCGCGCATCGTCTACGTCACGCCCTCGCATCAGTATCCGCTCGGCATGACGATGTCGACGCCGCGGCGCAGGGCGCTGCTGCGCTGGGCGCAGCGGCACGACGCGGCGGTCATCGAAGACGGCCTGCTGGACAAGCACATCCGGCGCAGCAGGCGCGGCTACGCCGAGCGCTACCACATCCTCGCCGAGGCGCTCGCCGGGCCGCTGGCCGACCACCTCACGGCCCGCGCCCCGAACGCCGGGCTGCACGTCGCCGCGGTGCTGCGGGAAGGGCTCAGCGAGGACGAGGTGCTGCAGGACGCGGCCGGAGCAAGCATCGCCGTATCCGGCCTGCGCGACTGCTTCCATGCCGGCCCGGCGCAACCGGGCCTGCTGATCGGATTCGGCGCGGTCAGCGCCGCCGACCTGCCGGCCGCACTGCGCATGCTCGACTACATTCTCGCCCGCTGAGTACCCGGCCCAGCCGTGGGCGCCCCCGGCTGAGGGGCGTCGTCAGGTCGCGACCAGCGGGCCGGCCGGAAGCCAGAAGAGCGGCTCGCAGTCGTCGGCCCGCACGATGACCGTGCCGCCGCGCACGAGATGGCCGAAGTCGTCGCTGTTCAGGTTGGGGTGGATGGAGATGATCCGGCCGTCCCCCAGCAGCCGCTCGTCATCGGCGGCGAAGAACTCGGGCAGCTCGATGTTGTCGATGCCGGTGCCGTGACCGAGCCTGGTGATCGTGTCACGCGAATATCCGGCGTCCTCAAGCGGGGTCATCATCACCGCGAACAAGCCGGCGAACGACATGCGCGAATTCATCCTGGTGATGGCCTGCCTCAGCGAGTACTCAACGAGGTTGTCCGCCTCGGTCAGGCCCGGCGGGACGTCGCCCATGTAGATGGCCGAGGCGACCTCCGGGCAGAACGACTCGATGTCCGGGATGACCTCCAGGTATACCCGGTCACCCGGGGAAAGGATCGTGCTGGTCGGCTGCAGCAGGGTCCGGCCCGCGGCGTCCGTCCCTCCGGCGAAGCAGTGCCATGTCGACGAGCCGCGCTCGCGCAGGACCCGCTCCGCGGCCGCGACGGCGTCTCCGGCCGTGCCGCCGATGTGCAGCGCGCCGAAGCCGGCGTCGAAGGCATCCTGTGCGACCCTCGCGGCCGCGCGGACGCTGGCGAGCTCTGCCGCGTCCTTGATGGCGAGGAACTCAGCCACGTCGGCCGACAGGTCGGCCACCGATCCGAACCGGGTCTGCAGCGCGTGGAAGATACCCGCTTCTGGCCCGTAGGCGGCGAAGCCGTTCGTTCCCGCGTAGCCCGCGTCGTCCAGCCAGGCGGCGGCCGTGGCCGCGAGGTCGGTGACGCTGGCTACCTCCCATCGGTTGGGCGCCGCGCAGGTTATCGGGATCGGCACCTGGGCGCCTTCCGCCGTCGCCATGTGCAGCGGGAGCCGCGTGATGTGCACGGCATCGCGGTCGGTGATCACGAGCAGGCTGGCATTGGTCACGCTGTGGCGCGGCGTGTAACCGGTCCAGTACGCGGTCATCGAGGAGCGATAGGAGTAGACGAACAGCCGGTCGACCCCCCGCTCGCTCATCCAGGACCTGATCCTGGTCAACCGGGCGAGGACCCGCTCGGAGGTCTTCGCTTTGCCCTCGGTACGTTCAGGCATCGGCGTCGCTCTCGGTGGCCCGCATGACGTCGCCCTCGATCTGCTTCCAGATCTCGTCGGACAGCGCCTGGAACTCGGGGCTGCGCTTGATGCCGCGGTCGCGGGGTCGCTCGAACGGGACCGTGATCTGTGTCGCGATCCGCCCCGGGTTCGCGACGACGACGACTACCCGGTCCGACAGCAGCAGGGCCTCGTCGATCTGGTGCGTCACGAACACCACCCCGGCGCTCGTGCTGCCCAGGATCCGCAGCAACTCGACCTGCATGACCTCCCGCGTCTGAGCGTCCAGGGACGCGAACGGCTCGTCCATGAGCAGGAAGTCGGGTTCGACGACGAGCGCCCTGGCCACGTTCACCCGCTGGCGCATGCCGCCGGAGAGCTCGCTCGGATAGGCGTCGATGTGCTGGCTGAGGCCCACGAGCTTCAGCACCTCGACGGCCTTCTGGCGGGCGGCCTTTGATGACTCGCCGGCGAGCTCGAGGGGGAACGTCACGTTCCTCAGCGCGGTCCGCCACGGGTAGAGCCGGTCGCTCTGGAAAACAGTGCCGCGCCCGGTCGAGGGCACGCCGGTGACATCCCTGCCGTTGACAAGGACCGATCCTCGCGACGGCTTGATCGTGCCGCACAGCACGGAAAGGAACGTCGTCTTGCCGCAGCCGCTCGAGCCCACCAGCGATACGAACTCGCCGCGTCGGACACGCAGCGACACGTTGTCGAGGACGAGCCGCGAACGCGGGGCGTACTGGTGGCTTACGTTCCGGCCCTCTAGCGCCTGGTCCAGCTGACCGAGGGCCGGGGCGCCCGCCGCGACGGCCATCACCGCTGCCCGCTGCCGCGCCGGTTCCACGGCGACAGCCTATTTTCTAGCATGAGCAGCACGCTGTTCGTGACGATGCCGATGAGCGCTAGCAACACGACCACGGCGAGCACCTGGGTGGCGAGGAATTCGTTGCTGTCGTTCAGCAACAGGAAGCCGAGACCCTGGCTCGAGCCGAAGAACTCGGCCACCACCACGCCGATGATGCCGCGGCCGACCCCGAGTCGCAGGCCCGTCATGACGCCCGGGGCGGCGGCGGGGAACACCACCTTCCGCAGCACCTGCCAGCGATTGGCGCCGAAGGCCGTCGCCGTGTCGGTGTACTCGGGATTGACCCAGCGAAGGGCACCTTCCGTACCGATCAGGATCGGGAAGACCGCCATCGCCGCAACGACGATGACCTTCGACTCGATGCCGATCCCGAACAGCACGATGATCACCGGCGCGATCGCGACCAGCGGAGTCGCGTAGCCCGCCTGGACGACGCCTGTCATCAGCCTGCTGACGACGCTGCTCGCGGCGAACAGGGCGCCGAACGCGAGGCCCAGGACCGCCGCTACCAGGTAGCCGATGATGAATTCCTTGCCGCTCACCGCCAGGTCGGGTCCGATTTGCCCGGACACGATCAGGTGGTAAAGCTCGGCGAACGTGGCGGACATCGGCGCGAAGAGCAGCCGGTTCGTCACCCAGAACTGTCCGATTATCTCCCAGATCCCGCCGAAAAGCACGAGCCCGATCAGGGGCAGGCCGAATCGGTACAACGGGCCGGATTGCCGCAGCAGCCCCGGCCGTCTGGTCGCCGATGCCTCCTCGGCTACCAGATCATGCGTGCCGTCATCGAGGTTCTCGGTCATCCCCGCGGAACCTGGCTGCATCTCAAACCTTCTCTGTTCGGTGCCCCTCTTCTGCTGGTGGGCCGGCACCGGCCGGCCCACCAGGTCGACAGAATCGGCAGCCTCCGGAAATCAGCTCCCCGCCGCCTGCAGGTAGGACAGGTCGTAGAGTTGCGAGTACGCCACCGGCTTCTTGTACAGACCGAGCTTGATCAGGGTGGGCCCCAGGGTCGAGGTCGGTGAGGCACTCCATTCGCCCGCCTTCGAGTAGTTGAGGCCCGGCTGCGTGAAGAAGATGTTGTAGCTGTCCCCGGCGAGGTCGGCCGACAGGCCCGTGTGCTTCTCGATGATCGAAATCACCTTCGCCTTGTTGGCCGGGTTGAACAGGAAGTCGTGCGCCTCGTTCAGCGACTTCAGGTAGGCCACCACCTGGGCACGGTGCGCCTCTCCCCAGGATTCCCTTACGATGTAGAAGGAGGGCAGCTGACCGTCCTTCAGCTGGCTCGTGCTGAAGATCTGGTGCAGCCCGGCCTCGGCGGCCTGGAAGTTCGTCGGCGGATAGAGCGGCGCCGTCGCGATGGATCCGGCCCGCACCGCGGCCAGTTTGTCCGCGCTCTCGCCCACTGCCAGCGTCTTGTACTTGCTCGCCGGGATACCGAACTGCGACATCATCTCGTTGGTGTAGATCACGTCGATGTCCTGCAGCGAGAACACGCCGAGGGTCTGCCCGGCCAGATCGGCCGGCGAGTTGATGCCCGGCTTCGCGACCCACGCCTCGTAGGTGGAGCCCTGGGAGTAGATCGCCTTGAGGTCCGCGCCGGCCGAGTCGTCGATGTACAGCGTCGTCGGCGTGCCGGTGGAGATCTGCGCCTCGCCGTCGACCAGGGCGGTGCCCGGCTCGTTCTTCGACAGCACGGTGGTGATCTTCAGGCCGTTCTTGGCGAAGAAGCCCTCGTCCTGGGCAACGTAGATGTCGGCCCACTCCGCCGACGCCGACGCGGTGTTCACGCTTATATCGAACAGCTGGCCGCTATTGGACCCCGCGGTAGTGGTAGACCCGGCGCTGCTGCCTGAGCTGCTGGCCGAGCTGCTGCAGGCAGCGAGGCCGAGCGTCGCTACCGCGCACAACGCGGCCGCCCCGAGGAGACGGGCGGACCGTCTCTTATGCGTATCAGAGAGCATGATGTTCCTCCAGCAATCTGCTTCGAATTGGTCTTTGTGCCCTGCGCTGTTCGGGAAGAGCCAGGTCAGGGAGTGCGGCTGGCCGGTTCGCGACGTGTCATGGCTTGCCGATCAGCGACCACAGGGTGTTGCCGAGGATGCCGTCGATCTCCGCGCGGGGCAGGTTGATGCCGATGGGCTCGTCCCAGCCGAGGACCTCGATCGGGCGCATCTGCGAACCCATCTCCTGGATCGGGCAGTCGCTGCCGAAGATGAGCCGGCCGGCGCCGACCTCGGCGATGCCCTCCTTGAACCGCGGCAGGGCCCCCCAGCCGGTCTCTAGATAGACATTGGGACAGGTCGCGGCGACGTAGATCGCCTCGCTGGCCATCACCACCCGCTGGGTCGCGAAGTGAGCCAGGATGAACGAGACGTCCGGGAAGTCCCTTGCGATCGGCGCGATCAGGCTCGGGTGGGAGAACGGCGGATCGCCCTGGTGGACGAGGACCGGACGATTGAAATGACGCGCCATCTCGATCACCGGATCGAGTTCGTCGCGTACCACTGATGGTAGGTAGCCGTGCGCCATGGGATGCAGCTTGATGGCCCTGAAGCCGCGCGAGGACAGGTGTTCCTCGAGAACTTCCAGGTTCCTGGCCAAGTCCAGCAAGGGGTTGACCACAAAGCAGCCGACCAGCCGGTCGCTGTTGTCGGCAACGAAGCGTGACACGTACTCGTGGTGCTCCGCAGGGTCACCTGTCCGGGTCCTGAAGATATTCGGCTGCACCAACGCGCGATCGATTCTGCGTTGTTCGCCGAATAGCAGAAAGGGTCCATCCATCAGGTTAAGCAGCTGTTCTCCGCTCATCGACCCGTGCCGGAACCCGCCGCCATCGATCCCTTCGCCAATGTGGACATGTCCGTCCACAATCAGCGACATCCCATTCGTAGTGTCGTCCATTCAGGACCCACCTCCGTCACGGGAACACGAAAGGAGTATTCGTCGATTGCCGGGATACGATGTCACCCGCGATCGTCCAAGTGTATACGTAGCCCTGTCTCCATGTCTATAGCCTGTCGACCATCTGAGCGGCTCCGTTTGGTACATCTTCCCAAGGAGGCCTGGGTGTGACAGGCGTGTTGCCGGGTCGTAACGGGGCGCTCGGCAGGAGCGCCTTGCTCGTCCTGGCAGCCTCCTTGTATACATAGCGGCTATGCGCATGTCCAGCCACCGTCAAGGAGCACGTGTTGGCCTGTTATATAGCCGGCCGCGGGCGAGGCGAGAAATGACACCGCGCTAGCGACGTCATCCGGGGTGCCGAGCCGTCCCATCGGAGTATGCCCAATGACAAATTCACGATTGTCCGGGTTAGCCAGCCAGGCGCGGTTGAGCTCCGTTTCCACGTAGGCCGGACCGACCGCGTTCACCCGGATCCTCGGCGCCCATCGGGCGGCCAGCACACGAGTCATCTGAACTAGCGCGGCCTTACTCGCGCCGTAGGCGGCATTGGCTCCCGTCACCGCTACCGCCGCCACCGAGGCGATATTTACAAATGATGCGTTTCCGGTGCGAGAGAGTACATATCGTGCGGCTTCCTGGCAGACGAAATAGGCGCTGCGCACGTTGACTTCGAAGATGGCGTCCCAGTCGTCGCGGCTGGTGTCGAGTTCGCCCGTCCGCCGCGTCGTGCCGGCCGCGTTGACCACGACATCGAGCCGATCGTGCCAACGGCTTGCGCTGTGGATCAGGCGCGCCAACTCGTCCGGCTCACGCAGATCCGCCGGCACCGCGATCGCCTCGCCCCCGCGTGACTCGATCTCGGCTTGCACCTGCTCGAGTTCGGGCGCGGAACGCGCGCCCACCACGACCGCGGCTCCGGCGCTGGCCAGTTCCTCCGCGATGGCGCGGCCGATGCCGCGGCTTGCCCCGGTCACCAGCGCAACCTGTCCGGCCAGCGGTTGCCCGGGCCGGGCTTGTTGCGGACTCGCCATCGGGCCTCCCTCGCGTCGTGCCTTGAAGCCTGGCTATGCGGGCGCGAAGAGATCCATCAGGCGCTCGGCCTGATGAGCGGCGGCCGGGCGGAGGATCGGAAGATCCACGCCGGCGTCCCTGAACTGCTGGACCCGGGCGATGACCTGGTCGGGAGTACCGCTGGCCGTCATTCCCTCGACGTAGGAGTCGGGCACGGCCTTGACCAGTCGCTCCTTCCCGCCGAGCCGGTACGCCTCCTCGAAGGTCGGCAGGTCCTCCGCATGGATGTACGGCTCACCCACCCGCATCTTCGGGGCCGCGATGAATGGCAGCTGGAAGGGGTCTAGCTTGCTTGCCACCTCCCAGCGAACCGCCTCGACCGCGGCCTCATGGCTGTCCTCGACCGAGCAGACAACCAGCTGCGCGACCTGGAAGTCGTCCCAGGAACGGCCGGCGTCCGCCGCGGCCTTGCGGACGATTCGGAGGGCGTTGACCGTGTATTCCGGTGAGCAGACCGCGTTGAGCAGGACTCCATCCCCGATCCGGCCCGCTATCTTGAGGCCGGTCGCGCTGGTCGCCGGGATCCACATCGGGATCTTCTCGCGGACGGGTGTCCAGCCGAGCTTGCAGTCGTCGAACTCGATCGTCTTGCCCCTGAAGTCGACCTTCGCGCCGGTGATGATCTCCCGCATCGCGGTGACCCAGTCCTCCAGGGCCGCGGGGGAATCGCCCGGCGGCAGCCCGTGACGCTTGGCGTGCGTGTTCGTGCACGCCCCAGGCGAGAGGATCAGCCTGCCGCCGGACAGCTCGTCAAGGGAGGCCGCGGTCTGGGCCATGATGATCGGCGTCCGCAGCCGAACGATCTGGGTACAGCCGATGTTCATCCGCGTGGTGGACTGGATGAAGGCGGTGAGGGCGGTCACCGAGTCGCGCATCAACTCCACCGTTTCGGAGAAGAACCCGATCTCATAGCCCTGCTCGTCGGCCCGCTTCATCCAGGCGGCCATGTCGGTTACCGACGCCCGGGCGTCGTATCCGGTAGCGAAGCCCACTCGTGTCATCTGTTCAGCCACCAATCATCTGTAGTAGCGGGCCTGATCCGGTCGTTGCGGCGGCGTGTCAGCTCGCATGGCCGGCCAGCCAATCCGACAGGTCCGGGTCATCCCCGACCCGGACGCGCAGGGTGGCCTCCTGATCGGCAGTCAGGCGCCGCATCGGTTCTCGGCGCCCGGTGCCGGCCGGAAGCCCGCGCGTCCGCATCAGCCACTCCACCGCGGCGACGTAGGGCAGCCCGGAGACCGCGGCCTGCAGACGCGTCGCGACCAACTGCCGCTCACGCGCCGCCGCCAGGTCACCCGCGGCGAACGCGCTGACGATCCCCGCGAACAGCTCGGGCGTCACGTTGCTCGTCGTGGAGACAAGCCCGGCCGCACCGGTCACGAGGGCGGCCAGCAGCATCGTGTTGTCGCCGGTGAAAACGACCATGTCCTTCTCCGCGGTCTGATACGCGCCCAGCCTGCCCACCGAGGCACCGGTGTCCTTCACCCCGACGATCGAGGTCACGTTCGAGACCAGCTGGCCGATGAGCGCGACAGGAAGGCTGTATCCGACGCGAGCCGGGTTCTCGTAGACGAACAAATCCGTGCCCGGCGCCGCCTCGGCGATCCGGCGGAAGTGCTCGACGATCTCCGACTCCTGGTAGGCGAAGAAGAGCGGCCCGGTCGCCGCGATCGCATCCGCCCCGTGCCGCTCCGCGTGCTCGGCCAGCCGGACCGCGCTGCGGGTATCCGTCGCGCCGCAGTGCACGACGACGGGAATCCGGCCCGCCGCGTACCCCAGCGCGCGCTCGGTGACCGCCATCCGCTCTTCGGGCGCGAGCAGCAGGCCCTCACCGGACGTACCGAGCAGGAAGAGGCCGTCCGTGCCATGCCCGCAGTGGAAGTCGATGAGCTGGCAGGTCGCGTCCAGATCGACCTCGCCGCCGGCATCGAACGGGGTGACAAGGGCGCAGATGACGCCGGTGATCTCATGCCCTTGCATTGCGCTCACCGCGGGTTCCAGCGGCCCTTCAGCTCCATCGCGGCGCGGACCCGGTTCTGCGCCAGCCGCAGCGCCGACTCATGACTCGTGCAGTCGTTACGTGCCGCCTCTTCCAGCACCAATGTGGTGTTGGCGCGGATGCGCGAGCTGATCTCGGTCATCACGGGCGGGATCTCCGGGCGGAACGCCGAGTACCGCGCCTCCATGGCGAACGCGGCCGCGATCACCCCGCCGGCGTTCGCGATGAAGTCCGGCACGACCGGGATGCCGCGTTCCTTGAGTACCCGCTGAGCGGCGGCGTCGGTGGGCAGGTTGGCGCCCTCGACCAGGAGCCTGGTGTCGAGCTTCGCGGCCAGGTCCGAGTCGATCACGTCCTGCACGGCGGCCGGCATGACGATGTCGGCCGGGATGAGCAGCTCCGTGCCGAGCGGCATGCTCGTCCTGTTGGCATGCTCGGCGACGAAGGAATCGCCCAGCTGCTCGCGGGCGGCGAGCAACGCGGCGACGTCCAGCCCGTCCGGGTCGTGGACGATACCCTTGTCGGTCGAGATCGCGATGACGGCCGCGCCGAGTTCGGCGAAGCGACGCGCCGCGGCCGCGCCGAGCGCACCGAAGCCCTGGATGACGACGCGCGCGCCCTTCATCTCGAACTCGATCGCCTCGGCGGCGGCCGCCGCCGACTCGGCCGCCCCGAAGCCTGCCACGCCGATCTGGTCGTACGGTATCCCGCCAAGCTCGGCGGGGCTCCCGACGGCGGCACCGCGATCGCCAAGCTCGTCCTGGACCACGGCGGCATCCCGCTCGGTCAGGCCCATGTCGAGGCCGAGGGCGTAGTCGGAAGGGATCTCCTTAGCCAGCGCGCGCGCCCAGGACCTGATGATCGCCTCGCGGTTCTCGGCCTGCGGGTCCGCCATGATGCCGGCCTTGGCCCCGCCGAAGAAGAGGTCCACCGCGGCCCATTTCCAGGTCATCACCCGAGCCAGCCGCGCCACCTCGCCCACGGTGATGCTCGGGCTCATCCTGGTGCCGCCCTTGCCCATGCCCCGGCTGGTGTTGTCGATGACGAGGACGCCGCGCATCCCGGTCCTCGGGTCGGAAACGCAGACAATGCGCTCCGGCCCCCAGTCATCCATCAGCTGCAGCACATCTTTAGCCATGTTCGACCGCTCCGCTCGGCGTGAGTGTGGTTGCGCGCATCGGGTTCAGTCGTTGCGCGTGATGTTGATCGGCGTGTCCTCGGTGATCAGGAAGATGTCCTCGACCCCGATGCACTTGTCGCGGTAGGGCCACTGGATCTCGGCCGCGGCGAGCATTCCCGGTTCGAGCACGGCCGAGTTGCCGCGCTCGAACGCCACCGTCGCCGGTTCCTGGGTGCCGAGGAGATGCCCGACATCCCGGCCGAAGGACGAGGTGAATTCGGCGACGTCATCCGGGCACAGCCCGAGTCGCCTGACCGCCTCGTGGTGGCGCTCCATCCAGCCCATCCCTGACCGGTAGATCTCCTCGCCCGTCACGCCCGGCCGGCAGGCGGCGACTACGCCGCCGACGAGTCCCTCGGATGCCAGGTCGTAGAACGCCACGCCCTCCTGCGTGCCCACCGCCGACCTGGTGATGTCGGACACGGCGCGCAGCGACCAGCTGTGGTCGTAGATCTCTAGGCCGGCGTCCATCTTCAGGCTCGTCAGCGGGTTCAGCGAGTGGACGGTGGCGCGTGCCGGGATGTGCGTGCGGTTCCCGCCGTGCGTGTGGGTGAAGTACGTGCGCACGTTGAGCCGGACCGGGCTACGGGCGAGCTCCGCCGCCACGGTGGTGCGATATGCCTCGTATGCGTCGAGCTCCGTGACCGGAGCCCCGCGGTCCACCGCGGACCTGACGGTCTGCATGGCGCCGTCGATGCCCCGCCGCGTCGCTTGCGCGCCGACGATGTAGAAGCCGAGATCCTCCCAGGATCGCAGCTCCCGCCAGCGGCGCAAGGTCAGGCTCGCGGCCACCGGGCCGGCGTTTTCCAGGCCGAACCCGAAATATGCCTTCGCCGTCAGGTCGAGCTCCTCGTAGCCGATCCGGCCGGACGGCACGTGACGGAGCAGGAAGTCCCTGGAGGCCGGCTGCTCGATCGGCAGCGTCGACCACGGGATCTCGCGACGGGCCAGCAGGTGCACGTCGGCGGCGCCGCGGGAGTAGACCGCCCACACGTCCTCGCCGAGAACGCCGGCCGACACGCCGGTGAGATGCTGGACGTTGATCGGCGAGCTGGCCAGCAGCGCGTCGATTCCGCGCTCGGCCATGAGGTCGTCAAGGACCCGCAGGCAGTCGCCCACCGGCCGCTGCAGCCACTCCTTCAGCGCGACCGCGTCCGGCATCTCGGGGAGGTACGTCTCCGCGATCCGGGCACCAATCTCGTGGCTGGCCTGCCGGGCCGTGAGGACGGACTCGCGGGAGATCATGTAGTGGTTGAGCGGGACCCGGAACACCTCGGCCCGCACCGGCGGCGCATCGGCAAGCCGCGCCCGCAGGCGCTCGTACAGCGAGATCGACAGGTCCGGGTCCAGCTTGGCCTCGTCGCCGACGACCGCGTCGAATGCCTCGTAGACATCGGCGTATACCGCCGGCATCTGCCCGCCGTCATACCTGTCGAAGGAAAAGTACGGGGTATGGAACACCACGCCCAGGCCGTCTAGCTCAAGGGCCTGCAGGTTCGTGCGGTCGATCTCCTTGGCGATGAGCACGGGCCCGTCGGCTCCCCCGGATACCAGCAGCGGAAGGACGGTGCGGAACTGGTCGATGCCGAGTTTCGGGGGCAGCGATTGATACCAGGAGTCAAACCCGGAGATGTCGCTGACCTTCCTCGGGTCGTTGGTAACGAACTTCATGGGATCCGGTCTTTCGGGTCAGCCGACGACGACGAGTTCGTGCGGCAAGGTGGCCAGCCCCTTGCCCCCCGACTCGTGCACCTCGAACGTGTCGGCGAGGTAGGCGCCGTGACTGGTCTCCAGGTCGGTGACGTGCGGGTGGTAGGCGATCGCCTGCTTGGGGGGAATCGGCTGCCGGCTGTCGGGAAGGAGCACCGGCTGCTCCAGGACATCGAGTCCGATGCCGTGACCGCCCCAGATACCGCGGGCGAACTCCGAGTTGCTCAGGATCGAGTCCACCTGGCGTACGATCTGCCCGCATTCGGCGCCCGGGACGAGCAGCGGCTGGATCGTGACGAAGACCTCGTAACACGCGTCGAACAGCCGGCGGGTACGGTCGGTGGGCTGCCCGATGCTGATCGTCCCGCCGCGCTCGACCCAGTAACCGTCGGGCCCGGACAGCTCGATCGAGAACATGATCACGTCACCGGGCTGCACGATGAGGTTGTTGGGCTCGCGAAGGAAGGGACCGTCGGACAGCAGGATCATGGTGTCGTAGCAACCCTGGCCCCGGATGATCCGTTCGGCCTCGCCGGCAAGCGCCCAGTGCGACGCGCCGGGCCGGACGTTGTCGCAGAAGCCCTTGAAGGCTTCCTCCGCGATCCGCATGCTGTCCCGCAGCGAATCGAACTCGGCGGCGGTCTTGCGCGCCCGGGCCTGCGCGACGACGCCCGTGGCGTCCGAGATCTCGACACCGGGTAGCTCGGTGGTCAGGTACCGGTAGTCGGCGACGCGCATCGTGTCGTCCAGCCCGGCGATGCCGAGCCGGCTGCCCGGCTTGAGCACATCCTTGAGCGCGACGGCGACTTCCTCGATGGGGCGCTCGACGAACCGGACGTCCTCGATCCATCCTTCGCGCTTGGCCCAGTACCGCTGGCTGGGAGCGATGACGACGAGAATTGGTTCGCGATCGGGCACGATCACGATATAGGCCCACCGGCTCCACAGGACACGCCCGGACAGGTACCTATAGCTGCCCTTGTGCTTCCAGTCGGCCGAAATCACCAGGGCATCAAGACCGGCATCTCGAACCCCTTCGGTCACGGTCGCCACCCGGGCTAGCGCCCATTCAGGTGTCGGCGCCGACACGACAGTCATTCGTTCCTCTCAATCTCCTCAGAGGTGGCAGGGAAACAGACCTGTAATCCAATTCGGAAGCGCGGCACGGACAATTTGCCGACTGGCCGGGCCGGTAGGTCGAGGTGAGGACTTGTATACATGATGTGCTCGAAGGCCGTCAAGAGCCCCCGTACAGCGCCGTCGGCCTCGGGGCCCGGTCCCGGGCGGCGGGCCCGGCCGTGCCACGGCATGGAAACCAACCGGTGAGCAGGCAGGGAGCGCACGTCAGGTCGGCCAAGGCGGATCCCGGGAACGTCGCTGGAACGGCCGCGCGACCGCTCAGCAGCGCCATCGGCCGACCTCCCCTGGCGGCCTCATGGCTCGGTACTCTTGACGCGCCCGACCAGCATATGTATACAATACTGCGTGTTCTCAGTGGAAGCTCCTTAGCAGCCCGCTCCGACCAGGCTGACGCCTGGTGTCTCGTCCGTCGCCTGCGCGACTCGAAAAGACTGGAGACCAAAATGGCAGTAACCACCGACGGGCTCGACGGCTTCGATATCGCGAAATATCCCGATTATCGGCCCGGGCTGCCACCGGCCGCGGAAAAGCTCGAGCAGTTCTCCTTCCTTGACGAATACGAATCCGTCTGGGGTCGCAAGTGGGGGTCGCCGGGACTCGGGCGATTCCGCGAGGCGGGCCTCGTCAGGCCGGATGCCTACGAGGGCAACGAGCTATGGGCACAGGACCCTACGTTCTTCCTGCTGCGGCACCGGACCAACCTCGACATCAAGCTGATGATCGACTGCCATCAGCAGTACGCCGAGCTTTTGGAGGCGAACGGGGTCAAGGTCACCTGGATGGAGTTCCAGAACAACTGGGGCGCCTACGGCCCGATGCGCAAGTTGTTCGTGTGCGAAGAGGTTCGGTTCGTACGCGGCGGCGCGATCCTTCCCCGTTTCGGTCACGCTTCGTACAAGCGTGGGCTTGAGCGCGAATTCCAGCGCTTCCTGGCCGAGGTCGGCTGCCCCATCCTGCACTCGATTCACGGCAACGGGATCTGCGAGGTCGGGCCGATGTATGTCCCGCTCGCGGACAACGTGGTCGTCGCGGGGCTCTCGTGCGGCGCGAATCAGGAGGGCCTCGACCAGGCCAACGCCGTGCTGCGAGCCTCCGGCGTCGAGGAGATCCACGTCATGCAGCTGCCGACGATCATGGACACGTTCGCGGCGGGCGGGGAGTTCCACGTCGACATGGTGATCGGGCCCGTGGCCGACCGGCTGGCGATCGTCTATCCGGACAATCTGCCCTGGGAAACCTACAAATGGCTGCTATCACGCGGCGTGAAGCTGATCGAGATTCCCAAGGACGAGCAGCGGTTCTGCCCGGCGAACCTGATTGTCCTCGAGCCCGGCAAGGTCATCATGTCCAAGCAGGCTGTGAAGACCATCGAGGCCGTGCGTAAGGCGGGGGTCGAGGTCGTCGAATTCGACTCCGACGGCATCATGCAGGGCGGCACCAACGGCATCAAGTGCATCACGATGGAGCTGCTCCGCGACGACGGCCCGCGCTGGGAGCTTCCGGGCGCCGGCTGATGAAGCCGCCGCCGCTCGCCTACTTCCGGCCCGCCAGCACGGCGGAGATGTACGAGCGCCTGCTCGATGACGCGAACGAGACGAAGGTGCTGGCCGGCGGGCAGAGCCTGATACCGCTGCTGAACCTCCGGCTGGCGCAGCCGGAGGTTCTGCTGGACATCGCCGCGCTGCCGGGCCTGGACGAGGTCGCCGTAGGCGCCAGGCGCCAGCTACGAATCGGCGCGAAGGTCACCCAGCGCATGATCGGCGCCTCGCCGGTCGTCAGGGCCGGCTGGCCGGTGCTGGGCGAAGCCTCCTCCTTCGTCGGCCATCCCCAGATCCGGAGCCGCGGCACGGTGGTGGGCAGCACCGTCCATGCCGACCCAAGCGCCGAGGTGCCGGCCGTACTGAGGTTGCTGGACGCGACCATCCTGCTCGGCTCGGCGCAGGGCGAGCGCTCTGTGGCGGCGAAGGACTTCTTCCAAGATCACTACACGACGAGCATCGAGGCGACCGAGCTCGCCCTTGAGATCTCCATCCCTCCGGTAACGCCGGGGACGGGATCGTGCTTCACCGAATTCAGCTTCAGGCGCGGCGACTTCGCCCTGGTCGGAGTCGCCGCGACCGTCCGGGCCGAGACGAACCGGCTGGCCGACGTGCGGGTGTGCGTCGCGGGATGCAGCGGAGTCCCGCTGCGGTTCGAGCAGCTCGAGGCGCAGGCGAACGGGCACGATGCCGACGATTCAACCCTCTGCGAGCTGGCCGATGCCGTCGCCGACCAGATGCGCCCGATCGACGATCCGCGCATTCCTGCCTCTTATCGGCTGCGACTCGCCCGGCACTTCATCCGCGTCGCCCTGCGCACCGCACTCGCGCGCGCACGTGATCCGGCCGTCGGCGAGGCGGGCGGCCCGGGGAGGCGGGCGCCGCGATGAACGCGGTCGGGCAGACCGTGACGGTCGATGTCGAGGTCAACGGGGAGCACGTGGAGCGAACCGTTCCGGCCCGTCTGCTGCTGAGCGACTTCCTGCGGCACGAGATCGGGCTGACCGGTACGCACGTCGGTTGCGAGCAGGGCGTCTGCGGCGCCTGCACGGTGCTGCTCGACGATCAGCCGGTGCGGGCCTGCCTCACGCTGGCGGCCCAGGTAAGCGGCCGGCGGGTGCGCACGGTCGAGGGCCTGACCGAGCCGGGCAAGCCGCTTCATCCCATTCAGCAGGCAATGCACGACCATCGCGGCCTGCAGTGCGGTTTCTGTACCCCCGGGATCGTCATGACCCTGCTGTTCCTCGCCGAGCAGGCGGAGCAGGGATCGGCACCGACCGAGGCCGACATCACCGAGGCGCTCGGCGGCCACCTGTGCCGGTGCACCGGCTACCTGGGCATCGTCGCGGCCGCCCGGTCCGTAGTGCCGATATCCGAGGCGGGAGGGACATGAATGACGCCTGGACCGGCCGCTCGGTGCCACGCCGTGAGGACGACCGGCTGCTCCGCGGGGCCGGCCGCTACGTCGACGACATCGACATCGACGGGCAGTTGCACGCCGCATTCGTGCGCAGCCCGATCCCGCACGGGCTGATTCGTTCCGTCGACACCGCCGCCGCCCGGGCCATGCCAGGGGTCGTCACCGTCGCCGTGCTGACCGACTTCGGCGCACCCAAGCCGATGCCGCCGTTCCTCTGGGACCGGGTCCCGGCCGAGTTGCTCGCCGAGGTCAAGCCCACCCTGAATCCGGCACCGCAGTATCTGCTCGCGCACGACCGAGTGCGCTTCGTCGGCGAGGCCGTCGCCGTCGTCGTCGCCGAATCGCGGTACCGGGCGGAGGACGCGGCCGAGTACGTCGACGTGGACTACGAGGAACTGCCGCCGGTGGCGGCGGTATCGGCCGCCGTCGCTCCGGGCGCGGCCCAGCTCCACTCCGGGTGCGACCTCAACGTCGCGGTCGACATCTCGGTCGGTTCTGAGGTCTCCGTGGCCGCGGCCGCGGCCGGGGCCGCGCATGTCGTCCGGGCGCGGTTCGAGACTCATCGCCAGACGGGACTCCCGATCGAGACCCGCGGCGCGCTGGCGGACGCTCCTACCGCGGACGAGGTCAGGTTGTGGTCGGCAACCCAGAACCCACACGCGCTGCGGCGGGCGATCGCCCGCCTCGCCGGGCGCCCCGAGGACAGCATCCGGGTGATCGCCCCCGACGTCGGCGGCGGTTTCGGCGTCAAGGGCGTGCTCTACGCCGAGGACGTGATCGTCGCGCTGCTGGCCGCCAGGCTCCGGCGTCCGGTGAAGTGGATCGAGGACCGCTACGAGTTCTTCTTCTCCAGCACCCAGGCCAGGGAACAGATCCACGACGTCGAGCTCTGGCTGTCGGCCGACGGCGACATCCTCGCGTTCCGCGATCACTTCGACATCGACTGCGGTGCGTACAACCCGCTCGGCCTCGTCATGGTCTACAACACGATCGCGCACCTGTGCGGCCCGTATCGGGTGCCGTATTTCGCGATCACCGGGCGATCCATCCTGACGAACAAGGTGCCCACCGCACCGTACCGGGGCGCGGGCCGGCCGGAGGGCGTCTTCGCGTTCGAGCGACTGCTCGACACGGCCGCCAGGCAGCTCGGCCTGGATCCGCTGACGTTCCGGCTGCGCAACATGATCACGCCGGCCGAGACGCCCTACAGGAACGGCCTGCTTTACCGCGACGGCCAGCCGATCGAGATCGAGGGCAGCTTTGCCGAGATGCTGACGTGGGCGGCGACCGCGGTCGAGCACAACCGGTCCCGCGGCATCGAGGATCCCTCGGTCGAGCGCCTCGGAATCGGCATGGGCTGCTATATCGAGGGCACCGGCATCGGGCCCTTCGAGGGCGCATCGGTGCACGTCGACCTTACCGGATCGGTGTTCGTCTCGACCGGTACCGCCTCGCAGGGCCAGAGCCACGAAACCGTGTTCGCCCAGATCTGCGCCGACCAGCTGGGGGTGGACCCCGAGTCGGTGACCGTGACCGGCGGCGACACGGCCAAGGTGCCCAACGGCTGGGGTGCCGTGGCCAGCCGCAGCGCCGTCGTGGCCGGTTCCGCGGTATTCGGGGCGGCCAGCGAGGTCGCGAAGAAGGCCAGGGAACTGGCGGCGCACATCCTCAAGGCCGATCTGGGCGACGTCGTCCTCGACTCCCACGGCGCGCACGTCGTCGGCATCGAACAGCCGGCGCTGAGCCTGGCCGAGCTCTCGTGGCACGCGATCTTCAGCACCGACCGGCCGGCGGGCATGCGTCCGGACCTGCGGGCCGTCAGCTACTTCGAGCCCCGCACGGTCACCTGGGCCAGCGGCGCGCACGCCGCCGCCGTGCTCGTCAACACCGCCACGGGCGAGATCAGGCTGCTCGACTACGCGATCGCCCACGACTGCGGCCGGGCGCTGAACCCGGCGGTCGTTGAGGACCAGATAATCGGCGGCCTGATGCAGGGCCTGGGCGGCGCGCTGCTCGAGGAACTCGTCTACGGCGAGGATGGCCAGTTGCTCACCGCGTCACTCGCCGACTACCTGCTGCCCACCGTCGGCTTGCTCGACGGGATCCAGATCCACCACATGGAGTCGGAGTCACAGCTCAATCCGCTCGGCGCCAAGGGCATCGGCGAGGCCGGCACCATCCCGGTCGCGGCGGTCATCGCGAACGCGGTGCAGGACGCCCTGGGCCCGGACGCGGCCCTGATCACCGAGGCCCCGCTGACCCCGATCAGGGTCGTCGCCGCGATCGAGGCCGGATCCACGGCCAACCAGCACACTCACCATCCCGCCAAGGAG